>JANYJP010000042.1 GCA_025358455.1 Bacteroidales bacterium
ACGGCCATGTTGACCCCCTTGTAGGTTTTATCTCAAAGAACTGATGGTAACTGACAATATTACCGCTTTTTTCTCATACTTGGACCCTTCAATTCGATTCTGTATGCAGAGTGAACTAATCTGTCTATAATGGCGTCTGCATTATCATAATATTAGCATATTGCAGATTATCATCACTTTTTAATTATGCGAAGTAATTTTTAAAGCTCCCTATTTATCAAACAATTATAATTAATTAGTCTTTTTTTTGTTAGCATAATAATTTACATTGTAATGAGGTGTCCAGTGATTATAAGTTTCACTAATACAATATTATTATGCAAAACGATTTCAATTTCGATGACATTAGCTTAAAGGCATACAATTACCTTAAAGAGGAGTTTTTTTATAAGTATGTCACCCTGCGCCATTATCAAAGCCGATGGCTTCCTGTCAAGGAGTACATGAAAAAGAAAGGCTTAAAATTTATCAGCCCTGTAGTTTGTAATGACTTTTTGCTTGAGCTCTACAAGGGTAGAACCCATGAAGAATTATCAGAAAAGGAGAAATCCATTGAAAAGTCCATTTCAGTACTATGCGAATATTTAGAGAAAGGTTCCGTACATAGGAGATGTAAGGTCAGACATCTGGGTGGGTCTATTGGTCTTCTAATGAAGGATTTTCTTGCTCAAAAGCAATCCCGGCGTTTAAAGCAAATAACACTTGAAAAGTTGGAAAGCCATTTGAGCAATTTTAATTTCTGGCTCAATACGAATGGTATTTTCAGTATTAATGATATCAGGCATCATCAAATCATTACTTTTATTAAAAGTCTTGATCCCCATAAGAAAGCTCTCATCCACGACACATTAATGGATTTGCGTGGGTTTTTCCAATTTCTTTTTGAGAAGGGGATCATGCCCACTAATCTATCGACCTTCATTCCAAGAGACAATTATCAGATGCAAGCCAAATTACCTGCCTATTATACAGAAGAAGAAATAGAAAAATTGTTGAAATCAGTTGACAGAGGGAATATAGTAGGAAAGAGAGACTACGCTATATTAGTACTCGCTGCGTTTCTTGGATTAAGGGTATCCGACATCGCGCATCTCCGGTTCGAGAACTTACACTGGGATCAGAACACTATCTTTCTCAGGCAGTATAAAACGGGTAAAAATATATCTCTTCCTTTATTGCCGGTAGTCGGGAATGCACTTCTGGATTATATCCAATACGGTAGGCCCAAGTCTGATGAGCAGTATGTCTTTTTACTTGTGATATCTCCATTTCTTCCTATTAGACCACAAGCCATTGCTGGCTTGATAAATCGCAGATTTTCCTCCGCTGGGTTAAAATCAACTAACAGGAGACATGGTGGCCATGCCCTCCGCAATAGTCTTGTAAAGGAATTACTTAACAATAAGCAGTCGCTACCTGTGATTAGCGAAGTCCTCGGTCACAAGAACACAAGCTCGACCAGACATTACATTCGGATAGATAGCGAATCCCTTAGTCATTGCGCCTTAGAAGTTCCACTGGTTAATCCGCTTTTTTACAACCAGGAAGGAGGTATGCTATGGCTATAAATAGTAGATTACTATGGAGTATATATGCTCCATATATTTATGACTTTGTAGGTCTGAAAAGAAGTCTTGGATATAAATATGAAGAAGAAGGAAGACTTCTTTATAAGTTCGATCAGTTTATCCTGGAGCAAGGCCATAACAGCCTTGGTTTAACCAAAGAGATATCTGATAGATGGGCTGCTAGACGCTATAATGAGGCTGAGATTACTATATACAGTAAAGTCAAGGTTGTGAAACAGATGATGGAATATTTACGTGATCAGGGCATTAAAACTTATGTTCCGCAACTTCCCAAATACCCGGGCTGTACATTTATCCCCTATATCTATTCTCAGGAGGAGATAAATGCAATTTTTCATGCCTGCGATAGCCTAAGGATGAAATGTAGAAATGTCTATTCCTGTCTATTAATCATGCCCTGTTTGTTAAGGTTGCTTTATGGAACTGGCATTCGTATCAGCGAGGCTTTATCTCTTCAGAACAAGGATGTAAATCTTAGTGAAAAATACCTGACATTAATAGATACCAAAAATGGGAAAGACAGGATGATCCCTATATCTGACTCACTTATGGCTGTCTGCAATGATTATCTGGTAAATCGGGATAAGCTTCCCGTCAGTGGGGTGAAACGGCAAAACGGTTCATTCTTTGTCTCATTGAATGGTGGCGTTTGTAAACATGATGCAGTACATCGCTGGTTCCGTAAAGTACTTGAAATAGCAGGAATCCCTTTTACAGGTAACAGAAAAGGGCCCAGAATCCATGATATCCGTCACACCTTCGCTTGTCATTCTTTTCTCAAACTCTCTTATGAAGGTTTAGATCTATATTGTTCATGGCCTTACTTATCGACCTATCTCGGACATCAGTCGTTGGCATCCACCGAACAATATATAAGACTCACTTCCCAAATGTATCCAGAACTTTTGAGAGATACCGATGGATTGTATGTAGATATTCTTCCGGATGTTCCATCCACAATGTAAAGACAGCCATGAAACATATAAACGATTTTGTCCGGTTATTATCCGGCTTTCTGAACCACTACCTGCCTAATGAAAAAGGAGTTAGTGCGAATACGATAAAATCATACAGCTATACCTTTATCCTCTTCATCAAATATTTACATGATTACAGGAAGGTACCGGTTACCAGTCTCTCATTCAATCTTATTAATAAGGATCTGGTTGTTGACTTCCTTGACTGGATCCAGGAAAAAAGGGCCTGTTGTGATGCTACACGCAATCAACGCTTAGCAGCTATATCTTCCTTTATAAAATATGCCGAATATATGAACCCAAGCCATTTATTTGACTGTCATCAAATATTATCCATTCCTGTTAAAAAAACAGAAAGTAAGGTTCTTAATTACCTGAATATCGATGGTATGAAACTGCTATTGCAACAACCTGATACTCAGAAAACCAAAGGGTTCAGGGATCTTGCCCTGTTGTCCCTGATGTATGAAAGTGCCGCAAGGGTTCAGGAAATCATTGATCTGACACCTGCTTCCATATTCATTACAAACAAACCATATAGAGTTATCCTGCATGGGAAGGGCAATAAATATAGGTCAATACCTCTCCCCGATAAGCAAGTAACCTTGCTTAGACAATACATGAACCAAAGTAGCCTTTTAAACAGGGAAAACACGCAAAAACCATTGTTCCAAAATTATCAGGGGCAAAAGATGACACGTAATGGGATAAATAATATCCTTGTTAAATATGTAAAAATGGCTAACCGCGAAAATCCCTTATTGGTGCCTGGTCATTTGAGTTGCCATTCAATAAGACATACCAAAGCAATGCATTTATTGGAAGCGAAAGTTGAATTAATGCATATTAGAGACTTTCTGGGACACAAATCAGTATTGACAACAGAAATATATGCTCGTATGAACCCTAAATTTACGTTTGAAGCGGTGAAGAACGCATATAAAAACATAACCTCAGAAACTATACCAGCATGGAAGGGTAATAGTGAATTAATGGTAATGCTGCAAAACCTTGCTAAATGAGGTAAAATATTATGCGAAGTAGTTGCCTGAATAATTAGAGCTAAATCGTTGAGTCTCTATACATAGAGTTTAATTACTTCGCATAATTAAAAAGTGATGATAATCCGCCAGTGTTGGTTCTGCGTTAAAGTCATACCATTTAAACACAGGAAGCTGATAGGTACTAAGGTATAATCTAAAATTTGGTTTTACAGAAAAACTATTCAATAAGGATGCAATACTGAATATTGAAGTTGGGGTACGTGTCTGAAAACACTTTATTTTGGACCATGTGATGCCTGCATTCTTAATTCTTTAATGAGAAAGTTTAGTACGAAATCACGTGGTTAATGAAGCACACCTTTTTGTTCGAGTATATGTATAAATTCTTCTTTACTCAAAGGGCATTTAGCCAAATCAATGAAGTCATTTTTGTCTAAGTGGCATTGAAATGACATCTGATGAATGAGATAATTACCTAAATCCTTATTGTTATGGCTGAGCTTTGTTGATAGAACCAATTTCTTATCGAAAAAGAATTCAAGTCGTTTATGATCATCACTCTTTGTTTTTGAATCAATGAATCCCTTTTTTTTGAGATTCTTATATGTTTTATCTGGGTCTAAAGAACTCATTCTTCTATTTTTTCAACTATTTGCGATATGATATTCTTTATAAGCTGATTGTGATTTGTGAGAGATTTAGAATTTAATGAGTTAAGCCGATGGTACATGTATTCAAATTCTTCTGCAAATGATATTTCTGCCTCAACTTCAGATAACCCAGTTCCAATAATACCCAGCATTTCGGATTGAATTATGAAGTAATCATCTTCCTTAGCAAAAAGGCAACGCAAAGGGTACTTTAAAATGTATTTCTTTGATTTAGTCACTATTACTTCAGGGGCATAATCTAATGAAAACCGTTTCCCAGAATAAGTATCAATTATTTTTCTATAAGTTTTACCGTCCCGTTTAGAGATTCTGATTTTCCCCACTGCTTCATCAGTTTCAGCCAAGGATTCCACGACCTCTTTAATTTCAGTTACGAGTTCCTTTTTTACAGCGGACTTAAACCTATGAATCTTATAGATCGGAGTTATTTTTTCATTTACTTCATCGTATTCAACAAACATTGCTGGTGCATTGCCAAACCCATTTACAAATGAGTAAAGATTCTCAACTATGGGATTTCTTTTAGCTGGTTCAGGATATATTTCAGCTATTTTTCCATAATTTCCTGTATTTGAGATTTCAACAAGTTTATCGAATTTTTCATTCACGGAATTTCTATGAATCTGCCAATAAATTCCAGTTTTGTTTTCAGCACGAGGAGTAAACGCAAATTTCGGTACAGCACTTCCTTTAGTGAATCCTGTTAATTCAATTTTGAAGTTATTTAGATCAATAGGCTCAGATGATGGTAAATCAATTTTTGCCAAAGTCAGAATCAATTCCTGCAAATCCTGAGCGATCTTAACTAATACATCAATTGGGAGAGAGTTATACTTACCCAGCTCGCCACCAATCTCAATAAAGGCACCTGTATTTAGATCGATTTTCACATATCAAATATAATTAAACTTTAAATACAGTATAGAAATTCTCTATAAACTCCCCATCATTTCAGCCTTTTCATCAGTTAAAACAGCGACATAATACTGTATTGCGGTTAGACTGTGCTTGGTCATTTGGTTCGGAGGTTGTTTGTCTGTCAAATGACCTAATGTGTGAATCTCCAGCAATGTCCCTGAATTACTTATTTTACTTCTTATCCACTTTGGCAATAAGGACGCTATCGCTCATACTGTTACAAGTGATACTGATCTGTTCAATAGCGGAAATATTGCAAGTAACGGAACTTATAGCTACATGTTTTCGACAGCCGGTTCATACCCATACCATTGCAGTATTCATGCTTCTATGAAAGCTACAGTTGTAGTTAAAGCAGTTCCTTCAATTCCAGGTTATTAAGTCAAATATTCATCTTTTTTATATACTCATCGACCGTAATGCACGGAATGCCAATGTTTTGGATATCTGTAATATTAGCATCGGCAATTTGTTTGCTTGCTGCAGAAGTGGCATCTTTTATAACAGTAACATTATAGCCATATGAAACAGCATCGAAAGCTGTAGCCCTGATACAATTTGGAAATTGAGTGCCGCATATTGCAATAGCGGTAATCCCAAGTCTTCGTAACATAAAATCAAGTTCTGTATTCATAAAAGCACTGAACCGGTTTTTAATGATTACATATTCACCCTCTGCCGGCTTTAATTTTTCAACAATTTTGCATCCGTCTGTCCCCGGAACAACAATTTTCCTGCTTTTTATAAAGCTCTCATAACGGGTAATTTCTACATCACTGCCATCACTCCTGTATTCTCTTATTACATGAAATACCGGCTCCTTTATCAGCCGGTAATAATCCAGAAGTTTTCTGATAGAGTCTATGCTATCATATGCCCCATATACAAATGCCGGTGCTCCGGACAGTACAAAATCATTTTGCATGTCAATTATTAAAAGAGCTAAACGGTGCCTGACTATTGTTGTATTCATACTAATACTGTTATATATTCAGAGAGAATTTAACACAAGTTAGGCAAAATCGGGTAAAAAGGAACCAAAACTATTTTAAGTAATCGTTAAAATAACCTGAAATCTTATTAAAAAGATGCACCCTTGAGTTGCCTGCCATGTTATGCTCAGCTCCGGGATACACAAAATAATCAACCTGTTTGCCCTGTTTGATGCACTCATCCAGAAAAGTCAGACTGTTTTGCCAGACAACTGTGTTGTCGTTGGTTCCATGGATAATCAATAATTTTCCACTGAGATTTCCTGCATAATTTAATAAAGATGCTTTTTTATACCCTTCCGGGTTTTGCATGGGAGTGTCCATATATCGTTCGCCATACATTACTTCGTACCATTTCCAGTCGATAACCGGACCGCCGGCACAGGCGACTTTAAAAACGCCGGGATTACGAAGCATAAGTGATACAGTCATAAATCCACCATAACTCCATCCATCCACTCCTATTCGTGTAGTATCCACATAATCAAGTGATTTAAGATAGCTTACACCGGTCATCTGGTCGGCCATCTCTTTTTCGCCAACCTGTCTGTGAATGATGCTTTCGAACTCAAAACCCCGGTTAGATGAACCCCGGTTGTCGAGAGTGAAAATCACATAGCCCTGCTGTGCCATGAAATTCAGCCAGAACCCGGCACCTCCGGTCCAGGTATTATTTATCATCTGGGCATGAGGTCCGCCATAGACATAAATTAATACCGGATATTTTTTTGCCGGATTGAAATCAACAGGCTTTATCAAACGGCAATAAAGGTCAGTGTGTCTATCATCAGCTTTTATTTTGAAAATCGACATTTCACCGATTTTGTAATCCTTGTAAGGATTTTCATCTTCTCTGAGTGTTGCAAGTTTTGTTCCCTTCTGGTCAATCAAATAATAAGCCCGGGCCATTTTTGTGCTGCTGAAAATATCAATAAAATAGTTCGTGCTTTTTGACGCCAGCATCTGGTGTGTTCCTTCGGTGTTTGTTATCCGTTCTGTTTTCCCGGTCTTAAGTGCAGTTTTATACAGTTGTCTTTCAATCGGGCTATCCATTGTTGATTCATAAAAAACTGAATTTCCCTGAGGATCTGCATCTAAAAGGGCTGTCACTTCCCACTCGCCATGCGTGATTTGCTTAATCATTTTCCCTCCGGTGTCATAAAGAAAAAGATGATTCCAGCCATCCCTCCGGCTTTGCCAGATAAATTTTGACGGATCTGACTTAATGAAATACAAACCATGCATTGGTTCTACATACCGATCGTTTCTTTCTTCAAATAAAGTCTTTACTAAATTCCCGGTATTGCATTCATATTTATTCATCTCGAGATGATTCTGGTCGCGGTTCAGAATGCCGGCATAAATGAATCTGCCTGAAGGATCCCAGCTTACTGAGGTAATATATTGGTTTTCAGGACCTGCCGTTTGAATATAAACGATTTCATTCAGATCAGGATTAAAAATTCCCAGCTCAACCTTCTGACTTTTCATGCCTGCCATCGGATATTTTATTGGTGCGGCATTGGCAATACGGTTGAATATATCAACCAGAGGATAATCAGCTACCTCACTTTGATCTGTTCTGTAGAAGGCCAGTAACTTCCCGTCCGGTGACCAGAATGAACCTGCATCAATCCCAAATTCATTCCGCGACGGAATCTGCCCATAAAGTATGTTCTCGTTTTTTTCATCAGTAACCTGAATGGCTTCCCCATTAATAACTACAAACAGGTTGTTTTTGATAGTATAGGCAACATGCAGGTTCTTTTCATCAATTGTTATATTCTCTCCATCCTTATCAAATTCATTGGCTTTTACCAGAGTTGACCCAGCGAAATCATACAAAAATACTTTAGCCTTATCAATATAATACAACCGGTAATTGTCCAACCAGTTTAAACCCGGGAAGTGCCTGAGCTCATCCTGTTTTAAATTTTTCAGTTTTAAATTCAGGTCCGTCAGGGTCAGAATTGTATCAGCTCTATTCTGATCTGCCGCTGCTTTCTGGATAAGGTTATCTTTTTCAACATAAGTAAATGCATCCATATTGCCTCGCCAGGCAAGCCGGGTAATAGCTTTAGGTAATAATTCCCTGTTAAGGTAATCACCGGCTTTAAAAAGCTTGTCCTGTGCCTGCAAATTTACTGCGCCGGATAAAATGAACAACATTCCAATAACACGTGCAGTCCAATTACTGTTTTTTATAGAAGTTCCTCCCTGTGAAATATTTGTAGTCTCATGCATGGTTTTTTTGTATCAATTATATAATCTAACTTTGCGACAATGAACGATAATAATCTTAATTTTTAAAATTATGAAGAAGATTGTTGGTCTTATAATATTGTTCCTGCTTGCTTTCTCCTTAAATAGTTTTTCAATTGATAAGCCTCACAAAAAACCACAGAGCGCCAAAATAGAGCGATCGGGTAAACATAATGCCAAATCAGGGATTAAACCCCGAAGCAAAGGATCCAGGAAATCAATGCATAAACCGAAAGTAAATCGACAGAGCCGTAAAATATCGAACAATATGTTTAAACTCTGACGTCAAAAGAGGTTTAATGGATAATAGCTATTTTACACCTCCCCATGGAACTAATTTCGATTCAAAATAATCTATCTCCATTGCTTTAAACCGATTACCATGTTTTGCCAGCCTCCCTTTATATTCATCCCAGTTTCTTAAAGGGGAGGCAGTCCATCCTATTTCAGCTATTCCGGGAAGCCGGGGGAAAACCATATATTCAATATCATTCATATTCGTTATAGTCTCTGTCCATAATGCAGCTTCAACTCCAAGTACATTTTCCTTTTTCACTCCGGGGATATATGTAGCCGGATCCCAGTTATAAGCGCTATCCAGCTCAATATAGGCAGCCCAGTGCAATCCCACCTTCGTTGACTTATCATACTGCATGTCGAGGTAAGCTTTAATTGACGGAGACATAATGATTTTTGCGCCCTGGGCAACTGCAGCATTAGCATTTTTAACATTCGCCCAATGCTGTGCAAATGAGTTAGGTTTGATCGTAGCTGCTGAGATATCGTCCCATCCGATAATCTGTTTCCCGTGAGAGGCAACTATCTCCTGTACTTTATTTATAAATGGAATATAATCTTCGGGTTTTGTTGAGTGTGATTCATCGCCTCCGATATGAATGTAAGGCCCGGGAGTTAAAGCAGCCAGTTCTCTTACCACATCATCAATAAACTTGTAAGTGACATCTTTTGTTGTGCATAAAGTGCTGAATCCCACTTCTATTCCGGTGTAGAGTTCAGTTGCTTTACCATTGCAGTTCAATTCAGCATACGAAGCAAGAGCTGCATTAGTGTGACCCGGCATATCAATTTCCGGAACAATAGTTATATAACGTTCCATAGCATATTTAACAATATCTGAATATTGATCCTGCGTATAATATCCCCCATTACCTCCGTCTACCTGTGTGCTGCCACCGTGAGTTGCAAGGTTTGGCCACGATTTAATTTCAATCCTCCAACCCTGATCGTCAGAAAGATGCAGGTGCAAAACATTTATTTTATAATAGGATATTAAATCTATAAAACGTTTGACGTCGCTGACTCCAAAAAAATGTCTCGAAACATCCAGCATGACTCCTCTGTAAGAATAATCAGGATAGTCTTTAATGGTGCCTGTAGCAATTTCCCAGGGTCCTTCCTGTTTGGCAGAAAGCTCAATCTTAGCAGGCAAAATCTGTCTGATCGTCTGAATTCCCCTGAATAATCCTGCCGGACTGCCGGCTGAAAGTATTAAAAGGTTTTTTGAAATTACCAGTTCATAACTTTCATCACCCTGCTTAGTGTCTCCTGACAGAGTAAGATAAATGCCCGCCTTAGGCTCACTGGCTACTGATTTAACTTCAATGTTTAATCCTGTTGCAGGTTTTAACCTGCCAGCCAGATACTGACCAATTTGTTTTACTTCTTCAGATTCCCCCTGGTAAAAAATTCCGGTTCCGTCGTTTAGAGTAAAATTATCCCCTGTCGCAGTTATTGAAACCGGTTTTGGAATAATGCTCTCTTTGGAAAGATCCGTTGGTGTTTTTGCCGTGCATGATATCTGCAATATCAGCATGACATATGCAATTATTGTTATTGCCGTCAGGTTTTGTTTTTTATTGATCATAACGATTTATTTAATTGGGTTTAAGATAGATATTTTTTTTTATTCCAGCCTCTTCAGAACAATGCTAATAAAACAATGTTATTCAAGCAGTACTTTTATAAATAAAATGTCTGGCAATAAAGATCTTTCAGAAAAATCGGTCAACCGGAACCCCATTGTTCAGTTTGATATATGGTATAAGGAACATTTATTGCACACCACGGAAATACCTGATTCTGTCAGCCTTGGCACAGCATCATCTGAAGGAAAGGTTTCCGTTAGGACCGTACTGCTTAAAAGATATGATGAAGAGGGTTTTGTATTCTATACAAATTATCTGAGCAAAAAGGGGTCACAGTTATCATCAAATCAAAAAGCGGCAATGCTTTTTTACTGGCCCGAGGCAGGAAGACAGGTGCGGATCGAGGGTACTGCCGAAAAAGTATCGCAGGATGAATCTGAAAAGTATTTCAAAACGCGCCCGCGGGAAAGTCAGCTTGCAGCCTGGGCAAGTGAACAAAGCGGCATAATACCCGATCGCTTACATCTTGAAAGAAAATATGATTTTTATAAAGATGTTTTTTCAGGAAGATCAGTTGACAAACCTGAGCATTGGGGAGGATTCCGGATAATACCCGGTTGGTTTGAATTCTGGCAGAACGGAGAATACAGGCTTCACAACCGCATAACTTATACCAAGAATAACGATTCCTGGATTATTGGCCGGCTTGCCCCTTAATAAATTGATATTAAATAAGATCACAGGCATCAGGCGGCATCCAGTGGGCTCCTTTCCCATCCCATTTTATATTACACCCTATGGGATTTGTCAATGGAACAGATATAGGTTTTCCTGCGGTAAGTTCCTCAAGCACATTATCAAGATTGTTTATAGTCATCTTTGAAGTGTCGCGGGGATTGTCCACTCCCCGACCGGTATAAACAAGTATCCTCTCTTCATTGAAAACATAAAAATGTGGAGTTCTTAATGCGCCGTACGCTTCTGCCAGTTCCTGTGTTTTGTCATATAGATAAACCCAGGGGAACTTGTGCTTTTTCATCCTTTCTATCATGTTGGAAAAACTATCTTCAGGATACGTATTCTCACTGTTTGAATTTATTCCAACAAATCCTACTCCTCTCCCGCTGTATTTATTGGCAGTTTCTCGGGTAAGCTCATCGGAACCGATAACATAAGGGCAATGATTGCAGGTGAAAAAGAGTACCATGTATTTGTACTTGGCAAAATCTGACAGGCTGTATTCCTTTCCTTCTGTAGAGGGAAGCTTAAAATCAATTATTTTTTGTCCGGGTTGTAATGTATAAGCCATGGTGCAATTGTTTTTAAATTGATATAACACTATCCTGACGGAATTGTTTTAAGACAGGCATGCTGCACACGATGCACGACGCACGGAAATACATTGTGTT
This sequence comes from Bacteroidales bacterium, assembly GCA_025358455.1. Taxonomy (GTDB): domain Bacteria; phylum Bacteroidota; class Bacteroidia; order Bacteroidales; family VadinHA17; genus LD21. The sequence continues at coordinate 11,709 of JANYJP010000042.1, forward strand.
CTCACCAATGATCCGTGAGTCGTGAGTCGGTTGTTGTGCCATTTATTTCTGTGTCGGATTCTGAGCTTTTTTGAAGAATTCTTCCTGGAGTTGTTGTATTGTGTTGTCTTTCTTCATGAACTTAATTAATTCGGAAAGCTGACCAGCTTCTCTGGAGATTAATAATTCACCCAATCTTTTATTCGGAGTATTAACGTCACTTGCGAAGTGGTTTGGATATTTTGCATACCACCATATACCTGTATAGGCGAAAGGCAATTTACTTAACCTGTCCTGATCGAGACCCGATTCGCTTTTCAAAGCATCCTGGTCAACAAATGCCGGATTGATTGAATACATCATCGAAGTCTCTTCCTCCCCTGCATGCCCGTCGAGCTTTGCCTTTTTCATAGATTGAATCTCTTTATCATTCAGAGGATCTTTACCCCCACTGAATAAAACAACAACATAATCTTCCTGTATTCCAAGTTGCGACTGGCAGAAATACTGCAGAAAGCTGGTGTTACCACCGTGACCATTCAGGAGAATAATCTTTTTTAATCCATTCCTTGATAATTCTTTGCATGTTTCATCAAGCATTTTCCAGATCAGTTCCGGACTGTATGCAATTGCTCCGGGTTGATGTTTTGCTTCAAAGATCTGTCCGACAAAATAAGGTGGAAAAACAACTGCATATTCCTTTTCTGCTGCATGAAATGCAACTTCTCTCGCCTCATACATATCAGTGCCGAGAGGAAGAGCGGGACCATGCTTTTCTATGATCCCAAGAGGAATAACACATACCCCGGCCGCAAGAGTAACTGCTTTTGAAAATTTTGGCGATGTCAGATCTTCCATTTTATAAGGAAGACTTCCCTGATCAGCTTGTTGCGCCATAAGAACAGCTGACAGTAATAACGCAGGCAGAAAGATTTTGAGCTTTTTCATAATAGGTTTGTTTTATCAGTTTATCTAAGATTTTCTTCGTGTTCCGCTTTGTCGCCCAATTATGGGCATAGTAAAAACTTTAATATCCAAATTTATCAGAGTAATACAAAACTTTTCCTGTTTATCAGGATTGTATCCACCAAGTTTATGCAGAATCTATGTTAAATGCAAGATGAGTAAAGTTAAAGAAATATAATTTATCTGACTTTTTCATTACGTTTGACATGTGATATTTTAAAAATAATTTGATGAGCCCTCTCCTTTTATTTACTATCATTCTGGTATATTTTTCCATCCTGATGGCAATTTCCTACATTGCTTCCCGTCATGTCAGGGAAAATACATTTTTTGACGGCGACAAGGCCTCCCCCTGGTTTCTTGTGGCTTTTGGAATGATAGGATCAGGTATTTCAGCTGTTTCCCTGGTTTCAATACCCGGAAATGTCGGTAATAACAACCTTTATTATTTTCAGTTTATTTTTGGAACAATTGTAGGTTATCTTTTTATAGCATTCATTTTAACACCTATTTATTATAAGCTGAAACTGGTATCTATTTATACATATCTTAATATCCGTTTCGGAAACATAACATATAAGACCGGATCCCTGTTTTTCCTGGTATCGCAATCGTTTGGAGCAGCATTAAGATTACTTCTGTCAATAAAAATTCTTCAATATGCTTTTTTTGACGAATTGCATATTCCATATTTCGTAACCATTATAGCAGTTTTAATCCTTATCTGGCTGTATACTAACAAGTCAGGTATAAAAACAATTGTCTGGACAGATGCCCTTCAGTCGCTGTTTCTGGTAACAGTTATTGTGATTTCAATTCTCGCAATAAAGAATTCCTTAGGCTTCTCATTCACTGAAATGGCAAAAACAATAGTTCATCATCCTTATGCAAAGATCTTTGACTGGGACATGCATTCCGGATCTAATTTCTTTAAACAATTCATATCCGGGTTATTGATTACTGTTGCTCTTGTTGGTCTAGACCAGAGTATGATGCAGAAAACGCTTACAGTCAAAAATTCAAGGGATGCGAAAAAAAACGTTCTTACTTTCAGTTTTTTTATAGCATTTGCCCAGACATTATTCCTCGGACTAGGAGTACTCATTTATATATATGCTGAACGACACGGATTTACCCCGGCAAAGTTAAACGGCCAATTTGTAAATACTGATGGTCTTTATCCGTTACTCACACTAAACTACTTCGGGAAAATCGGTGCAATAGCATTTTTAATCGGGGTCATTGCCTCAACTTTCGCAAGCATCGATTCTTGTATTGCTGCATTAACAACAGCCTTCAGCTATGATTTCATGAATATTGAGAATCAACCACAAGAATCAAAAAAACGGATTAAGAACCTGGTTTTACTTGGGGTGAATATTGTTATGTTTTTTATTGTTATGTCCTTCTGGAACAGTCATGGGGCAATCATTAATACCATTTTCAAAATTGCAGGTTATACCTATGGACCACTTTTAGGCCTTTATATGACAGGTTTATTTTCAAAAATTAAACTGAAAGAAAAACTGGTTCCCGTTGCGTGTATTTCAGCTGCATTGGTCACATGGTTACTTAATGGATATTTCATACAGGCATTTCATTTTGATTTCGGGTTTATGAATATTTTTGTAAATGCTTTATTAACTGTTCTGTTTCTGATCATAATTAAAAAGAATAATAAATGATGCCTGATAATAAGTTTTCAATAAACCCAACAACTGATGTAAAAGATTTTGCCGTCTGCGCCTCAATGATGTCGGTAACTGATCCCTGGATTACTCTGGATATGGATTATAATCAGTGTCTGAAGGCATTTGAGGGAAGCAGTAAAGAGATTTATATTATCCAGGTTACAAATGAAATTGCCGGATTCGTAATCATCCAAACCGGCGGAACATTTGCAGGGTATATCCAGACAATCTGTATAAGTGAAAAGTACAGGGGAAAAGGATTCGGAAGAAAACTGCTTCAATTCTGTGAGGAAAGAATACTCAGAATATCACCAAACGTATTTATCTGTGTTTCTTCTTTTAATAAAGGGGCTATAAAACTTTATTATGATTTCGGTTTTAAACTGGTTGGTGAGCTTGATAACTTTGTGAAAAAGGGATTTCATGAATTGCTGCTTCGGAAAACAGTCGGTCCGAGAGTCGGTTATAAAGGGGGAAAGAGAGCTTAATAAAAAATATACGGATATGCATAAACAATCATTATTAATTCTGATTCTTCTGTTTGCTCTCAGCACTGTTTCGGGTAGCCAGACTGTCAGGCATAAAGCAGCAAAGACAAGTCTGGTTAATGAGATTGACAGTATACTTCAGAGTCAGGTTGACCTTGATAAAATACCGGGTGCGGTAATAGAAATAAAAAAAGGAGGTAAGATTATATGCAGAAAAGCATACGGGTACGCCTGTAAATATAATTCCAATCATCAGTTGCTCACTCCTGCTGAAAAAATGACGGTAAAACATCTGTTTGATATTGCTTCGCTTACAAAAGTTATAGGGACCACCACTTCTGTTATGTTATTAGCCGACAGCGGATTGCTTAACATTGATGATCCTGTTTACAAGTATATAAAAGCGTTTGATACTCCCGATAAAAGAGCAATTACAATCAGAAATCTGCTAACTCATACGGCAGGACTATATGAATGGTATCCACTTTATTACAGGTCATCAAACAAGCAGGAAACTTATCGCGTGATTGCGCAACTCCCTCTTATGTTTCCTGTTGGTGAACAACGACGTTACAGCGATCTGGGGTTCATGCTTCTGGGGGAAATTGTTGAAATTGTTTCAGGGTTGCCGCTTGAGCAGTTTGAGAAAAGAAATGTTTTCCAGCCTCTTGGAATGAAGAATACAACATATAATCCTCTCAAATCAGGAAGTTTTAAAAAAATTGCAGCAACTTCTCATGGTAATCCTTATGAAAAAAGAATGGTCAGCGATCCCTCACTTGGATACCAGATAAAAGAAATCGATCCGGCTTCATGGAACGGATGGCGGGCCTACACACTCAGAGGAGAAGTAAACGATGGAAATACATGGTACGCCAATGGCGGAATTTCCGGAGCGGCAGGTTTGTTCTCAACTGCTGATGACCTGCAAAAGCTGGTTGATATGATCATGAATGATGGAATGGCGCAACGAGGAAGGTTTATCTCAGAAAATACGATAAACACCTTTCTTACAAAAGACAAATTTAAGAATGGTCTTGGCTGGATGATGGACCCTGATAACTCCTTCATGAAGAATGGACCTGAAGGATCATTTGGCCATACAGGTTTTACCGGAACAAGTATCGCGGTAATTCCTCAATATGGCCTTTCAGTTGTTCTTTTAATAAACCGTCAGAATACCGGTTTGTTAAGTACCGGGGAATACTATAATGTAACTCCGGTAAGACAGCAGGTATTCAATGCAGTTTTAAAATATTGCAAATAGGTTCCGGAAATTATTTTAATACTAAGATTCCTCTGTAGTTAAAAGCTTATAGAAAAATCTTAAATACCTGATTCCCGACAAAAACAGGGCTAATCCGATCCCGTTATAAAGAACTGAAAGATATCGTTTTGGTATTGCAGAATGTCTCAATGCAATCCCCATTGACATCATAACAAGAACAATCAGATAACTCTTCCAGGTCATAAAAGCAAACACGCATCTCTTTTCCGTAAGAGCCAGAAGCCTGTTTAAATTTTTGTCTGCAATTCTCAGGAATCCAAAGTGATGTACCGGCATTGCAACTAAAAACCCTGCTGAAAAAAACAAAACCTCTTCTCTCCCTGAGTAAAATGATAACCAGGATACTGCAAAACTGATTAGCATAATTCCAACTCCGCACCACATTATTCCGGCCAATAGGACCAGAACTTTTTTGTCAACAACAGGTGTAAATTTTTTTATATCCATTTTGTTTGATTTGACTTGAAGATCTTTATTAACCGCAGATCCCGATAGCTATTGGGCTCTGCTGTTAATGGATTTCAGCACGTATTTTATTCTATTTTAGCAAGCCGGAAAGGTTTTATTTCAATTTTTTCCCAGACTCCTTCTGTAATATATGGTTCCTCCTTCAGCTTTTCATCTAGACACTTACGGTCGGAAAATTCGTAGACTATCATTGAGCCGATCATGTTTCCGTTCTCATCAAGTATTGCGCCACCTGCAAGAAACTCACCTGATTTTTTAAGTCTGCCTATTTTTTCAAAATGGGCCCCCCGGATTTTCAACCTGCGATCAGGCGCTCCCGGATCGGTTCCGTCGTAAGCTATTAACAAAAATTGCATCTCTTTATTTTATTAGTAGTGATATATTTCCCAATGGTTCAAATTTATAACTTTAGAGATTATCATCATCAGATAACTGCATGTAAAAATTTTCATTCCCATTGTTTATCTTTGTTAACCAGATTCTATTATTTTAGAAATCGAAGAAAGATACCCGAATAGATCCAATATGTTGAATTTTAAGAATTTGTTTAATGGCGCCGGACTTCTTAAGGATCTGAAAAGAAAAGATCATACTCCTGCATACGGCGGTCTTGACATCTTCAAATATATAGGCCCTGGATTGCTCGTTACTGTCGGGTTTATTGATCCGGGGAACTGGGCTGCAAATATTGCAACCGGATCAGAGTTTGGCTACACTCTGTTATGGGTTGTATCACTTTCAACAATTATGCTAATTGTTCTGCAACATAACGTTGCACATCTGGGAATTGCAACCGGTCTGTGTTTGTCAGAAGCAGCTACCATTTATCTGAAACCCTGGATATCAAAGTCTGTTTTATCTTTTGCTGTGCTGGCTTCTGTTTCCACTTCGCTTGCCGAGATCCTTGGCGGAGCGATTGCATTAAACATGTTATTTGCTGTGCCAATAAAAATAGCTGCCCTGCTGATTACAATTTTTGTATTGATAATGTTGTTTTCGAATTCTTATAAGAAAATTGAAAGGTGGATCATAGGCTTTGTTTCCATTATCGGGCTGTCTTTTTTATATGAATTATTCCTGGTCAAAGTAGACTGGATTCAGGCAGGGATCTCCTGGGTCAAACCATCTATTCCGGAAGGATCAATATTGTTGATAATGAGCGTACTTGGCGCTGTTGTTATGCCACATAATCTTTTCCTGCATTCTGAAATTATTCAAAGTCGTCAATGGAATTTGCAGGATGAAAAAATCATTAAAAAGCAACTCCGGTTTGAATTTGCGGATACTCTGTTCTCAATGATAATCGGCTGGGCTATTAATAGTGCAATGATCCTGTTGGCTGCTGCAACCTTTTTTACAAAAAGTCAAAAAGTTGATGAACTCCAACAGGCAAAGAGCTTACTTGAACCACTTCTTGGTGCGAACGCTTCGGTTATTTTCGCCGTCGCACTTCTCTTCGCAGGGGTCGCCTCATCTATAACTTCCGGAATGGCCGGCGGTTCTATTGTATCAGGAATGTATAAAGAACCTTACGATGTTAAGGATAACCATTCCAGGATTGGAGTCATTGTTTCACTAATAGGGGCTTTAATAATTATCTTTTTCATTGGTAATCCGTTTAAGGGCCTTATCTTGTCACAGGTATTCCTCAGTATCCAGCTGCCTTTTACTGTGGCTATACAAATTTACCTGACCTCATCCAAAAAGGTAATGGGTAAATATGCTAACAGCAGATTTTTGATTGGGCTTTTATTGATTATTGCCGGGATTGTGACATTTCTGAATCTGAAACTCCTTATTGATATTTTATTCTGACGGACTTATTAATGAGTTTTAACGATGGCGGGGACGAAGTATAAAATAGGCTTTGTATTAAGTGGCGGTGGCGCCAGGGGTTTTGCACATCTTGGATTTATTCAGGCTTTAAATGAAGCAGAAATATTCCCGGATATAATATCCGGAACCAGCGCCGGGGCAATTATAGGGGCATTATATGCCGATGGTTACCGACCAAAAGATATCCTTAAGTTAATGAATTCCGGTAGCAGGTTGAATTTTATGCGTCCGGCAATACCCAGGGAGGGTTTACTTCAGATCAACGGAATAATTAAAATATTAAAAACGAATCTGCGTGCAAAATCATTTAATGAGCTGAAGATTCCGTTGTTCGTGGCAGCTACTGATCTTAACAATGGAAAGGCTGTTTATTTCTCTTCCGGTGATCTGATTGGCCCGGTAGTTGCTTCGGCCAGCATTCCTGTACTTTTCCAGCCGGTAATAATCAATAATATCTCTTATGTCGACGGGGGTGTTCTTGACAATCTGCCCGTTCATCCGATTGAAAACAAATGCAAAGTTCTCATCGGTTCGTTTGTTAATCCTGTTGGTTATGCTGAAAAAATCAGCGGTCTGATCAATATAGCAGAACGGACATTCATGCTAAGTATGTCAAAGGAGATTAACGAGAAGGCAAAAAAATTTGATCTCTTTGTTGCTCCTCTTGAATTACGGAATTATAAAATCCTCGATCCCGAAAAGGCAGGGGAACTCTTCTCGGTAGGTTACAGGGCAACAAAAGAAAAGCTTAAAGAATTTGACATCAATAAGCTTCTGGATTTGTAGCTATTACTGTAATAACATGATTAATAGTTATTTACCGATAAGTGAATAAAGCTTCTTGATCTCAGCTTCCCATAATGATTCCTCAGGCGTTTCAAGTATGAGAGGCATATCATCAAATCTCTTATCATTCAGCAGCATTTTGAACGTTTCATCCCCAAGGAACCCCATACCTATATTTTCATGCCTGTCAACTCTTGTTCCCAGATCCTTTTTGGAATCGTTGAGATGCATTCCCTTAAGATATTTAAAACCTATAACCTCATTGAATTTTTCAAATGTCTTTTTAAAACCTTCCGGTGACTTTACATCATATCCTGAAGTATAAGCGTGGCAGGTATCAATACACACGCCTACTCTTGATTTATCTTCAACATTGTCAATTATTACCCTTAGCTGTTCGAAGGTATAACCAAGGTTTGTTCCCTGGCCTGCAGTATTCTCGATTACTGCCGTAACTCCTTTTGTTTTATCAAGGGCAATGTTTAGCGATTCTGCCATTCTTTTCAGACATTCCTCAACCCCTAACCCGTTCAGGTGACTACCGGGATGAAAATTGAGCCTGTCCAGACCAAGCTGCTGACATCGTTGCATTTCATCAAGAAATGAGGCTCTCGATTTTTCAAGTGGTTCTGCCTCAGGGTGACCAAGGTTTATAAGATAACTATCATGCGGAAGTATCTGAAATGGCTCATATTCTAACTTTTCACAGTTATCCCTGAATGCTTTAATACTTGCCAGGGTAAGTGGATTAGAGAACCATTGCCTCTGATTCTTTGTAAACAGAGCAAATGCCTTCGCTCCTATTAAATCAGCATTTACCGGAGCGTTCTCAACTCCTCCTGAAGCGCTGACATGAGCACCAATGTATTTCATGATTCTGACGGTTATTTAATTATAAAATCTATTCCTTTACATTGATAAAATTAATGAAATCCGTAAACCTTACCTAATACAAACAAACAATACCTCTTTTTGATCATTCGTTGAACAATCGACCTACTTAATTGTATAATAATATATTACCACAATCATTTTATAGTAAAATTAATTCTTGAACCGTGAAATTAAATAAATGAAGTTCAAAAAGCATCTTTGGATTTTAATTTATTATTAAGTTGTCAGATAAACTATTTACAATTGCTGCAACTCATTTTAAAAAATTGTAAGGATATTGTTACTTTTGCATAATAAAACTTATAAATAAGGCACAAAATGGCAGACACCCCAAATACCACACCCCTGGAACAGGCAACAAAAAAAAGAGCACCCATCAGCATGATAGCTACAGCAATCATTCTGGGCCTGGCCCTGGTCTTTCTTGTTTTTATGTATTTTAATCAAAAGCATAGAATGACTGAGATGGAAACAGTACTCACTCATGAAAAGGACTCTCTTGCAACAGAACTAAGGCACATGGTCAATTCATACGACACAATGAAAACCAATAACGATAGCCTTAATGCACATGTGGAAAAAGAAAGAGCCAGAATAGTACAGCTTCTGTCTATTACTGCATCAAACGTCCAGTTGATAAAAAAATATAAGAGCGAGATCTCAACAATGAGAGATATTATGAAAAGTTACATCGTTCAGATCGACTCCCTTAATACAAAAAATAAAGTGCTGGTTGCTGAAAATTCTGAAATAAAACAACAGATTACTCAAGTACGAAACTCCAATACAGAGCTCTCAAAAGTCAAAGAGGATCTTAGCACAAAAGTTGAAATTGCTTCAGTTATTCAGGCTAAAGATATCGTCGCTGTTTCTTTGAACAAAAAAAGAAAAGAAACGACAAGAATTAATCTTCTCGATAAGTTAAGAATCTGTTTCACACTTCGTGAGAATCCCCTTGCAACTGCTGGTCCAAAGGAGGTATACATGAGAGTATTAAGACCTGATTCTCTGGTTGTTACAACAAGTCCCAATAATTTGTTTGATTATAAAGGCGATAAAATAATTTATTCAGCCAATCGCACGGTGGATTACGCGAATCAGGATATTGAAATGTGTATCTTTATTGATAATAACGGCGATTTTATTATCGGAAACTACAGCGTTGAGCTATATCTTGAAGACAATATTATCGGACGTACCAACTTTTTACTTTCGAAAAAATAACTACTCGTCACCCGGCATCATAAATTCAGATATAATATTATCAGATATCATCTTTCCCTGGTTCGTTAGGACCAGGGTTTTTTTATCCAGTTTCATAAGACCATAATCTCTGAATTTCCCCGATAAATTAACAATATAATCATAACCTTCCTTCTCAAATGTTTTTTCAACATATTCAAGGTCAATGCCCCACATTGTTCTGAGCGATGTCATTATATATTCATTAAACCTGGTTTTTATATCAAGTTCTTCGCTTTCAAAATATTGTTTCCCGGTATTGACGGCTTTTATATAACTCTTCAGATTACTGATATTCCACTGCCTCGAATAGCCGTTGAAAGAGTGTGCCGAGGGCCCAAGTCCAAGGTAAATTATCTGTTTCCAGTAGTTTGAATTATGGATTGAGAAATATCCGGGTTTTCCAAAATTCGATATTTCATAATGAATAAGCCCTGCATCTTCTGATTTCTCAATCAGCATATTAAACAACGACGTACTCTCTTCTTCATCAATTTCAGTAAAGAGTCCCTTCTCCAGCATCTTGCCAAAAACGGTTCCCTTTTCAATTGTAAGATGATATGCCGACAAATGCTTGATATCAAAAGAAAAAGAAAATTCAAGATTTGAGGCCCATTCCTTTATACTCATCCCCGGAATCCCGTAAATAAGGTCAATTGTTACATTCTCAAATCCTGATTTAAGTGTATCTTTCAGAGCTGTAACCGCCCTGGCAGAATCATGACGCCGGTTCAGCATTTTAAGGTCTACATCCCTCCACGACTGAATTCCTAAACTTATCCTGTTTATACCAAGATCCTTCAACCCTGACAAATAAGCCGGATTAACGTCGTCAGGATTTAATTCGATGGTTATTTCACAACTCTTCGTTACCTCGAAGTCTTTATAAATCTTATTAAGAATTGTACTAAGGTCTTTTATTGAAAACACTGAGGGTGTACCTCCGCCAAGATATATGGTTGTGACAGGTTCGGTGCCAAGATAATCTTTCCTTAATGAAGCTTCCTTAAGCAGTGTATCAATAAACACGGAAGTATCTTCAGGTGTAATTACGCGATAGAAATCACAATAAAAACATAGCTTTTTACAAAATGGTATATGTATATATATCCCTGCCATCTAAATCATCTGTAAGTGCACGCGATCTTAATCTAAAATTTAATTTACGGGAGAAATTTATAAATTAAATGCCATTAAATTTTTTATTTTTGCATCAAACTTCATAAATGGTCAAGAAGAATAAATTCTCAATCCTTGTAGCTCTGATTATCCTGTACCTGAGTTTGGCCAGTGAACAAACATTTGAAAACGTTCCATCGTTTAATATCCCTGGTTTTGATAAAATTGTGCACTTCTCAATGTATTTTGGTCTGATGTCAGTTATAATTTTAGAAAACAGGAAGTTAATAAAAGGTAACAGGAACCTATTTCTGATGGCACTTATACCTTTCTCATTTGGCGTATTAATGGAAATACTGCAGGCAACACTTACCATTACCCGTACCGGAAGTATTTTTGATGCTATGGCAAATCTGGCAGGCGTAACTGCCTCTGTTTTGTTATGGTTATTGATTAAACCCTATATAAAAGAGAAGATCAGATAGTTATCAATTCTGTACTTTTTGCCATTTGTACAAGCTCATAAATAGTCCTCTGCCTGAAAAGATGAATTAGATCTGTTCTCGTTTTATCATAATCGTCATGAAGCGGACAATGTTTTGAATTGGCTTTCTTCCCTGCACACGAACCGTTATGCATTACACAGCTGGTAAAAATCGCGTCACCGTCAATTGAGATTACAATATCAAAAAGTGTAATAGTCTTGGGATCTTTAAAAAGCGAAAATCCTCCGTGGGGCCCTTTAGTGGAACTTAAAATTTTCTGCCTGGCCATCTGTTGAAGAATCTTTGCCAGAAATGGTGTAGGAAGATTCAGATCACTGCTTATTTTTTTAATCCCAGTTTTACCGGCTGATTTAGGTTGGCTGGCCAGATATATGATAGCCCTGATGCCGTATCTGCATGAGTTTGATAACATTCTAATATATTTTTAATGAGATCTTGTCAATCCTTCTCTGGTGTCTTCCTCCATCGAATGAAGTGTTCAGAAATGTTTTAACGATGAGATATGCTTCAGATTCAGAAATAAATCTTCCTGGTAAAGCACAGATATTTGCATCATTATGTGCCCTGGCCAGACGACTTATTTCTTCATTCCAGCATAATGCACTTCTGATTCCAGGATGCTTATTAACAACCATGTTAATGCCATTCCCTGTTCCGCATATCGAAATTCCAACTTCAAAATCACCTGCAGAAATTGCATTTGCCAGGGGATGACCAAAATCAGGATAATCTACAGCTTCTTCTGAGGAACATCCTAAATCCTTTACATCATACTGTTCCTTTATTAGATACTTTAATAGTTTCACCTTTAAGTAATACCCTGCATGATCCGATACTATTGCTATCTTTTTAGTTTTCAATTGTTTATATTATATATTAATACAAATGAACTTATTGCAAATTTATATAATTGATCAATTAAAAGAAAATAATATTCTAATATCTTTAATTAGACTCTCATGTTTTTTAAAAGAAGCCAATGCTAACCAAATTTAAAACTGTCATTTATTACAGTAAGTGAGGAACTTAATCCTGCTCAAACGAAACGGAGTCAGTTGAAGCCCGGGTGTTTTCTCCTTATTGGCAACCGACCAGGCAGAACCTGTTAATAACATGTAAACAAGAAATTATTAAAAGTGATAAACAGTGGTTTTATCAACAGCTTTGATGGTTTCTAACTGATGGATCAGGTTCTGATTAAAGTTTTAAGAAAAGAAAGTCAAAATATGAACCGGAAATAAACCCTAAAAACTTTACTTTTGTCTTATTGGCAGTATCAATAAACCAATATTAACAGTTGTTAATTAGTTTACTAATTCGCTCATTATCAAAAATGGTATATTTTTTGAACTGTTAATAAGATGTTTGTTAAGTTGTAATGATGAGATATGCAAGTAAAATCATATTTAACTTTCAACACAATTAACAGCATATCATTATCATTATAAATAAATTTATAATTAATTAATAAGAATATTATGATGTTAATAAGAACCATAAAATAAATACGGAGAGAATTCAATATAACTTTATTGATTAAGTTTACAGAATGGAAACTCATTCACAAAAACAGTATATATCGGAGATAAAACGACTGAAGATTGAAAAAAATGCAATCATCCTGGCTCACTATTACCAGACAGGAGATATTCAGGATATTGCTGATTTTGTTGGTGACAGCCTGGCGCTCGCACAAAAGGCTGCTTCTAATTCTGCAGATATAATTGTGTTTGCAGGTGTTAAATTTATGGCAGAAACAGCAAAAATACTGTCTCCTGAGAAAAAAGTTCTTCTTCCGGATATGAATGCAGGTTGTTCTCTGGCTGATTCCTGTAAAGCAGATGATTTTAAAAAATTCTTAAACGATAATCCCGGAAGAACCGTTGTTTCATATGTTAATACTACTGCTGAAATTAAGGCATTATCTGACATAATATGCACTTCTTCAAATGCAGTTCAGATTGTTGAATCTCTTCCTCCCGGAGAAAAGCTGATTTTTGCTCCTGACAGAAACCTTGGTAATTATGTTCTTAATAAGACCGGGAGAGATATGGTTATATGGAATGGAACATGCCACGTTCATGAGGAATTTTCTCTTGAGGCAATTCTAAAACTGAAAAAGGAAAATCCTGACGCTAAAATTATTGTTCATCCCGAATGCGAATTGCCTGTAAGAATGGTTGCTGATTATATTGGTTCTACATCTGCCTTGCTTAACTTCACCAGAAACGATACTGGAAAAACATATATTGTTGCTACTGAGGTAGGTATAATACATCAGATGAAAAAGGAAAAACCGGGTAAGAAATATATACCGGCTCCTCCTCGTGATTCGACCTGTGGTTGCAGTGAATGCAGTTTTATGAAGGTGATAACAATTGAAAAAATATATAACTGCCTTTTAAGCGAAAAGCCCGAGATCTTAATTGATAAGAATCTGCTTCTGAGAGCACAGAAGCCTATACAAAGAATGTTGGAAATATCGGAAAATTTAGGTCTTTGAATCATGAAAAGGATCAGTATTTTAATATTATTTGTTTTAATCTTTATGGTTGGTACTGCCCAGGAAACATCAACTATAAAAGATGGTTATCAAATATTTAAGTATCCTAATGGAGCTATTTCAAGCGAAGGAATGATCAGGAATGGAAAGCCTGAAGGATTCTGGAAAAGTTTTTATGTTACCGGTGTAAAAAAATCTGAAGGAAGAAGAACCAATTTTCTACTTGACAGCATCTGGGTATTTTATGATCAGGCAGGAGATACAACTGAAAAAATAAACTACCTGTACGGTAAAAAGAACGGATGGTATTTCAAATATAAAAAAGACCCATCAAAAGGCGACTACATATGGTCAAAAGAACTTTTTGCCGGCGACAGGAAAGAGGGTACCGCGTATCTCTATTTCCCCGATGGGAAAATACAGCAGACTTTTGCCTATAATGAAGGGAAAAAAGAAGGTCTTTCGAAAGAATATGATAAGGATGGAAATATTATTACACTTCTCGAATATAATAACGATTTTCTTGTAAGCCGTGAAAGAATCAACAGAACTGACAACAAAGGTTTAAAGCAGGGTGATTGGAAAGAGTTCTACCCCAACGGCAAAATTAAATCTGAAAAAACTTTCGTCGACGATCTGCAGCATGGTTACTATAAGGAGTACGATAATAAGGGAACGCTCGTGCTTACAATGCTTTATGATAAAGGAGCAATTGTTAAATCGAGGGTGGAGGATGAACCCGATATTGAAATAGTAAACAGGCATGATCAGGACGGTAAACTGACATATAGTGGTCCATTCAGGAATAAGATTCCTGTAGGTATCCACAGGGAGTTCGGAAAGGATGGAAAAGTTAGTAATGCTTTTATTTATAACGACAACGGATTATTGCTCTCTGAAGGTATAGTGGATGAAGCGGGTAACCGTAACGGAAAATGGAAGGATCTTTTTGCAAATGGCAAAACTCAGGACGAAGGGCAATTTACAGATAACAGACGTTCAGGTCAGTGGAAATTCTATAATATGGCGGAAAAGGTGGAGCAAACAGGTTCATACAACAATGGCCGCCCCGATGGATTGTGGAAATGGTATTATGAGAACGGTGCGATTCTGAGAGAAGAAGAGTACTTCCAGGGGCAGCGTGACGGTTTATATACCGAGTATACAATTAAAGGACAAGTAATTGCTCAGGGCCAGTATTCAGATGGGGAAAAGAATAGTGAATGGAAATTTAATGCTGTTAATTTTACTGAGGAAGGTAAATATATCACCGGATTAAAAGATGGCTTATGGAAGTCATTCTACACCAACAATAAATTAAAATCTAAAGGAAATTATGCGCAGGGTAATCCGGATGGACTGCAGCTTTTTTATTTTGAGGACGGTAAGCTAAAGGAAGAACAAAATTTCCAGATGGGGATAAGAGAGAAAACCTGGAAGAAATATGATGAAGAAGGAAATGTTACTCTGGTAATTTCATATAAAAATGATACGGAAGTAAGCATAAATGGTGTCAGGATAAAGCTTCCTGAAAGCGATACAAAGCTTATAAAATAGTCAGATTATTTTATGGAAGAAAATAT
This sequence comes from Bacteroidales bacterium, assembly GCA_025358455.1. Lineage (GTDB taxonomy): Bacteria > Bacteroidota > Bacteroidia > Bacteroidales > VadinHA17 > LD21. Next base: position 27,058 of record JANYJP010000042.1, read on the forward strand.
CAACATCAAAAAAGACAACATATCAGTTACAGATAAGGAATTTGAGAAACAGCTCAGACCCTTAAGCTTCAGTGACTTCAAGGGACAAAAACAGGTCATGGAGAATCTTGCTGTTTTTGTAACTGCCGCGAAACAGAGGGGAGAGTCACTAGATCATGTTCTGTTGCATGGTCCTCCCGGACTTGGCAAGACAACACTTGCCACGATAATTGCCAATGAGTTACAGGTAAACCTAAGGGTTACGTCAGGCCCTGTTCTCGATAAGCCCGGTGACCTGGCCGGATTACTTACAAACCTTCAGAAAGGAGATGTTCTCTTTATTGATGAGATACACCGGTTGAGTCCTGTTGTGGAGGAGTATCTCTATTCAGCCATGGAGGATTTCCAGATCGATATAATGATTGATAAGGGACCAAGTGCAAGAAGTGTTCAACTTACACTAAATAATTTTACACTAATTGGAGCAACCACCCGTTCGGGTCTTCTTACCAGTCCCCTGAGAGCCAGATTTGGGATTAAGTTTCATCTTGAATATTATGATCATGAGGTACTTACAGGCATTGTAAAACGTTCTGCCGGAATACTTAATGTTAAGATAGACGAAGAGGCAGCGATCGAAATTGCCAGAAGGAGCAGGGGTACTCCCCGAATAGCCAATGCTTTGCTTAGAAGAGTAAGGGACTTTGCACAGGTTAAAGGATCAGGAGAAATTGATCTTGAAATAACAAAATATGGTCTTAAAGCACTGAACATTGATCAGCACGGTCTCGATGAAATGGATAACCGTATACTTTCTGTTATTATAGATAAATTCGCCGGAGGTCCTGTTGGGCTAACTACTATATCCACCGCGGTGGGTGAAGAGAGTGGAACGATTGAAGAGGTGTATGAACCATTCCTGATTAAAGAAGGTTACCTAAAGAGAACACCCAGGGGTCGCGAAGCTACCGAGCATGCATATAAGCACCTTGGAAAGCAATTCGGTAACAATCAACCGGGAAAGCTGTTTTAATTAAAAACGTTGCTGATCTTCTCAAGACCGTTTGTATTCAGGATTTTGATTTTCCTGCCGTTCAGCTCAACCAGTTTGTCTGATTTAAATTCTGATAAAAGCCGGATAACTGATTCTGTGGCAGTTCCGACTATATTGGCAAGCTCTTCGCGTGTAAGAGATATATTTAGAAACTGTTCATCGTCAAGTCCAAAATCGTGCACAAGCAAAAGAAGGATCTCAGCAAGCCTTTCTCTCACAGTTTTCTGGGCGATATCTGTGATAAATGAATTGGCCTCCCCTAATTCATGGCAGGCAAGTTTAAGTAATTCAAGAGAATATGAAGGATTGGTTGTAATAAATTTTGTTAGTATTTCCGAAGGGATAAAACAAACCTGGCAATCCTCAATAACCTTTGCTGAGGTACATGCTAATTCATTGCTTAATACACTTCTGTAAGCAATAATATCTCCCATTTTAGCAAAACGGATTATCTGTTCTTTACCGTCAAATCCTGTTTTAAATACCTTTATTATTCCGCTGTTTATGCAAAAGAAACCACTGATACGGTTGCCCTCCTGATAAAGGATATCCCCTCTCTTATATTGACGGAAATCTTTTTCAAAATTAAGAATATCAACTTCCTCAGGTGTAAGATGCTTGAAAAGCGAACCCGATTCAAGAGAACATATTTCACACAACGGAACCTGGATATCTTGCTGTTTCATTATTTATAATTTATTTAAAGCGCAAAGATGAACAAAGCCTTTTACATTATTGTTCAAACATGCTAAAATGCTGTTTTGAACTGATCCAGGAACCGGATATCATTTTCAAAATAAAGCCGAAGATCATTGATCTGGTATTTAAGCATCGCCAGCCTTTCTATACCCATTCCAAACGCGAAGCCTGTATATTTATTGCTTTCAATATTACACGCATCAAGTACGTTTGGATGAACCATTCCGCATCCAAGTATTTCGAGCCAGCCGGTATATTTACAAACATTACAACCTTTACCACCGCATATCCTGCAGCTCACATCCATTTCTGCAGATGGTTCTGTGAATGGGAAATATGACGGACGCAGTCTTATTTTTGTATCTTTTCCGAACATTTCACGGGCAAAAAAGAGCAATGTTTGTTTAAGATCGGCAAAAGAGACATTTTCATCAATATATAGTCCTTCAACCTGGTGAAAAATGCAGTGGGCCCGGGCAGAAATTGCTTCATTCCGGAATACCCTGCCGGGAGAGATTGTACGAATCGGAGGTTTCTGATTTTGCATTACCCTTACCTGTACTGAGGAAGTATGAGTTCGAAGCAAGATATCGTCGGGACTGGAATCTTCAGCTGAAATTCTTGAGATATAGAACGTGTCCTGCATATCCCGTGCAGGATGTTCGGGAGCAAAATTAAGTTTAGTGAACACATGATCGTCATCCTCTATTTCCGGACCTTCGGATACTGTAAAACCGATACGTGAAAAGATTTCAGTTATCTCATTCCTTACAATGGAAATGGGATGACGGGAACCTGTAGAATATGGATATGCCGGTCTGCTTAGATCAAAACCTTCATTAACATCCTCTGATAAAACGAGTTCGGACTTTAGAATGTTGTATTTATCAAGTGCATTTTGCTTTAGCTGGTTTAGTTTCTGACCAACTTCTTTCTTTTCGGCTACAGGTACATTCCTGAAATCTTCGAAAAGATCAGATAATATGCCTTTTTTGCTAAGATATTTCAGGCGGAATAATTCAAGTTCTTCTGAAGTTTTTACACTTATTGTTGAAATCTCATTTATGAGAATATTTATCTTCTGAAGCATTTGTGAGATATGTTAATCAGTTGTTTATAATTTTTATTTTAAGAATTTTTACGTCATTTAATGGTTTGTCAAAGCTGTCGGTCGGAACTGCGGCAATTTTCTCCACAATATCGAGACCCTCAATTACTTCACCAAATACCGTGTAGGTGTTATCCAGTCCTGGCGTTCCTCCGATAGTTTTATAAGTGTTTCTTTGCTCATCAGAAAGTTTGTAGTCTTTATTGCTTGTAAGAAACTGGAACATTTTCACGGATGCGATTTCCTGTATTTCTCCATCTGAAATTGTTTTACCTGATATTCTGACGCTGTCAGACGTCTGTTTTAAAAGTCTGTAGAAGAGCGATTGCTTCACACTGCCATTTATACGCTGTTCTGCACGATTCAATTCATCATCGGTTAATATAGTTCCCTGAACAATATAGAACTGGGTTCCTGAAGATCTCATATCAGGATTTACCTCATTCCCTTCGCGTGCAGCTGCAAGAGCTCCTTTTTTATGGTAATACAAGCTGTTGATTTCTGCAGGTATCGTATATGTTTTCAAAGAATCTGGCATAGCGGTTTTTGAATCGGTTTTGGTAATTGGATCACCTGCCTGGATCATAAAATTCTTTATTACCCGGTGGAAAGAAATTCCATCATAATAACTTGATGTAACGAGTTTTATAAAATTATCACGATGAACAGGCGTACCGTCATAAAGTTTTATTTTTATATCCCCAAGAGATGTTTTTAATGAAATCACTGTATTTTCATTACTTCTCGCAGCACTGCAGGATAGCATTAATAGTAGTATATTAAGCAGTATAATATTTTTAAAAACTTTGTTCATGAAATAGATATTTTGGTTAATAACGTTCTGCAAATGTGAATGCAAAGATATTTAACTTTGGTAGATACACGAAAATATTGGTTTTCAAATTACGTTATTTTCAGCAAAACACGTTTACTGATAAAACGGTTTAACCTTTAAAGGTATATTTGCAGGGAATTTATTTATTTGAAAATGATATGAAAATTAATATTGTAAACAGGTCAAAACATCCCTTGCCTGCTTATTCTACTCCACTGTCCGCGGGTATGGACATAAGAGCTGATATCGACAAAGAAATTGTTCTTAAGCCTATGGAAAGAGCATTGGTAAAGACCGGACTTTTTGTGGAAATACCTGAAGGTTATGAAGCACAGATAAGACCCAGAAGCGGACTGGCAATTAATAAAGGAATTACAATACTTAATTCCCCGGGAACCATTGACGCTGATTACAGGGGAGAAGTATGTATAATTCTTGTGAACTTATCAAAGGATGAATTCGTTATTAAAGATGGAGAAAGAATTTGCCAGATGGTAATTTCAAAGCATGAAAAGGCTGATTGGGTTATTGTTGACAGCCTTTTGGAAACACAAAGAGGAATCGGAGGTTTTGGTCATACCGGAAAAGTATAATGATGAAAAGATATAATGTTTACTTGGTTTTTCTGATAGTATTTCTGATTACTCTTGTTTCCTGCGGGAAAAAAATTGCCCCGTCTGCGGCACTTGGAAAACAGGGAAAAGGTTATGATAAGGCTGCATTTGACTATTTTTATGTTGAGGCAATAAAACAGAAACTTATGGGGAATGGCGGTGATGCACTAAAGTACCTTGAACAATGCATCAAAATTTTTCCTGAAAGCGATGCATCTTATTATCAGATGGCTCAAATTGTGGCAACTAACGGTGACACAAGAAACGGGAAGAAATATGCATCAAAAGCAATTTCGCTGAATGAAAAAAACGTTTGGTACCTTATGATGCTTTCAGGAATGTACTACCAGGATAAAAACCTTGACAGTGCCATTATTTATTACGAAAAAGCAGTAAAATATTTCCCTGAAAATGAGAATCTGAAGCTGACTCTTGGAAATTTATATTCGGAAAATAGAAATTTTAATCAGGCCAATACAATTTTTGATTCATTTGATAATAAATATGGAATTAATGAATCATCTACATTATCATCAATTAAGAATCTCATGGCAGAGGAAAAATATGATGATGCTTTGATTAAAATCCAAATGTTATTAAATCAGTATCCTGATGAGATACTTTATAATGGACTTCTGGCTGAAATTTACAAAGGCAAAGGAGATATGGAAAAAGCCCTGGAGGTTTACAAATCGCTGATTGAAAGAAATCCTGATAATGCACAAACACAACTTTCACTTTGTGATTTTCTTATAAATGAAAAAAGTTATAACGATCTTTTTATGCTTTTGAATACTGTAATTTTAAATAGTAATGTGACAAGGGAAGATAAAATAGCAATTTTCGTGAGACTTATTGAAATTCCTGATCTGGTTAAAGATAAAGAAGATAAGTTAACAATTGCGCTGATGGTACTTGAAGCTACCTATAACCAGGATGATGTTATACCACTTCTTAGACCGGAACTGCTTATCAGGCAGGAAAAATTGACAGATGCTGAAATTCGGCTTAAGGATTTAATCAAAGCCAGACCGGATAACTACTATGCCTGGGAGAAACTGCTATTCTTGTACATGAAAATGGGTGATTTTAATAAACTTACAATATGGGGAGAACAATGTGCAACAAGATTCAATACATCATTCGTAGCTAAAGTATTATATGCAAATGGGGCACTTGAAACCGGAAAATATTCAATTGCTCTGGAAGAGCTTAAAAAAGCAGAAATTCTTGCAGGTAATAATAAAGATTCAATGGTACAGGTACTTACAATGAGAGCCGATGTTTACTATAGAATGAAAGATTATACTAAATCATTCGAAATATTTGATGAGGCGATTAAATACAATAAGGACGATCTCACTGTTATCAATAACTACGCCTATTATCTCGCTGAACAGAATATTAAACTTAAAGAAGCAGAAGAGATGTCCAGAAAAGTGATTGAATCTGAAAAAAATAATAGTACATTTCTCGATACTTATGGGTGGGTGCTTTATAAAAGAGGAAAGCTGAATGAAGCTGCAAAAATCATGGAATCAATCATAAATAGCGGAGAAAGCGCTAATGCTGAATGGTATGAGCATTATGGATTTATACTCAAAAAGCAAAGGAAGTGTACTAAAGCTATTGAAAACTGGAATATTGCCTTAAAACTTGATAGTACCAAAATTCATTTGATTAAAGAAATTGAAAATTGCGGAAAATAGGTTCAATATTATTCATATTTATATTCCTGACAGGATGTTCTGTATTAAAAAAGGGGAACAAATCAAATGCTGAAATTTCTGTTGATTTAGAAAAAAACAGTTTGGAAGATAAGCTGGAAAAGCAAAATCTTACTAATAAGAGTTTTTTTATTCAAAAGGCAGATATTGAAGTATATACGGACAACGAGAAACAGAGTTTTTCAGCCAGCATAAAGTTTGTTGTGCCTGACACATTCCTGATTAGCTTAAGAAGCAAATCAGGGATTGAAGCTGCAAGGATATTTATATCTAAAGATACGCTGCTTATTAATGACAGGATCAACAGAAAATTGTATTACGGAAAGCCTGAGTATTTATCAGGAAGATACGGTTTTTCAGCCTCTCTTTTACCTGTTATTCTTGGCGACTTTATAAAGGATAATAAGGAGGAAAAAGTAAATACTAATTGTTTGGAAGGGAAACTTGATTTCGATCAGTTTATAAAGGGGATAAAAATCAGGTATACTGTTGACTGTAAAAGGGGAAAGATTATTTTGGTCACTCAGGAAGGAAGTTTGAAGGCCATAGATAATAAAGTGAGATATAGTGATTTTATCAGGCAGGGTGATATCTTAATACCGGCAAAAATTCAGATTAACAATACTGAATCGATGACTAACATTAATATCAGATTTAAAAAGATTGAGTCTCCCTGGAAAGGGAGTATTGGATTCATACCAGGTAACAAATATGAATTAATAGAACTCAGATGAGATATATTGTACTTATTACTATAATTTTTTTAAACTTTCATTTTAGTCTGAAAGCACAGACCAAATCAGAACTTGAAGATAAACGTAAAAAGACTCTTGAGGAAATTACATATGTAGATAATTTGCTTAAAACAACGGCAAAAGAGAAGACTGAAAGTATGAATGCCATTAAAATAATTGGTAAAAAACTTACTTTGAGAGAATCGGTCATAGGAGGAATGAGAGAAGAAATCTCATTGATTTCTGAAAGAATCGGGCTAAATACCCTGGCGATTGACATGATGGAAAAAGATTTGATTGAATTGAAAAATGATTATGCCAGAGCAGTGATTAATTCATATAAATCCAAAAAAGAAAATCCTGATGTTGTTTATATATTATCTGCAAGGGATTTTAATCAGGGATACAAAAGGCTTAAATATCTGCAGCAGGTTACAAAGTTCAGAAGAAAAGAGTCTGAGATTATTTTTGAATTGAAGAGCCAGATTGAGACTTCCAAGCAAAAACTGCAAAATGATTTATATCGTGTATCAGATCTAAAATCAAAGGAAGAACAACAAAAGGAACTGTTGCAGAATGAGCAGAATAGAAAGCAGCGTATGGTGCAATCTTTAAGTAGTAAAGAAAAGCAGCTGAAAAAGGATCTGGAAGAAAAGAAAAGAATTGCTAAGAAAATTGAAAATGAGATTGCACGGCTTCTTGAAGCTGAGAGAAAAAAGGTTGTAAAATCGGAAAGTACCCCCGAACAAAAACTGATTGGAGAAAATTTTGAAGAGAACAGGGGCCGATTACCCTGGCCGGTAGAGAAGGGAATTATTACCAGCCATTTTGGGATTCAGAAACATCAGGTGCTAAAGTATGTAACAGAGAATAATGTGGGCATTGAAATCACAGGATCAGGAAAAATGCCTGCCAGAAGCGTTTTTCAGGGCGAAATTGCAAAGGTATTCGCTATCTCCGGTGCAAACATGACAGTTATAATCCGTCATGGAAAGTATCTTTCTGTATATAACAATTTAGTAAATGTCAGAGTTAAAGAAGGAGAGAAAGTGGGTTTAAAGCAATATCTGGGAGATGTTTATTCAGATCCGAAGGGTAATGATAATTGTGTTTTGAAATTTATGATATTTGAGACTAAATATCAGGATCCGGAATTATGGATATCAAAAAATTAACAGAACTTTGTAACAATTGTTATTTAATCCTGTATAAGGGGTTGAATTAAAGGAAAGATGTTAAAGAAAATAAAGATAGAATCTAAGGTAGCAAATCTCAGAATTGTTGAAAAGGCAATTGATGAAGTTACAAATGAGCTTGGAATTTCACAGGATTGTTACGGAAAAATTTTGGTTTCAACTATGGAGGGTGTTAATAATGCAATATTGCATGGGAACCATTCTGTACCGGAAAAAATTGTAAATATCGAAATTGCTTTCAAAAACAAAATACTTAAAATTAAAATTTCCGATGAAGGTGCCGGATTTAAACCGGAGCTTGTGCCTGATCCAACAGTTCCTGAAAATCTGGAATTGCTTAGTGGCAGGGGTGTATTTCTTATGTCTCATCTTGCAGACAAAATTCAATTCAACAAAAAGGGAAATACTGTTACAATGACTTTTAAAAATACTTTACCTTGAGTATAAGAATATTTTACGATGATACTAACTTCAGGATAAAAGGCTGGAGAAAAGTTGTTAAAATTATTAATGAGGTCATCGCGAAAGAACAAAAAATTTCAGGTGACCTTAAATTTATCATTACGAATGATCACAATCTGAGAGAAATTAATATTAAGTTTCTTAAACACGATTACAATACAGATGTTATTACATTTAACTACAATTCAGGCAAAGTCGTAAATGGTGAAGTATATATCAGCCTTGAAACAGTTAAAGAAAATTCTTTAAACTATAATGTTAGTTTAAGCATGGAAATATTAAGGGTTATTATTCATGGAGTTTTACATCTTGTTGGTTTTGATGATAAAACGGAGGCGGAAAAGACCCAAATGAGGAAAATGGAAGATTTGTATCTTGAAATGGCGGAGGGGTAAAAGTGGATTTTCAATATGATATTATAGTTGTTGGGGGGGGGCATGCTGGTTGTGAAGCTGCACATATTTCTGCTGTTATGGGAGCAAAAACATTACTCATAACTATGGATATGACCAAGCTTGCACAAATGTCATGTAATCCGGCGATGGGAGGGATTGCAAAGGGCCAGATAGTAAGGGAGATTGATGCGCTGGGCGGAATGAGCGCTATTGTTACTGACAGAAGCATGATTCAATTCAGGATGCTGAATAAATCAAAAGGTCCGGCTATGTGGAGTCCAAGGGCGCAATGTGACCGTCAAAAATTCACAAGTGAATGGAGAAAGGCACTTGAAAAGACCGATAATCTTTTTATCTGGCAGGAGCAGGCAACTTCCTTAATGCTTGATGGGGATAAGATAGCAGGAGTTGCAACAGCTTTTGGAACAAAGTTTTTTTCTAAGGCAGTAATACTGACAAACGGTACCTTTTTGAATGGTTTGATGCATATAGGTTTTTCAAACATTAAAGGTGGAAGATCAGGCGATCAGGCATCAACAGGGTTAAGTGAACAATTAAAGGAGTTCGGATTTTCAGTCGAAAGAATGAAAACCGGAACAAGTGCAAGGATAGATGGAAGATCAATTGATTTTTCAAAGATGATCGAACAAAAGGGGGACCCGGAGGGTGGTTTATTTTCTTATTGTGAAAAGGAAGGGATTTTTAACGAGCAACGTAGCTGCTATATTACTCACACGAATGAAGCGGTTCACGAAGAAATAAGAAAAGGACTTGAATTCAGTCCACTTTTTACAGGAAGAATTAAAGGAAGGGGACCGAGATATTGTCCAAGTATTGAGGACAAAATAGTGACCTTTAAAGACAAGGTTTCACATCAGTTATTTATAGAGCCGGAAGGATCAGAAACGGTTGAATATTATATAAATGGATTTTCAAGTAGTCTTCCTCTGGAAGTTCAGCTTAAAGCGCTTAGAAAAGTGAAAGGATTGGAGCATGTGGAGCTTTTCAGACCTGGATACGCTATAGAATACGATTTCTTTCAACCTACACAATTAAAGAATACACTGGAAGCAAAAGCAATTTCTAACCTCTATTTTGCAGGACAGATAAATGGAACTACGGGTTATGAGGAGGCTGCCGCGCAAGGATTATTGGCAGGGATTAATTCGGTTTTAAAAATCAGGGATAAGGAGGGATTTGTTTTAGGCAGGGAAGAATCATATATAGGAGTGTTAATTGACGATCTGGTTTCAAAAGGTGTTGATGAACCATATAGAATGTTTACCTCAAGAGCTGAATACAGAATTCTTTTAAGGCAGGATAATGCTGATGAAAGACTGACAAGAAAGGCTTTCGAGATTGGAACAGTTAATAAAGATAGAGTCGTGAGACTTGAGGAGAAAGAAACATTGATTAAGGAAATTATTGACTTCCTTTCGGAATCAAGTATCGGTCCTGATGAAATTAACGGTTATCTCGAGAGTGTGGGAACTGCTGTAATTTTGCAGAAGGTAAAGGCGATTACAATTGCTTCCCGGCCACAGGTTGAAATTGGAGCGCTTTTAAAACTGGTAAAACCCGGTAGTAATCTTGCAGCATTGAATTCTACCAGGTTCAGGGAAATTGCTGAATCTGCTGAAATTAAAATCAAGTATGAAGGTTATATTCTCAGGGAAAAATTAGTGGCAGATAAGATTAAGAGATTAGAAAGTTTAAAGATCCCTGATGATATTGATTACAGTGAATTAGTTTCAATTTCAACAGAAGGAAGACAAAAACTAATAAGGATCAAACCTGCTAACATAGGTCAGGCCGGAAGAATAAGTGGGGTTTCTCCTTCGGATGTTAATATATTACTAATGTATATAGGAAGGTAAAATGTTCCACGTGGAACATTAATTTAATAAAAATTAAATAAAGTATTTATGAAAATCTCCGGACAGTTTGTAGATATTCATAAAAGGGAAATATATCCTGCTGTAATAAGCGTGCGTGATGGAAGGATTGAAAAAATTGAAAGAGCAGTTAAAGCATTGGCTGTTTTAATCTTACCGGGCCTGATTGATTCTCACATTCATATTGAAAGTTCGATGGTAACACCTGGCGCATTTGCTATGGCAGCAGTTAAGCATGGTACCACTGGCGTTGTTTCTGATCCGCATGAAATAGCAAATGTTCTGGGAGTGAAAGGTGTTCTTTATATGATTAGTGATGCAAAGAAAGTTCCGCTAAAGTTCTATTTCGGAGCCCCGTCCTGTGTTCCGGCAACTCCATTTGAGACCAGCGGTGCCACACTTGATCATAACGAAATAGAACGATTACTTGAACTGCCGGAAATCAAATACCTGTCAGAAATGATGAATTACCCTGGCGTGATCTGTAATGATGAAGAGGTTTATTTAAAATTAAGTATTGCAAAAAAACTAAGAAAACCTGTTGATGGTCATGCCCCGGGACTGACAGGAGATTCGCTAAGAAAATATGTGTCTGCAGGAATATCAACTGATCATGAATGCAGCACATTGGCGGAAGCCAGGGAAAAAATTGACCTCGGAATGAAAATCCTGATCAGGGAAGGTAGCGCGGCAAGGAATTTAAATGCACTGAAGGATTTATATAGAACCAATCCTGACATGATAATGTTATGCAGTGATGATCTTCATCCGGAAATGCTTCAGATAAAACATATTAATAAACTGATTGCCGGACTGATTGAAGAAGGATATGACAAATTCGATGTTATCCGGAGTGCAACAGTTAATCCTGTGACGCATTATAATCTTGATTCCGGACTTTTGAAACCAGGCGACAGTGCTGATTTTATACTTGTTGATAACCTTCAAACAATGAATGTTATTGAAACATGGATAGAAGGAAAGAAAATATTCAGCAACGGGAAAGTTCTTTTTAAATATAAGCCGGGGAAAGCTGTGAATAATTTCAATTGTCTTCGTGTTACTGAAGCGGATATAAGGGTTAAAAACAAAGGCGGAAATATCAGAATTATAGAGACATTCGACGGAGAGCTTCTGACAAAGGGATTCTCGGTAAAGGCAGGTTCAATGAAGCTTGTTGAGTCAGATCCCGATAATGATATACTGAAAATTGTAGTTAAAGACAGATATAAAGATTCCCCGCCCGCGATAGGCTTTATTAAAGGATTTGGATTAAAGAAAGGCGCTTTTGCCAGTTCAATTGCACACGATAGTCATAATATAATTTCCATTGGAACAAGCGATAAGGATATAGTGAATGCTATAAATGAAATAGTCAGACTTAAGGGAGGTCTGGCAGTTTCATCAGAAGGGGAACTCAAATCGCTACAACTTGATATTGCAGGGATTATGACAACTTCTTCATGCAGTGAGGTTGCTTTGGATTATGAGAATCTGAACAAATTGGTTAAAAGCTGCGGATGCACTATGAAAGCTCCCTTTATGACACTTTCCTTTATGGCGTTACTTGTCATTCCTGATCTTAAGATCGGAGATAAAGGATTATTTGATGTGAAGAAGTTCGGGTTGGTAACGTTGTTTGAGAAACAGACTTCTTCCTGAATTAAGATCCCCGTCTGCCACTGAACAATGATACTGGTCTGGCTAGAGAAACCCCTCTGTCCCGCCGAGGCGGGACATCTCCCCCGGTGGGGGAGAAAGAACAGGATATAACTGAGTTTTTCCCCCTGCCAGGGGGAATTAAAAGGGGGTTTAATTCCCCTGAATTGACTCTGATTCGTTAGTAATACCCCTCACTCTTCAAACAGACATTTACTATCTTTGGACTTTAAATCTTCATTTTTAATGGCAACCGAAGCAAAGTTTAAATCAATACTTTCATTGCTTCCTGATAAACCGGGAATATACCAGTTCCTTGACGTTGCAGGAACCGTTATATATGTAGGCAAGGCCAAAAATTTGAAGAAAAGGGTTACTTCATATTTCTCAAAGAACCAGTCAGGCAAAACTATCGTTCTCCTCAAGAAAACAAGCGACATCAGGCATATAGTTGTGGATAACGAATCAGATGCGCTTTTACTTGAGAATAATCTGATTAAGAAACACCAGCCCCGGTATAATATACTCCTTAAGGATGATAAAACATTTCCGTGGATATGTATTAAGAAGGAACCATTCCCAAGAGTCTTCAGTACAAGAAATACCATCAGGGACGGATCTCTGTATTTCGGACCGTACACATCCGCTTTAATGGTGAAGACCCTGATAGAGCTGATACGGCAACTTTATAAACTGAGGACTTGTTCCCACAATCTTACAGAGTCTAATATTTCTGCCGGCAAATTCAAAGTATGTCTTGAATATCATATTGGCAACTGCAAAGCCCCATGCGTAGGTCTTCAGCCTGAAAGCGATTACATTGAGAACATTCAGCAGATAAAAGATATTCTTAAAGGTAATATCTCAACAGTACTTGACCACCTTAAAAGCCTTATGGCTGAATATTCGGAAGCGTTGCACTTTGAGGAGGCTCAGACAATTAAAGATAAAATTGAGATTCTGTCAAAGTTCAGAAGCCGTTCAACCATTGTGAGTAACACAATCAGGAATGTAGATGTTTTTGGCTTTACACAGGAGTCGGATAATGCATATGTTAACTACTTAAAAGTTGTTGAAGGTGCAGTTATACAGGCATTTACGGTGGAACTTAAGATCAGGATTGATGAGGAAAAAGAGTCTATTCTGGGCTTTGCCATTACGGAGATCAGACAGAGATTGTTAAGTGATTCCCCGGAAATAATACTTCCATTTAAGCCTGATATCCTGATAGATAGAATAAAATATACAGTGCCCCGGGCAGGAGACAAGCATAAACTTCTGGAACTTGCTGACAGGAATGCCATCTATTATAAACTCGAACAGAAGAAAAAAAGGATGGAACATTCCCCCCAGGTACGCACCGGAAAGAATCTTGAAAAGCTCAAGAATGATCTTCATATGCCAGACCTGCCTGTTTATATTGAATGTTTTGATAACTCTAATATAATGGGAACAAATCCGGTTGCCGCCTGTGTTGTGTTCCGGAACGCCAGACCAAGTAAAAACGATTATCGCCATTTCAATATTAAAACAGTAACAGGGCCCGATGATTTTTCTTCAATGGAGGAAATAGTATACAGAAGATATAAAAGACTCATTGAGGAACAGAAAAGTCTGCCCCAGCTGGTGATCATTGATGGTGGAAAGGGACAGCTTTCATCAGCAATGAAAAGTATTGATAAACTTGGATTAAGACAAAAGATAACAGTAATCGGAATTGCAAAAAAACTGGAAGAAATCTATTTCCCCGGAGATAGTGTCCCGATTTATCTTGATAAAAATTCCATCAGTCTTAAAATTATTCAGCAATTGCGGAATGAAGCACATCGGTTTGGAATTAATTTTCATCGTGACAAACGTTCAGCCGGAATGTTGGAATCAGAAATTGACCTGATAAAAGGAATAGGACCAAAGACAAAAGAAATTTTACTAAAGCATTTCGGGTCCGTTGATAAAATACGAAGCGCTACCTCAGAAGAGCTTGAAAAAATTGCAGGTCACTCAAAAACGGCGATTTTACTGGAATATTTCAGAACTTAGCTCTGGTTTCCACGTGGAACACTGGTTGATAGAAATGGAGATAACTGACACAATTATAAGAATATAGCCATCATTATCTGATCTGTTAAGTCTGCGAGAATTGATTCTTTTCCGGTTTCCTGCCGGAGGGCTGTGATTTTTAATTCAGATAACGATGAAATTTTATCTGGAAACAGTTTTCAGTGCATTTTCGATTTCCTTGGAAATTACAGTTGATCCAAAAGTAAAAAGACCTTTCATCCCGAGAGATTCGGCTACACGGACATTAATTTCGAGATCGTCAATATAGAGACACTCTTCAGGTACCAAAGAGTACTTTTCCAGGAGGATGTTATAAAATTCAATATCCGGCTTGGATACTTTCGCCTCAGCAGAAATAATTCCCCCGTCAAAATATCTGAAGAAATAATAATCAGTTTTTACTTCTTCAAAAAGATCCATCGGAAAGTTCGACAGGAAATACAACCGGAAACCACGTTTTTTTAAGTCAGGAAGGAGTCTTACGTTCTCGTCAAGGGGAAATATCAATTCCTTGCGCAAATTGAAAATATGGGCTATTTCTTCCCTTTTAAGGGATGACTTTAACGAAATTGCTTCTATTGCCTCCTTTGTATTGATTTCTCCGTTATCCAACCGAAGCCATTCCTTACTGGCGAAGATGTCAGCAAGGATTGTAGTCTTGATATTTTCAGGATAACCTTTTTTATCAAAAAACTCTGAAGGTTTGAAGCTTATAAGGACATTACCAAGGTCAAAAACAATATTCTTTATCATCTCAGGGATTCTTCATACTTATTGGTTGTCCGGTGGCTTCAAGGACGTTCCACCAAAGCTCACCTTCGATATCAATTTTTTTGCGTTTTGCCACAACCATGGGGATTGGAAGCAGGGTGAAATGATTATTCCAGAACCCTACTACACAATCTGTTTTTCCCGCCAGGGCTGCATGCACTGCATTTTGAGCAAGCAGACTGCAGAATTTACTGTCGTTTGCATTGGCAGGAGCACTTCTGATAATATAACTGGGATCAATATACCGGATTGCATGCGGAAACTCATTTGAATCGAACTCCTCTTTAATCTTTTCCTTTAAATAAATACCAATGTCTTTATGCCGGATGTTACCAGAAGCGTCCTTTTCATGGCTTCCGGGTTCAAAAAAATCCTGCCCGGCTCCTTCTGCCACAACTATTACTGCATGATGTCTTTCTTCAAGCCTTTTTCTCAGGATTTTTAAAAATCCGTTTTGTCCGTGGAGATCAAAAGTTATTTCGGGAATCAGAACAAAATTGACTTCCTGGATTGAAAGAGCCGCGCTTGCTGCAATAAATCCAGAATCCCTTCCCATAACTTTTACGAGAGCAATTCCGTTGTATGCTCCTGATGCTTCATTATGAGCATTCCGTATTATATCATTTGCAATTGAAAATGCGGTTTCAAAACCAAATGATTTTTGAATCAGATCTATATCATTGTCAATTGTTTTTGGGACCGTGGCAACTGTTATTTTCAGATTGCGTTTTTCAATTTCCTGGTGAATTGCATGTGCTCCCCGAAGGGTACCGTCACCGCCAATGCAAAATAAAATATTAATATTCAGAATCTCAAGAGTATCAACCATTTGTCCTACATCCTGGTTCCCTCTGGAGGAACCAAGTATAGAACCACCGATCAGATGTATATTACTTACGAACTCAGGTGTAAGCTCTATAACAGGATGATTACAATCTGATACCAGGCCGGCATAGCCATACTTAATCCCAAGTACTCTGCTTATACCATATCTGTAATTGAGTTCATTTACGAGGCTCCGGATTACATTATTCAATCCCGGACATAACCCGCCACAGGTAACTATTGCAACTTTCGTTTTAGCAGGTTGAAAAAAGATATTTTCTTTAGGACCGGCTTTCTCAAATGACACAGGATTTTCCCCGGCCTCTTTACACTTATTGAAGTTTTCTATTGATACATCATAGAGAATTCTTTCACTGTCATTAACAAATTTGTAGACCGGACTATCTTCTCTTTGTTTATTTTTCAGCGGTGATAATATATTTCCTTTGCCTAATGACTTAACAATAAAATCCTCATATTTCATCTTCTGCAGATTATGATAAATATAACCAGATCAACAGTGAAAATAGTTTAGTTTTCACGTGGATCAAATTTATATAAAATTATGATTGATTGTTAAATATACGCTATCAGATTATCTGCTTAATTCTTCCTACCAGGCCATTTTCAAGCATAACTTTAATTCCATGAGGGTGGTTGGGCGATGAGGTAAGAATTTCTTTTACCTTGCCTCCGGTCAGGCGGCCAGTTCGTTTATCTTCAGTGAGTTCTACCATAACAACAATTCCCGGCTGTACATCAGCTCTGCGAGTTCCTTCCATAGCTATTACCTTTCAGGTGTTTTCAGGGTTAGTAAAAAATCGAAATCAGGTTAACTGTGCAATGTTAAAAAAATTTAGCATTACAAAAACAAAAAATGTTATTCTATTTATCTAATCCAAGTTGTTCAATGAGCCTGCCTGGCGGCACAGGACGACCTTTTTTAGTTGCTATGCCTGTCACTTTAGCGTGCACAATGTATTTATTATCAGGGATACGGAATATATCCTGAATGAAAGCAAGCCGGGCATTTCCTTCTCTTTGAATTTCGACTCTTACGATAAATTTATCACAGCTTCTCAACGGATACTTATAGTCAATCTCAACCCGTGTAACAATAAGATCTATTCCTTCATTGTGCAAATCAAAAAAACTTATTCCTTTTGAGATAAGAAACGCATGTCTTGCATGTTCGAGATAATGCTGATAGTTGGCATTGTTAACGACACCCTGGAGATCGCATTCATAATCTCTGACAACGAACTCAAGGCCAAATATTTCCGGGTTATCTGTCATTTAGGGAAGCGGCCAAAAAACTTTTTGAGACTTCCATGAAATTTATGCATGCTATGAGGTTTGAAATACATCAGAATGCATTCTCCCGATATATAATTAATGCCGGAACCCTTCAACTCGTCAAGCGCTTCTTTACTATCAGCCATCTGCTGTATCCAAATCTGTTTAATTCCTTTTTCTTTTGCTTCTCTCACAACAGCAGCAGTCTGATCCTTTTTTGTAAGAATGATAATTCCCTTTACATCTGCCGGCAGTTGCGTAACATTTGGATAAGATTTTTCACCCAGAATCTGATCAGCTACAGGGTTAACAGGAATGAGCTTCATCCCTTTTTCTTTTAGCTCTTTAAAAGCAGTATAGCCGAATTTTTTAGGATTACGTGATACCCCCACCATTGCAATAGGCTGGGAATCAAGAAATTCGTTAATTTGTTTTAAGGATGTCATTGTTTCGGAGAGTTTTAGAGTTCAGCACGGAAATATAGTAAAAAATATTCAAAGTGAATAGCGTGTCTAAAGTGTCTGGCCTTATTAAGAAAATTTTATTTAACTACTTTAACTTTAACCACTCCAAACTTTGGGCACTCCAAACTTCTTCCCCTAAGTATAAAGACTTAAAAATACAATAAAAAAGCAAACTGACATTTTTTTTTATTTACTTGGTATTGGTGTTTAACCAATTCTAACTCATTTATGAATAAGCCAGAGGACCGAAGCGGGTACCTTTTTTCCAGGGGTTACTCGAACTATGTTTTCATGTTACTATTTCTGTTGTATATGTTTGATTACATAGACAGAATGGTTGTAACCTCGATGTTTACGTCAATTGAGAAAGACTGGGGAATAACACATACACAGAGCGGGTTACTTGTTTCTGCCGTGTATTGGGCTATTGTTCTTCTGACTTTTCCAATATCCATTCTTGTTGACAGATGGAGCAGGACCAAAACGATCGGTGTAATGGCAATAATGTGGAGTATTGCCACGGCTCTTTGTGCCTTAACCGGAAATTTTGTACAGCTATTTATGGCGCGAATGCTTATTGGAGTCGGAGAAGCCGGATATGCTCCCGGGGGGAGCGCTATGATCTCAGGATTATATCCGATTGACAAAAGGGCAAGAATGATGGGATTGTGGAATGCTTCTATTCCGCTTGGTTCAGCGATAGGGGTTTTGCTTGGAGGCATTATTGCAGCAAAGCTGGGATGGAAGCATGCATTTGGAATTGTCGCGATACCGGGTCTCATTATTGCGATTCTCTTTTTCTTTGTAAAGGATTATAAAACAGTCGACCTCTCATTTTATGATAAGAACAGTAATAAAGTAAAGATGGAAAAGAAAGATATGGTTAAAGAGTTTCTTTCAAAGCCATCTGTTCTTTTAACATATCTCGGAATGGCCGCGGTTGTATTTGTAACAACTTCTATGCTTACCTGGCTGCCAACTTATTTTGAAAAAGCGAGAAATATACCTCAGGAAGCAGCAGGGAAAATGGCAAGTTCGATCATGGTTCTTGCTCTTGTTGGCGCCCCTCTGGGGGGTTATCTGACTGATATTTGGAGAAAATCACAGGATAATGCAAGACTTATGTTCCCGGCAATTTCAACATTAATTTCTGCTATATTGCTTTTTGTTGCGCTGGTACTTTTTAAAGGAACAGTTCAATATGTTGTTTTTCTTGTTTTTGGCGTATTTGTTCTGGCCTTCATATCAGGAGCCGCCTCCGTTACGCAGGATGTAATACATCCCGGGCTAAGGGCAACATCATATGCAATTGCTGTAGTAGTTCAGAACCTTCTGGGAGCCTCCACTGCACCGGTTGTAATGGGGAAAATCTATGATCTGACAAACATTGAGACAGCATTGTCGGTTCTTCCGTTTGTCCTTTTGGTTGGAGCATTTCTATTCTGGCTGGGTTCAAAATACTATGTGAAGGATCTTGGCAAGGTTGTCCGGATTCATTTAGAGGCAGAATAATTTTATTTTTTCCTTGAGGTAGTATAATGAACGAATTCCCTGAGTGACTCTTTAACTTTTGACTCAGGATAAGAATCAAGAATAGCCAGCGCTTTATCGCGGTATTGATTCATTTTAAGCTCAGCGTATCCGATACCTCCATAATCTGAAACATAATTGATAACTTCGGTAATCTCAGCCTTCGTTTTTTTCTTGTTTTTTACAATGGCAAGCACCTGTCGTTTTTTAGAAACCGGCGATTGTTCAAGAGCGTATATAAGAGGAAGGGTGATCTTTTTTTCCTTAATGTCATTTCCCACTGTTTTCCCTGTCAGCCCGGTTCCTTCATAATCCAGAATATCATCCCGTATCTGAAAGGCGATGCCAATGTTTTCTCCGAACTCTTTCATTAATTGTATCGTCTCAGGATCTTCTGTTGTCGATCTTGCACCACAGGCTGTACAGGCGGAAAGTAATGCAGCTGTTTTGCTGATTATGATCTTATAATAATCTTCTTCTTTTATATTTAATTTTCTGGCTTTCTGGATTTGTAAGAGCTCCCCTTCAGACATTGATTTTACCGCTTCGGAAATAATTTCAAGCATATCATAGCGGGATTTTTCAACGCAGATATGCATACCCGATGAAAGAAGATAATCACCAAGCAGAACAGCAATTTTAGAGTTCCAAAGAGCATTTATTGAAAGAGATCCCCGTCTTTCGTGAGCATCATCAACAACATCATCGTGGACAAGAGAAGCAGTATGCAGAAGTTCAATACAGGTTGCTGCCACAAATGTTGGTTCAGCTATGTTCCCATTTAATTTTGCGGTAAGAAAGACAAGCAATGGTCTCATTTGTTTGCCCTTACGGCGAAGAATATAGTTCAGGATGATATTGAGCAAAGGAATATCACTTCGCATAGTTTTGCTAAAGTAGGCCTCAAATTCAGCCATCTCTTTATCAACTGGTTCCTTAATTCGGGAGAGAGCGGACATATGAAAAAATTTCATTCAAATATACTAAAATCAGTTGTTCAAGATACCGGTTGCTTTTTTGTTCTTGTATTAAGGTTCGTTTCCATTAATAAATAGAGAGAACTGAACATATCAACATATTTATATATATTTGCACGACAAATGTTTAAGGAATGGAATTTAAAGGAATAAATCCTGAAAGTCTTGAAAGAGCGGCAAACATGCTTAAAGCTATTGCCCACCCGGTAAGAATTTCTATTGTTGGCTGTCTAGAAGACGGGGAAAAAAGAACTGTTACGGAAATACATAAGCAGCTGGGTATTGAACAATCGACAGCTTCGCATCACCTTGGCATACTTAAAGACAAGGGTGTGCTGGCTTCAAAAAGAGAAGGGAAAAACACCTGGTATTATCTGAAAGAAATAAATCTGAAAACAGTTTTGAATTGTATAAATAACTGTTGCCAGGATAAATAGTATTGACAGTATTTTTAAGTTCCGAAGTGTTATGGTTATTCCTCATAGCCGGGGAAACGAATGTACTGCCTGTGATGCTGAAAATCAGGAAAGATCACTGAACATTCTTTTCTGAAATAATACTATTGATATTACCCCACAGGTTATTGCAGAGTCGGCAATATTAAAAACAGGCCTGAAAAAGATAAATGATTCACCTGCTTTAATTGGCGACCATGATGGCCAGTGTGTGTTAATTATCGGAAAGTAGAACATATCAACCACTCTTCCATGCAGAAATGAGGAATATCCGCCTTCAGGCGGGAAAAGAACTGAAGGGTGATTAAAGCCTTCATTAAAAATCATTCCATAGAATGCACTATCAATGACGTTTCCTACTGCTCCGGCCATAATAGCGCTTACAGCAAGGATAAGACCGAGGTTTGATTTTTTACTTATAAGAGATGAAAGAAACCAGCCAATACCGAATATTGCGACAATCCTGAAGACGCTTAGAATGAGCTTTCCGGGCTTGCCACCCATTTCCATCCCAAATGCCATTCCGTTGTTCTCAATGAAATGCAGTATACCCCAGTTTCCGAAAAGGTGTATTTCCTGACCAATCTGCATATGTGTTTTAATCCAAATTTTCAGCATCTGATCAATAACCAGAATCAGAAATATAAATAACACAGACTTTTTCCCTAATGACATAATTATCCCGTTAAAATTAATAAGTGGCGCAAAATAATAAAAATTTTGATGAGACAACCTTCACATTCTGATAAATGAAAGGCAGCAGGTGAGAGATTGCTTTCTCTCCTGCCGCCTTATCCGGGAACTTTTCAGGATCAATCAACAAGTTTCAGTACAATTGATCAATCAACTCTGTCACCGGAAGGCTCTTTATTATACAGGTTAAGTTTCATGGAGAATTTCATGGTTATTGCCAGAAGAATAAAGAGGCCAATATTGCCGGCTAAGTAGGCATAGTCATTGAGGGTCAGCAAAATGAATATAAATACATAAAGGAACACAAGTAGTGCTGAAATAAACATTACAGGCCGCTTCTCAGGTAAAATAGCTCTGAGGAAGGATGTAATCAAAATAATTGTTGATGCAGCGGATATCAGGTAAGCTATATTAAACCCAACTTGCTCACTTAAAGCATTAAGAAGCGAAAAGAACAGAATAAGGGCTAGCGCAAGCTGAAGATAATGAAAGACATGAATATTTTCACCGGTTGTAATCTCGGCAAATATCAAAGCCAGAAATGTCAATGCAATAAACAGAATGCCATATTTGGCGCTTCTTAACGATTTCTGATAATGATCAACCTGTAATATGAAATTTACACCGAATGAGTCGTTCATCGGTTTAAAAGTATTTCCTGTCCACGATTGCGGAAAATTCCGATTTAGATTAGTAACCAGCCACTTAGCATCGAATCCTGATTTATTGATTGTTCTTTCAGCCGGCAGAAAACTTCCCATAAACCCAGGGGCATCCCATGGAGACCTGAGGCTTACATTCGTTGTTTTCCCCATCGGCGTGAAACTTAAGCTTTCTGAACCTGAAAGTTTTAAATCAAGTGAGTATTGAATTCGCTTACTCTGTTCAGATACTTTAGCAGGGAAGGTAATGCCGGAACTGAAAAGCTCGGAATCTTTTAAGCCGGGAATTGCATCAACAGATGAAGAATCCGTTTTTAATGTAACGGCCCCCTTTAAACCGCGATTATCACTTATTCCTAAAGTGTAGTAAGCTTCATTCCAGAGGATCTCACTTTTTTCTCCTATATTTATATCCGGGATGATAAATTCGCCCGAAAGCTTCACGTCTGAAGTAAATACCACTGCCTGATAGATGCTCCTGTGTCGTTTTTCAGTATTTACATCACCCTTGATAGTCAACGTTTCAGGCATCAGATGATATACTGATTTGTAGGGTTCGGCATCTTTTTTTGCAGGATAAATATTTAAAGGAATATTAAGAACGGGTCCTGAAATAGTTTGTTGCCCGGCCCACTGAACAGCTATTTCCTTTTTAATATTTTCAGAATTGGTTTGTCTTTCCCTGATAATAGATTTGATCAGTTCAAGCGGTACTAGCAGAAAAAGCCCCAAAATTGCCAGCAGCATCATCTTAATTGTAAGTGAGTGCTGCCATTTTTTGTTGTCACTGATTTCAATTTTCATAGATATAAATTATTTATTATTAAAAGTACTTTGAGTTGCAAAGCATTGGTTCACAAAAATTATTGTGAGTTAATTATCTTTTCAAGAGCTTTTAAGTGGATTCCGAATAATTGTTTTCCTGTTTCAGTTATTGAATAACGGGTATTTGGTTTTCTTCCGATAAACTGTTTATTTACCTTGATCAGATCATTTTCTTCGAGAGCTTTTAAGTGGCTTGCCAGATTCCCATCGGTCACGTCAAGTGTCTCCTTCAGATTATTGAAGTCATAATAATCATTGACAGCCAGGACCGACATTATACCTAATCTGACCCTGTTTTCGAATAATTTATTTAATCCGGCAATAACACCTTTCACTTTTCGTACTTTCTATACATTATCAAACCATAGATTATATGGAGGATTCCAAACCCAAGGCACCAGAAAATCAATCCAAAGTCGGTAAATAATGCCGAGACAAGACCGATTAAGATTTCTATCAATCCAAGTATAAATACATCATTGTTGGTGAACTTGCCGGCATTAACAAGAGCCAATCCGTAGAAAACCAGCATTGAAGGTATGATTAATTGCAACAGGTTCTCATTATACAGAATAACTATAAATATCCCTCCTGTAACAAGGGGAACCAGAACATTAATAAGCATTCTTTTTGAAACAGGGGTCCATATTTTCAGTCCCTGGCTGATTGATTTCCTGTATGAAAAGAAGATTGAAACACCTATTGCCAGGATCAGAACCGCCATTGAATCAATTATGAGCCAGAATCTCATAATGCTCACCTCCTCAGCATTCATTCCCGTAAAATATTCACTACTGAGCATGATATTGCCTTTGAGAATCGCAAAGCAGGCAACGGCCCCGCCAATAAGAGCTATAAGCCCGGCGAAAAGCCCCGATAATCCGCTTAGCGAAAGAAACCGGGAAGATTCTTCCATTATTTTCCGGATTGTATTCAGATCTTCACAGGATTTCGATCTACTTTTCATGTATGTATTATAAAAGTACTTTGAAATACAAAGTAAAAGAATATTATCTGATATTCAAAATCTATCAGGTAAATATTTTTTGTCAGCAGGCAAATTTTTAAATAAGTTATTCTATGCGCACAATTCATGACAACGCAATGGGATGAACATAAACAGGAATAAATAAAAGAAGGTGTCCTTTTGAGACACCCTCTTATGCCAGTCGATCCGGTTTACATCATTGACAAATTGTATTTATTCTATTTAAATCCCAGCAAAACCAGGTACCATCAAGATAGTCTGAACTTTTAACCCTGCCATTGTTGGTTTTAGTATTCCATTCAACATTAAGATCAGAAAACTTAACCCCGTTAAAATAATGGATTGTATAATAAGCATTTAATGTGGCGGTTGTTAACCCATACTCAATAGCGCTGGTATTAAATGTATTACTTTTAACGTACGTGTATTTTATTTTACCAATAGAAGCACCGGTTTTTGTCCAGTCAATTTTGAGAATAGCATTTGGGGATGCAGAGCTCTCGTAGAGGGTCCATTGTCCGCTGGTTCCGTCAGGTTTAGATGTTCCTTCAAACCACAGAAAGTCAGTAAAACCGGGAAAACCGGGGGTTTCGTCTTTAGTAATATACATCTTCCAGATAACATCGCTGGCTACGGCCTGTCCTGTCAACCGGGCTTTATAAGTACTTCCCGCTACAGTAACGTTATAACTCCACTGCCAGTAGTTTTTAGAAAGATAAACCGGAGTCTGGTCAATAGCCAGCTTAAATGACGCTACCGGAATTACCAGTGTTGTGTTTATAATTAATTTCCAGATCACTGCAACAGTGGCTGCAAATTGAAAATTACTGTTTTCTGTTCCTTTCTGGCCGGGAATCAGCTCTATAGATTTTTTCTGTGTATCGAAATTACTGAAATCAATTGTCATGGATTCAGCTGGCGGCAATGCCGGAGGATTTCCTTTATCTTTTTTACAACCGGCGAAAAATAAGGATACCAGAATAAAAACAAGACTTATAGAAATTAGTTTTTTCATAGAGTTGCCTTTTATTAAAAACTGAATATTGATTTAAAAACAAAGTTATACCTGAAGGGCAAAGATATAAAGTCAGAAGCTAAAAAGCAACTATCCTTCCCCGTTTGCTAAACTCATCGGGAATTAGCGTAATTAGCCTGGCTTTATTTTTAGTAACAATTTTTTCAGAAAAATTAAATAACAGATGGTTTTAACCGACAGATACTTGAAAAAATGTATGAAAGTTATAAAATTGACTAAAATAACTTGAGGCAAATAGAAAGAGATTAAATATCTTTAGGAAATAATTATTTTGATTGATTAATTATTGAATTATTAATAATTACCTGGTCCATTTTAATATTTATGGTTATGACGGGTTTTGCAGGGGAGTATTCTTTTAATTCTGATCGGTAAGCATTATTATATTATATATTTCATTTCTATGTGCAAGTACTCTCATGAAGGAAAAATTAAATGTTTACTTCCTCTTATTTTACTTTTTTTTATTGTTTTCCTGGCACTATCAAATTCACTTCAGGCACAAAATACCACTAAAGCTCAGGTAACAGACACATCTAAAGTACAGCATAAAGACACTACTAAAGCTCAGTTAGCAGACACATCCAATGACACGCTCAAACACCAGTTACCTGATTCTTTAATATATAAAAAGATAATCTTTACAACTGAAGAATTTATCCGGGGTGAAAGACTTTTCTATGGTTTGGTTTATCTTGGCGATCAATTAGTTAATTGCGCCGCGTGTCATAATACTACCGTATCTGACACACTAAACTGGAATCCGGATGCATTGGAGATTTCTATTAAATATCTCAATAAAAGTGCTTACGATCTGAGCAAAGTGTTGCTCCGGCCGATTGGGAAAACGATGAAACTTGTGCATAAGGAATTCAAGCTTACTGCTGAAGACATTGTGCTGATCAAGGCCTATATGAATAAATTTGAGACTATAGGTCTTAAACAAAGCAAGCCGGTAATTACAAATCTTCTATTGCTCATCATCGCATTTATCTTATTCCTTGTTGCAACAACCGATCTTATTATAAAAAAAATATTTAAAAACCGACGGATAACCTGGGCCGTTATCACAGTTACCGGGGTTTTTATCACCTGGATCCTCGCTGTTAATGCAATTGCATTTGGAAGATCTAAAGGTTATGCCCCGGCACAGCCGATAAAATTTTCACATGCAGTGCATGCCGGTCAAAACAAGACAGATTGTAATTATTGTCACTACACGGCAAAAATCAGTAAAACTGCAGGAATTCCTCCTGGCAGTATTTGTTTAAACTGTCATTTTCTGGTCAGGAACGGTACACGGTCAGGAACTGCTGAGATAGCCAAAGTTCTTGGTGCAATAGATCAGAACAAACCAGTTCAATGGGTAAGAATTTACAGACTACCCGATTTCGTATTTTTTAGCCATGAACAGCATGTAAGTGCCGGAGGAATTAATTGTGAAGCATGCCATGGAAATGTAAAAGAAATGAACAGGCTATACCAGGTGCCCGACCTGTCCATGGGATGGTGCATCGATTGCCATAAAGCGAGAAAAGTGAATCTCTCTAATGAATACTATAAAACCTATTATCCGGATTTTGTCAGCTCCTTTAAAGCCGGGAAGATCGATAGTGTTATGATAGCAAGTATAGGTGGTAAAGATTGTGGGAAATGTCATTACTAATATAATCAATAGAAGTCCCCGGGGATGAAAAAATATTGGAAAGATATTGAGTCATTAAAAAGCAAGAAAGAAGTCAGGTCTACCGAAAAGAAGCCTGAAGAAAATGAGCTGTTCGCTCTTTTGAGTGATCCGGGAAAGATTCTTCCGGCTTCGAGAAGAGACTTCCTGAAGTTGTGCGGATTTAGTATTGGTGCAGCTGCTCTTGCAGCCTGCCAGTCAAAGGTCAGTAAAGCCGTTCCATATGTTATTGCTCCTGTTGAGCTAACGCCGGGGGTTGCTCTCTATTATGCCTCCAGCTATATTAACGGTAATGATTACTGCAGCATTCTTGTAAAAACAAGAGATGGACGGCCAATAAAAATTGAAGGTAATCCTGATTCCGGCGTTACCCGGGGAGGAACAAGTGCAAGAGTTCAGGCTTCAGTGCTCGACCTGTACGACGGCGGAAGGCTTCACGGACCTATGAAAGATGGTATTCCTTCGCAATGGGAATTAATTGATAATGAAATTATAGAGAAGCTTAATAAGATAACGGAAGAGAAAGGAACAATCGTCCTTCTTACACCTACTATTTACAGTCCATCAACGGAAGCAGTTATTTCGGGGTTTTTGAAAAAATTCAATGGCTCAGAATGGGTAGAGTATGATGCAATCTCATATTCTGCCATGCTCGAGGCAAATAAAATCAGCTTCGGGAAACAAGTGATTCCTGATTACAGGTTTGACAAAGCTGATCTTGTAGTAAGCGTTGGAGCTGACTTTCTTGGAACCTGGCTTTCTCCGATAGAATATACAAAACAATTTAGTTCCAGAAGAGATCCGGAGCATGATATGAACTGGCTTATTCAACTGGAATCCAATTTAAGTCTTACCGGCAGTAATGCTGATAAGAGAATTCAGATTAAGCCTTCGCAGGAAACGGCAATTCTGCTGAATATTTATAAAGATATTTTAAGATCTGTTGAAAATCGAAATGCCAATGCCCCTGAGTCACCTGTCGATGTAAATGAGATCTCCAAAAAACTTCTTGCGTCAAAAGGGAAATCACTTTTGATCTCCGGATCGAACTCTAAACAGATCCAGCTACTGGTTAACGAAATCAACAGGTTGCTGGGAAATATAGGAGAGACAATATTATTCAACTCATATCTCAGAACACATAAAGCACTGGATACAAGTTTTAAAACATTGGTAAAAAAGATGCAGAAAGGCGCTGTAAATGCACTTTTGGTGTGGAATGTAAATCCTGCTTATACATATTTTGACAGAGATGCTTTCACTGAAGGACTCAAAAAAGTCGAGCTTACTGTATCACTATCAGGGTCTCCAGATGAAACAAATAGTTCGGTTAAGTACTTATGTCCCGACAGCCATTATCTTGAATGCTGGAATGATGCAGAACCCAAAAAGGGTCTTTTCAGCCTCATGCAGCCGGCCATTAACCAAATCTATGATACACGACAGATGGCCGACAGTCTCTTGAAATGGACAGGTTCAACGACAACATTTCATGATTTTATGTATGGGTATTGGGTTGAAAACCTGATGAAGCTGGAACCGGCCTCTCACAATCCGATAACCTTTTTCGACAGTGTTTTGCAGAAAGGAATCTTTGAACCGGGAACTTCCAAAACGGAAATTATTGAAAAACACCTTACACCAGGAATATTACCCTTTAATTCAACTTCAATAAAAATCAGCAAGGGCCCCACAGAGAAAACACTTGAAATTGTGTTTTATGAAACTGTTGCTCTAGGAGAGGGCAGGCAGGCGAACAATCCCTGGCTCCAGGAATTACCTGATCCTGTCACCAGGATTTGCTGGGACAATTATGTATCGATATCCCCGGCTATGGCTAAAGAATACGATTTGAAAGACTGTGACGTATTGAAGCTTGGCGAGACCGAAATTCCTGTTCATATTCAACCCGGGCAAGCATATGGAACAATTGGGATCGCACTTGGTTATGGTCGCTTGAAATGCGGTAAGGTAGGAGACAGGGTAGGAGTCGACGTTTGGAGGATGTTATCAGCTGAGGAAGGGAATATCAAAAATACCGGTAAACTTGAAAAAATAGAAAAGACAGGTAAGGTTTACCCATTTGCCCAGACCCAGACCCATCACAGTATGGAAGGCAGAGCATTTGTCCGCGAAGCAGAATTAAAAGAGTTCAGGGCCAACCCGGCTGCCGGTAATGAGGAGCATGCATATAATCTTGAGCATAATAAAAGTCTGTATAAAGAAAGAACCTATCCTCATCATCACTGGGGAATGGCTATTGATCTCTCCAAATGTACCGGTTGTGGCAACTGTGTGATAGCATGCCAGGCTGAGAACAATGTGCCTGTTGTGGGTAAGGAAGAAGTTCACAGGGTTCATGAAATGCATTGGTTACGTATCGACAGATATTTTACCGGAGAAGAAGATAACCCTGAAGTTGTCTTCCAGCCTGTATTATGTCAGCATTGCCAGAATGCCCCATGTGAAAATGTGTGTCCTGTTGCAGCGACAAATCATAGTTCTGAAGGTTTAAATCAGATGATATACAACCGTTGCTTTGGAACCCGTTATTGTAATAATAACTGCCCTTATAAAGTCAGAAGGTTTAATTGGTTCAACTATAGCGCGGCTGGTACCCTTACAGGAAATCTCAGGGATAAAGAGGAGATGACAGGCGATTTAAGGAGAATGGTTCTCAACCCCGATGTAACAATCCGCGCACAGGGAGTAATAGAAAAATGTTCCTTCTGTGTTCAGCGTATACAGGCTGCCAAGCTAAAAGCCAAATACGAAAACCGGGCGCTTTATGATAATGAAATACAGACAGCCTGTTCCCAAAGCTGTCCTGCTAACGCAATTGTTTTCGGAGACATGAATGATAAAAATAGTGAGCTGAATAGATTGATTACCAGCGGACGACGCTATAATCTTCTGGAAGAGCTGTATACTATGCCTTCAGTTAATTACCTGACTAAAATAAAGAATAAAATTGTATAATACCAATTCATATTAATATGCTTCAATCTCCAATACGTACCCCTTTAATTGAAGGTAGCAAGACTTACAGGAGCATAACCAGCGACATCCTCAGCCCGATGATGAATAAAGCAGGTAAGTTCTGGTATCTGGGGATGACTATATCAAGCCTGGCAATGCTGTTTGGAGTATTCATGATATTCTGGACCGTGTGGCAGGGGATTGGCACCTGGGGCGAAAACAGAACAGTTGGCTGGGCCTTTGAAATAACCACTTTTGTCTGGTGGATAGGTATAGGCCATGCCGGCACTTTTATTTCTGCAATACTACTTCTATTCCGGCAAAAATGGAGAAACAGTATTAACCGATCAGCTGAGGCGATGACGATTTTCGCGGTTATTTGTGCAGCCCTTTTCCCACTAATTCACCTTGGACGCCCGCTCCTTACATTTTTCATATTCCCTTACCCGAACACAAGAGGACTCTGGGTAAACTTTAACTCTCCGTTAGTATGGGACGTTTTTGCAATTTCTACCTACTTTACCATATCGCTGGTATTCTGGTATGTGGGTTTAATTCCTGATATCGGGACCCTTCGTGACAAAATTAAAAAAGGACTGAAAAAGAACATCTATAATTTCCTGAGCTTTGGATGGAAAGGATCTGCAAGAGACTGGCACAGACATGAGATCACTTCAATTATGCTGGCGGCAATAGCCACACCTCTGGTATTGTCTGTGCATAGTATAGTTAGTATGGACTTTGCTTCCTCAATTGTACCGGGATGGCATACGACCATTTTTCCACCTTACTTTGTAGCCGGAGCAATTTTCTCGGGATTTGCTATGGTACAGACACTATTGATAATCACCAGGAAAGCCATGGGACTTGAAGACTTTATTACGGCAAGTCATATAGAAAACATGAACAAAATACTTATTGCAACCGGTTCAATTGTAGGGTTGGCATATATTACAGAGATGTTTATGGCATGGTATTCCGGTGTTGAATATGAGCATTACGCATTTATGAACCGTGCCACAGGGCCCTACTGGTGGGCATATATGATTATGATTGGTTGTAATGTAGTTTCTTCACAATTGCTCTGGATCAAAAAGCTTCGGAAAAGCCTTGCATTCACGTTTTTCCTGTCTATAGTAATCAACATTGGAATGTGGTTCGAACGTTTCGTGATAATTGTAACTTCGCTTCACCGGGACTACCTGACTTCGAGCTGGACCATGTATAAACCTACAATCGTTGAGTTTGGTTTACTGATAGGTACATTAGGGATATTCTTCACTGCCTTCCTCCTTTTTATAAGGATATTTCCTGTGATTTCAATCTCTGAGGTTAAATCGATCCTCAAGATCGGAGATAAACATCAACATAAATCAGATCCAGGCCATGAATAACAGGAGTTATATATCAATATCTTTTGATGATGAGGTTCCTTTGCTGGAGGCTGTTAAAAAACTGAGGGACAACAAGGAAAAAATCGCTGACGTTCTCTCTCCGTTTCCGGTGCATGGTCTCGATGAAGCTCTGTCAATTAAGCGGTCACGGATACCAATTGTAGGATTTATCTTTGGCGCCCTGGGGGCAATACTTGCATTTGGTTTTCAGGCCTGGGTGTTTACGGTAAGCTACCCTTTGATTATAGGCGGAAAACCTTTCTTTTCTGTTCCGACTTTTGTACCGATAACTTTCGAAGTTACTGTTCTCTTTGCAGGATTGTCGATGGTAGCGGCTCTGCTGATAAGGTCTCATTTAAAACCAGAAATAAAGTTTACGCCTGTGGATGAGAGAATTACCGATGACAGATTTGTTATACTGGTGGATACTCCGGATGAAGAAATTAATCTGAAGAGAATTACATCGATCTTAACAGGAATTAATACTGTGGAAATAAGATAATAAGAATACTGTGACCATGGATGAACATTTCGATTTCAAAAAGAAGTACCGTAATATCCTCATAACTCTGATGACAGTAGGGATCCTGGTAACTTTGGCAGCTATTTTTATTACTAAACCAGGTGCATCAAGGATTTGGGCAAATGTATTGCTCAATAATCAGTATTTTATGGGGCTTTCGCTTGGCGCAGCATTTTTTCTTGCAGTTCACAGAGTTTCACAGTCAGGATGGCATACTGTGCTTCAGAGAATTCCCGATGCTATGACAACTTTTCTTCCGGTAGCATTTGTTCTCATGCTCCTTATTTATTTCGGCATTCATAATCTTTATGCCTGGACGGATAGTAGTTTGTCTGATAAGGTGATAGAGGGCAAAAGGGCCTGGCTGAATATTCCGTTTTTCTTTGTCAGAATGGTAATATATTTCGCGGGATGGATATTTCTGACATATATGATGAGGAAAAATTCAGGAGCCCTGATGACCTCCGCGGATTTAAAATACCATAATCGCAAAATTTTATTTGCAGGCCTTTACCTGGTTTTTTATGGAATAACAGTTTCGGCAAGCAGCTGGGACTGGATTATGTCACTTGATGCGCACTGGTACAGTACCCTTTTTGGCTGGTATGTTTTAATTGGAATGTTTGTAACAGCATTGGCATTTATTACGGTAATAATATGGTTTTTTAAGCGTCAGGGGTACCTGAAATATATCAGGCCCGACCATGTTCATGATATGGCCATATTGATTTTCGCCTTCAGCATATTCTGGACATACCAGTGGTTTGCTCAATATGAACTTATCTGGTATGGTCATCTGCCGGAGGAAACATCTTATTATATTACCCGTATCCATCATTTCAAGGTTATTTTCTTTATTAATGTCGGAATAAATTTTATCGTTCCATTCTTTGGCCTTATTACTTTTAATTCGAAAAGACAGATTGGCTGGGTTGCGCTAATAGCTGCAGTGGTACTAATAGGGCACTGGATTGATTACTGGCTGATGATTATGCCTGCCGCGGCAGGTGAAAAAGCAGGCATAGGATTTCTTGAGATCTTTATGACATTAATTTATGCATGTTTATTTATTTTTATAGTATTTAAATCACTCTCCAGAGGGCCGCTTGTTATAAAAAACGATCCATATATTGAAGAAAGTATGAATTATGAATCCTGAAAGCTAATTATTTGTAAAGATGCATACTGCAAGACGAATATCTGTCAAAATACTGATTCTTCTGTTTACCGGAGCGATCCTTTGGTCATGCGACAGGCAAAAGAGTACGCGTGGCTATGACTTTATTCCTGATATGGTCTATTCCCGGGCTTATGATACCTACTCAAAAAATCCCAATTTTAAAGACAGTATGACAATGAGGGTCCCGGTCAATGGCACTGTGCCAAGAGGATTCACTCCATTCAGATATACAATTGATTCAGCTTCAAGGAAAAAAGCAGGATTAGAACTCGTTAACCCGTTCTTGCCAACAGAAGAAGTACTTGAAAGGGGAAAATTAATTTTTACCACATTCTGTATTGGCTGCCATGGAGCATCGGGAAAAGGTGACGGACAACTTTACATCAGCGGATTGTATCCCTTAAAACCCAGAGAGATCTCAGGTGTGCCTACCTCAAAATTAACGGACGGGGAGATATTTCATACAATAACATTGGGATTTGGCTCTATGATGGCCCATGGCGCCCAGGTCAGGACTGAGGACAGGTGGAAGCTCGTCTTGTATGTCAGAGAGCTGCAAAAAGAAGCTCAGCTGGCAAGAGATACAATACCGGGAGGGAAGACAAAGTAGATTGTCGAACATGACACTGACTTTCAATGCCTGAAATCAATTGTGACATTCAAATTATCTTATCTGATATCAGAAGCAAGAGCACCAGCAGGAAGTATAAATCGAGCACAATGGAGTATTTTCCAAAGTTATTCCCGCTTGCCCTGATTTTTAGCAAATCAAGAAATTGCCAGATAACATAAATTGATATTGCCACGAGAATCACAATTATTATCGAGTTTTGAATGATCTCAAAGTAGCAAAGAAAGAGGGCTGCAGCTACTGAGGAAATCACCCAGACAAAGGTTAGCCTTTTAATCTGGGATCTGGTAAAAATGTTTGTCAGGCTTGGAAAACCTGCCTGTTTATAGTCTTCTCCATATTTCAGAATCAGGAGCCAGAAATGAGGGATCTGTCCTATAAAAATCAGAAATTCGATAAAAACGATAGGTTTATCCCATATACCACCTCCGGCTGCCACCCATCCTATAAGAGGAGGTAATGCACCGGTAATGGCGCCAGGCACAACAGCAAAAGCAGTGATCCTTTTGGAATAAGTGTATATAACATTATACCAGAATATCGTAAAAAGACCAATTATTACCGCTTTTATGTTCCCGGTATAATAAATAACTATAACTCCGGTAATAAGATTAAAGAAGAAGAAGAGGAATGCACCCGTAAGAGTTATCCTTTTGGCAGGAAGAGGCCGGTTGCTTGTCCTGATCATCATGCCATCAGATTTTACCTCCTGGATCTGGTTGAGAACCGAAGCAGAGACAGCCATGAGAAGAATGCCGAAGCTTAAAAGGAAAATTTCTGAAGAAAACTGCGGATTGAATGCAAAATACCCCGTGAAACCTGTAAGGCTTACCGGAATCATAATTTTTAACTTTGAGAATTCCAGCCAGTCCTTAAGTTTAGTTGAAGTTTTATTTGTCATTAAGCGTTTTAAGGTACTCGATTATTTTCGCGATATCATCATCAGTTATGGTACTACGGTAACTCTGCATCAGGTTTGCAGGGAATCCTTTGGTAATATCAGCGTTTGGCTCAAGAACAGATCTCTTTATATAATCCGGATCAACCGTAATCGTGATTTCCTTCCCATCCCTTAATATGACCTGTTGTGATCCCCAGAGGTTCAGATAACTTGGGCCTATCAGTTTTGTACCGTCAGGGGTATGGCAGGCAAAACAACCCTGGGATCGCATAATAGCCTCTCCGGCTGCGCCCGGTCCGGTTCCGGTTATAGCAACAGGTTTGGCAGCTTCGGCGTACCATTTTTTGAACTTTTCCTGTGTCATAACATCTACTGTCGAGTGCATATAAGAATGCTGCAATCCGCAATACTCCGCGCAGAAAATTTTATACTTTCCTTCCAGCTGAGGCAGAAACCACATAAATTTTTGTCTTCCGGGAATTATATCGGACTTTATTCTAAAGTCAGGAATGAACAGACTATGAATCACATCCATAGAAACAAGGTTTATCTTAACCGGAGTATTCAGAGGCACTATCAGATCGGGACTTTGCTTTCCGTTTTCATAAATGAACAGGAAACTCCACATTCTTGCAACAACTGTTATATTCATTGCATCTTTCGGAGGCTTGGCAGTAGGCTTCCAGCCTGCCCATCCCAGATGGAACATAAACAATGCCAGAAAAACAGGAATAACTGTCCAGGTAATCTCCAGGGCAGTATTCCCTTCGATCTGTGTTGCTACCGGATTCTTCTTCCTGTTATACCTGAAGACGAAATAGAGCATTGTAATAGTAAGTCCTATAAGGAGCAACAACGATACCCCGGCAATAAAGTAAAACGCGGTATTGTACGTTGACACATAGTTTGAAGCTTCAATTCCGGTAGTTGAATACATACAGATTATCTATTGAGGTAGTCCAGAAGTGTTATAGCTATTACGGCACTCAATAGCAATATGACGCCGATAACTGCTCTTGAAAACATTTTATTTTCAAATTTAAGATGCATGAAAATGCTCAAAACGAACGAGGATTTAACAGCAGCTATTATGAGGGCAATAGTAACCGTCATAGCGCCCAGTGAAATTTGTGTAAGCGTTACAGAGGTTAGCGTAAGTGCAATTAATCCTGCCAACACATATAGAAATGTTTTATAGGGTATTATATGATTTTTTTCATTTTCCATAGCCTGCATCGGGTTTAAGTAATGAGATAAAACAATGGAAAGAGAAAGATCCATATGAGGTCAACGAGGTGCCAGTACAAACCGCTGTTTTCAAGCAAAACATAATTTTCAGGGTTAATTTTTTCTCTGAAAATTGACACTGCAACAACCAGAATAAAGATAAGCCCTATAATAATATGAAGGGCATGAAGTCCGGTCATAAAAAAGTAAAGACCATAGAACAGCACATCCCCGTGACCACGCGAAGCGAGAACTGCAGATCCCGGATAAATATGCTCTTTAAAATGTTCTCCCCATTCAAAGTATTTATTTACAAGAAAAGCCAGGCCGAGAAGTATTGTAGTGCCGAGCAGCAAAAGTGCAAGTTTTTTATTCTTCTTCTGAATTGCCGTTATCGACATTGCAATTGTTGTACTGCTTATGAGGAGAATAATTGTATTGATTGTACCGATAATAATACTCAATTCGTGTGCTGCCTGATGAAATGCAATCGGATTTCTGTACCTGTAAACACTGTAAACAATAAAAAGCCCGCCGAACAACAGCATTTCAGTAAACAGGAATAACCACATCCCGGTTTTAGACGCCAGATCGTCTCGATGGGTCACTAAAATCGTATTCATTTATAATTATATGGTCCTTTGGTTATTACAGGAATTTCATCAAAATTTTCAACTGGCGGAGGAGAAGGAATAGTCCATTCCAGGGTCTTGCCGCCCCAGGGATCTGAAGGTGCTTTAGCTCCGTTCCTTAATGAAGCAATAAGGTTAATTATAATTACAGCTAATCCGAAGTACATCACGATTGCTCCCAGTGAGGAAAAAATATTTCCGGTGTGAAATACTTCATCATAATCATAATATCTTCTGGGCATTCCCTTCATTCCAAGGAAAATCATTTCACCGTAAAGTGTGATAAATCCGGCAAAGAAAATGATTAAACCCGTATTGGCCCATCTGGTATCATACATTTTCCCGGTTATTTTTGGATACCAGTAATGCATAGCACCAAAAAACGCAAAACCAGTACCTCCGAAAACAATAAAATGGAAGTGGGAAACAACAAAATGTGTGTTATGCAGATGAATATCCGTAGCAAGCGAACCAAGAATTAATCCTGTAAATCCTCCGATCATGAATACAAAGAGGAACCCTAATGCCCAATAAAATGGAGTTTGCAGATCAATTGAGCCTTTATACATGGTAGCTATCCAGTTAAATACTTTTATCGCACTGGGGATTGCCACAAGAAATGTAAGCAATGAAAAAGTATAAAGGGCTGTTCCGCTCATCCCGGAGGTGAACATGTGATGGCCCCATATAAAATAACCGACGAAAGCAATAGCAATGCTGGAAGCAACAATGAACTTATAACCGAATATTGTTTTGTGACAGAATGTCGGTATAATTTCAGAAATTGCCCCCATGGCTGGAAGGATCATAATATATACTGCCGGATGACTGTAAGTCCAGAACAAATGCTGATAAAGCAGAGGATCTCCACCGAGTGTCGGATCGAAAAATCCGATATGTAACGTTCTTTCGGCAATTATCATTAACAAAGTGATCCCAATTATTGGAGTTGCAAGCAGCTGCACCCAACCTGTAGCATATAATGTCCAGGGAAACAGGGGCATCTTCAGCCATGTCATACCGGGTGCACGCATCCTGTGAATGGTCACTAAAAAATTCAATCCTGTGAGTATGGATGAAAACCCAAGTACAAATGCCCCAAAAACAGCCGGGAGCATATTCCCTGTTGTTCTGAAACTGTAAGGAGCATAGAATGTCCAACCCGTATCCGGAGGACCTTGTCCTGTAAACTGAGAAATCAGAACCAATGTAACCCCGGCGACATAAAAATACCATGAAAGAAGATTAAGCCTGGGGAAAGCAACATCTTTTGCTCCAATCATGATGGGAAGAAGGAAATTGCCAAATACCGCAGGCAGCCCGGGAATGACTACTGCAAAAATCATTATAATGCCATGGAGAGTAAAAAAAGCATTATAAGTTTGTGCCGTCATAATAGTTTTGCCCGGTGCGATAAGCTCTAATTTCATTAATAAACCAAGAGTGGCTCCGGTTGCAAAGAAGGCCAGCAGAGAAAAGAGGTATAATATTGCAATTCTTTTATGATCAGTTGAGAGTATCCAGGAAAATATTCCTTTATATTTCCCTTTATAATCAAGATAGCTGGGTTCAACGGTATTATTCTCTCTACTCATCTTTTGATACTTGATTTTATTTTTACACGGGAGAATGCCAGAACAATAAATACTAATACCAATATAAACGAGATAAGTATTGCAGAGACTCTGGTCACATTAAAGACAAACTGGTTACCTTTACTATCATATGAATAGCAAACAGCCAGTAACCGGTTAATACTTGGCCCGATTTTGCCTTTTGCAGCCTCTACCATAGTGATTTTGATATCAAATGGAAGAAATTCAATTCCCCTCAGGTAACGGATAATCTTTCCATTCGGACCCAGAGCAATCAGCCCGGTAGGATGCACATACTGATTGTTGATCTTCTGATAATTGAAGCCTACAGATTTGGTTAGCTTGGCAATATTCAGGCTGTCTGAAACGAAAAAGTGCCAGTCTTTTGCTGCCTCCTTATTCTTCATCATATTGACATAGGCAGCTTTCTTTTTAATTCCCAAATCAATCTTTTCAGAAGGGTCGAAGCTGACTGTAATTACTTCGTAGTCCTTACCTGGTTTGAGATCTACTTCATCTATGAATTTAGAGACCCCAAACATCAGTGGACTGCATGTTCCCGCACATTCATAATATACAAGATTCAGTATGGCAGGTTTATCGAGTACATCCTTTAGCAATACAGTATCGCCATTCTCATTAACAAGTTTTACGTCGAGAGCAACAAATTGGCCTTGTTTCTCATCGAAACTAACTTGCATCTGCCGGTCAAACAGAGGCGTTTGAGAAAATGATTCAATACTTATCAGACAAAAAAATAATGCCGGAAACAGTTTAATTTGACTCATTGTAAAAATTAGAAGTATTAGATTTATAAAGGTATAAATTTTCCCCGTAGGTTCTATAAAACTTATAATTCGTTTTAAAGGTTCAGATCTATGTATTTCCTATGCATTTTGTAAAGATTATTGCACCTGGAATATTAAATTTTTGTTTTTTCTTCCTCCGAGTAAATACCGGCGATCATAAGTGAACCTCCCATCAGAGAAACATCTTTTAAGAGTGCTATTATTGTAATTGACTTATCGGTGTCGTGAAGCAGGTGTGGAATATGTATTGTGATTATAAATATAAAAAGCAGTACAGCCAGCAAAATTGTAGAAAGCTTAACAAATTTTTTAGATATAATACTGATGCTTGCTGCAATAAGCATTATCCCGGTGAGGATTATGGTATATGCTCCCAGGGGTATAAATGAAGTTAACACTCCGAGATAATAGTCAGTCATCAGAAAATGATTTATCCCGAAAATTGCAAATGGAATTGCAAACAGAATTCTTCCGATTGTTGTCATTTTTTTCATACTCTCTTATTAATATCATGATTGGATGAGTACTTTATTTCATCTTTAATCACCTGCTTACAAGCAATAAATATAAACGTCATTTAACTTCTATAAATGTATGAAAATTTAAGTGACGGCCTGTAAAAATATTTAAAATCATCATTCAGGGTATCATTTCAGTTAATCCAATGAACAAAGACATTCGCTGACTGTTTGTTTATGAATAAAACTATAATTATGGATCGAAGAAAATTTTTTAAGTCAGCCGGGTTAGTGACCGCGGCTGCCTATGTTGGCCCGGAATTTTTTGCCGGCAGCAAAGGCTCTCAGGGTTCTTCATCTGGTGGAGTGACCACGGTGCCTGAGTTTCCTCCTCTGCCTTATGCCTATAATGCCCTTGAGCCTTATATAGATGCCAGGACAATGGAAATTCATTATGATAAACATCACAGAGCCTATTATACGAACTTTTTAGCAGCTGTTAAGGGCACTCCTCTTGAAGGGATGGCTTTAGAAGAAATTTTTACATCCATATCGAAACAGAGTGATGCTGTTCGGAATAATGCCGGAGGATTTTATAACCATACAATGTTCTGGAATAACCTCATAACAGGTTCTAAAGGACCCTCTCCTGAATTGTCAGCGGCTCTTGAAAAATCATTTGGCTCATTTGATAAATTCAAAGAAGCGTTTAACACAGCTGCCAAGACACGTTTTGGAAGCGGATGGGCCTGGTTATATCTGAATTCCGGGAAGAATCTTGCTGTTGTGAGCACTCCGAATCAGGATAATACACTTATGGATATTTCCCCGGTAAAGGGAGCTCCCCTTCTTGCACTTGATGTCTGGGAACATGCATATTATCTTAAATATCAGAACAAAAGACCTGATTATATTGAGGCGTTTTGGAATGTTGTGAATTGGGCGGAGGTGGATCAGAGGTATAGGGCGGCGCTGAAAGCATAACAAGCTGATTACCTGGAAATTAAACCCCAATTTCATTCCCCCCGGCGGTGGAATTAACTTCAGAGGGAAGTGGAAACAGGTGAGTACCTCTGAAAATGGCAAGG
Source organism: Bacteroidales bacterium (assembly GCA_025358455.1). GTDB lineage: Bacteria > Bacteroidota > Bacteroidia > Bacteroidales > VadinHA17 > LD21. The sequence goes on from JANYJP010000042.1 coordinate 67,099, forward strand.
TGTTTTTGTTCAGGGTAGAGAACCTTTCCAGTGTCTTCCGGGGGAAGTTTATAAGCTACCTGCAAAAGAAGCTGCCACAAACGAAGGAGTTTATTAATGGGCTGTACAAAACACCTTGGATTGTTTACTCCAATGAGCCATTTGCCAGAGCGGGTTCCTAAAAGATTTGTTCGTATCCGGCTTCTTTGCCTACCCGGACTCCGCCGTCTAGACAACTTATATAGACACTAAAATCCTACCCGTTAACCGTGACCTTCCCATCTAGCCAACAAGGCTCTAAGCTTCTAGACTTGGTGGCTAGATATTCCCCAAAAATTTGGTGTAAAAGCAACCTGCTTTTCCAACTGATATTCTAGTAATATTTTTAATGGAAAAATTGTGAATCCCAAAATTCGTGTAAATTTCAATTCAATTATATACCACCATTTCAGTTAAATAATATATCACTCGGTAAAGATAAAAGGAATATTGTTGTTTGTTGTTAGCTCCTTTGAAGAAATGAAGGTACCTTCATTTCTTCAAAGGAGCTAAGGCGGTTTTTTTGGGAGTCTGGTGCTCATTTTTCCATCATTAATTTGGTTTCTTTTACTCTGAATGATTTTCCGCTCATATTGACCATAA
>JANYJP010000049.1 GCA_025358455.1 Bacteroidales bacterium
AGTAGCGAAGGTGGTTGTCTTTTATCTTATTCCAGAATAGTTATCCATCCAAATGTATCCGGTTCATTACCATATTGAATTGCTATAAGCTTATCATAGAGTTTCATGGTGAGAGTTCCCGGTGATCCACTCTTGCAAAAGTCGTATACCATATTGTTTCCCGGATCAAATATTTTAGCAATCGGACTGATAACCGCAGCTGTGCCACATGCGCCGGCTTCAGTAAATGTGGCAAGTTCCTCAACAGGAATACGCCGGCGTTCGGTTTTCATTCCCAGGCTTTTAGCAATTTCAATCAGGCTCATATTTGTTATTGAATTCAAGATGGACTCAGATTTTGGCGTCACATATGTATTATCCTTAATTCCGAAGAAATTGGCAGGTCCGCATTCATCGATATATTTCTTTTCTTTTGCATCAAGAAAAATAGTATTTGCATATCCTCCCTCGCGTGCAGCAATTATTGCGCGCATGCTGGCTGCATAGTTACCCCCGACTTTATAGATACCCGTACCCATTGGGGCAGCTCTGTCTACATCTCTGCAGATCAGCATATTTACAGGTTTTACACCGCCTCTGAAATAAGGTCCTACAGGAGTAACAAATACCAGGAATGTATATTCTGAAGCAGGCTTTACACCAACTTCAGGCCCGCTCCCATAAAGTAACGGCCTGATATACAATGAAGCGCCTGATTCATATGGTGGAATGAATTTCTTGTTTAATTCAATAACTTTGAAAAGAGCTTCTTTGAACAGCTCAACAGGAACAGCGGCCATCTTAACACCATCAGCTGAAGAAATCAATCTTCTTGCATTATCTTCCCAGCGAAACAACCTGACTTTTCCGTCTTTTCCCATATAGGCCTTCAATCCTTCAAAAGCTTCCTGCCCGTAATGTAACCCTGTGGCTGCTATGTGGATGTCAATAAATTCTGAAGAAGAAACTTCAAGCTTTCCCCATTTCCCGTCTTTATACTTACAACGTATATTATAATCTGTTTTAATATAACCGAATGGTAGATTTTTCCAATCGAAATTTTCCATAATTCAGGCTGTTAAAATTAATCGGTAAAAGTACATTTTTAAAAGTTATATTTTGTACTATTCTCATAGAAATTGGATTATTCCTTGTTTGTATTCAGTGCCGCAATCTGTTCCTCAACAGGAACACCTCTCAGAAGTTTAGCTGTATTAGTTAGAAAATCATGATCTGACAGAAGCTTTTTTTGAACTTCTATCCATGACTGAGCGTCAGTATGCTTACCATACTCTGTTCTCTCCCTTAATAACTTTTCTGTAAGCTTCAGATAATCCACCCTGCCCAGATAATCATAAAGTGCATCATGCAATATCTGATCGGATAATGAATCATGATGATCAGTATATGAGTTCCTGATTGTCTGACTGGTTAATTCAATATCCGTCTGACTGAAACCATACTTTGGCAACATTTCTTCAACCAGTCTTAATGATGCTTCCATTGGTTTTTCATAGTCAGAAATAAAACCGGTCAGAAGAAATACTGATGAAAGCTTCAAATGAACATATTCTTCATCTGACAGCTTCTCGGACGTTGAAAGAAGTTCAACATGATTACATATATTCTTTACCATTGAGGAATTATGGAAATAAAGATTTGGTGAAGCTTCATCATCAAACATCTTTACTATCATCTCCTCAATGTCCTGCAATTTGATCAGCTGCATTTTAATAATAAACTTTCTGTTAGGGGCGCCATTCGCATCACATAACTCAGGAACAATGCCACTTACAAAATACATCTCAAGTTCTCCTTTGTATTTGACAGGCATCTTACCCCGGTACTCGCAAGTGAAAAAATCCTTTACAAATTCGTAAGTAGTTCCCGATATATTTATTTTTCCGGCTTCACCTGATGACTCCATTCTGCTTGCAGTATTAACTGTATCACCCCATATATCATACGACAATTTCTTCTGCCCGACAACTCCGGCTACTACAGTACCTGTATGAATTCCTATTCTGATGTCCCAGTATTTCATCCCTTCAATCTCTGATGTTTCTTTCAGATTATTCATATATACCTGCATTTCAAGGGCTGCAAGGATGACTTCAACAGGATTGGTTCTGTTCTTCTCAGGAATTCCGCCGGCACACATGTAAGCGTCCCCGATGGTCTTTATCTTTTCAATTCCAAACTTCTCAACAACTGAATCAAAATAAAAGAAGAATTTATCAAGCTCATCTATTAAAACTTCAGGATTCATTTCTTCGGCTATTTTTGTAAACCCCTGAATATCTGAGAATAGGACAGTAACAAAATTATATTTGATCTTAGTTGCCTTCCCCTTTGCCATTATCTCGCTGGCAGTATTTTTAGGAAGAACATTCGCGAGTAATGTCTCGCTTTTCTCTTTCTCAATTATAAGGTCCTCTGTCCTTTTGTTTATTATCTGCTCCAGTAAATACTGTTTACGGGCAAAACGCAGAACTAGATGCTCATATAAAGCCCAGATTATCAACAGCAATAAAACCAAATAAAAAAACAATGCTACCGGGGAAAGATACCAGAGGGGAAGTATTTTAAATGTGATGACGGGTAAATCTCTTACCGTATTATCCGTTCTCCGGAATCTTGTATTAAATGAATAGCGGCCTGCCGGAAGATTTGTATATTCCTTAAAACCGAATTGTTTCCAGGTAGTCCATTCTTTGTCATATCCTTTTAGAAAAAACTGAAACCCGATATTCTCAGATCCATGGAATTCAAATGCCAGATTATTTTCCCTCCGGTTAAGAATAAAATTCCGGCTGAAAAACAGATTCCTCTCCTGTAAATTTGCCGGAACCAAAATAACTGAATCGCCGTTAATGTTAATGCACTGCAGAGATGGGATGTCTTGAGGAACAGAACCAGGATAAGCTGCAGAAACTCCCGAGAGAGTTGAAAACAATATTATGCAGAAAAGAAAATTATACCTGATAAAATAAGACATAAACAATTATCTTGCTTTTTATTAATCCAAATGTAGCACTTAAAAAAGTCCGGTCAAAAGGAAAGCTCAATTTTGAGTATTTTTGAACCCTAAATGATATTTGTTTTATGGAATTAGTGTTTGCATCAAATAACCCTCACAAAGTACGGGAAATAAAAAGCATTCTTGGCAACAGCTTTACGCTTCTGAGCCTGACTGATATTCACATCCTGGACGACATTCCTGAAAACGAACCTCATCTCGAAGGAAACGCTCTTTCAAAAGCCAGGTACGTGTATAACGCAACTGGTATGAATGTATTTGCAGACGATACAGGTCTGGAAATAGATGGTCTGGATGGATTGCCCGGCGTTCATTCCGCGAGGTTCGCGGGAGAAGGCAAAGACTCCTCAGCAAATATTGAGAAGGTACTGACTCTGCTTGGCGACAATAAAAACCGTAAAGCAAGATTCAGAACGGTCATAGCCCTTATTTTTGAAAAACAGGAATACCTTTTTGAAGGTATAGTCACAGGCAGAATTATCAAAGACAAGAGAGGCGATGAAGGGTTTGGGTATGACCCGGTTTTTATTCCCGACGGTAAAACCAGAACATTTGCAGAAATGGATCAAACCGAAAAAAACTCAGTATCACACAGAGCCCGTGCTTTTGAAAAACTCAGAGAGTTTTTGTACAAGTACTCTCAAACTGATAATAAACTGAAAAGATAATAGTTTAATTTTCAGATGAAAAGCCTCGCAGCCACATTAATGTTCATATTGCTACTGTTTAATTTACAGGGACAAACACCTGTTGGAACATGGTCAGATCACCTTATATATAATACTGCAAATAGTGTCGCAATAGGATCAGAAGACGTAATTGTATCGACAGGTTCTTCAATAATGGTATATAATAAGAAGCTGGCTGAACTCCGGAAAATGTCGCGCATCAACGGTCTTACAGAAACCGGGATAGGCTCAATAGCATGGTCAGAAGAGAACAAGACACTCATAATCGCCTATTTATCAACGAATATCGACCTGGTTAAAAACAATACTATATTTAATATCCCCGACATCGACAGAAAGTATATCCCTGGAAATAAAGCGATTAACCGGATCCGTACATCAGGGAAATATGCTTACCTGGCATGCAGTTTCGGAATTATTGTAATAGACCTTGTTAAAAAAGAGATATTCGATACATGGAGACCCGGAGCCGGTTCAAATAATGCTGAGGTATGGGATATAACCTTCGGGAACAATGTGATTTATGCTGCAACAGGCAATGGTGTTTATTCTGCAGATCTTTCTAATCGCGGTCTGTCCTATTTCGGGAACTGGAACCTTATAAACGCTTTACCAAATCCTACCGGGAAATACACCTTAATTATCTATTCCGGGAATAAACTATATGTTAACCTGTCAGATCCCCTTTCAGGAGGCGATTCTGTTTATATGATTGATGGGGCAAGTTCACTTTTTTCATATTTCCCGGGAGTTTATAATACTTCTTTCGACCCGGGAACTACGGGATTTACAATTTCTTCTTCCTCATCTGTGAAATATTATAATAATAGCGGTGCTCTTCAAAATACTATCTCATCCTATTCATGGGGTAAAACAAAAATCGCCCAGGCAGTCGTTGATAATGGAAATATCTGGATTGCAGATACCAATTCAGGCCTTGTGCTGGGTGAAAACATGACAGTTTTTTCCATATTAAGTCTCCCTGGTCCGGTTTCAAATAATGCCTATAGCATTACTTCGCGTAATGGTAAAACCATAATCTGCGGTGGCGGTGCCGATGCATCAGGGAATAACCTGGCACAACCACTCCAGGTATCAATTCATGAAAACAATACCTGGACTTCCGTTCCTTCAGGAACAATTAATGACGCGATGAGGGCGATGATTGATCCGGATGACATTAACCATTTTTTTGTGTCAACCTGGGGAGACGGATTGCTTGAATTCTTAAACAATAATCTGGTTCAGCAATATACAGGATCTAATTCGCCATTGCAGACAACAATTCCGGGGAGGCCCAATGTGAAGGTATGCGGCCTTGCTACAGATAAAGATAAGAACCTCTGGATAACGCAGACCGGCGTTCCGGGAAGCATTAAAGTACTTAAACCTGATGGCAGCTGGATTGTGAACCCTGTAACAATAGACGCTCCCCTGATTGCAGATATCATTATTGCAAAGAATGGCTATAAATGGATCTTACTGCCAGGGGGAAATAACCTGTTTGTTCTCGATGACAACAACACCCCGGAAAATTTCACTGACGACAGATCTAAAAAGATAACTGTTCAGGACATATCCGGTTCGATATCTCCGATCGTGTATTCTCTGGCTGAAGATCTGGATGGATACATTTGGGCAGGCACTGATGAAGGGCCCCTGGTTTATTATAATCCTGAAAAAGTCTTTACAGAAAACCTTAAAGCCAACAGGGTTTTAGTGCCCAGAAATGACGGTTCGGGTAAAGCTGATTACCTTCTGCATACAGAAACAATAACATCAATTGCGGTTGACGGCGCTAACAGAAAATGGATGGGAACAGCCACCTCCGGAGCATATCTTCTTTCTCCTGAAGGAACAACACGCATTTTAAATTATACAGAACAAAACAGTCCTGTCCTTTCAAATTCTATTGTTAGTCTTTCGGTCGATAATAAGACCGGTGATGTCTGGTTCGGTACTACCAAAGGTATCCAGTCAATCAGGGGTAATACTACAACAGGAGCAGTAAAATTTTCTAAAGTTTATTCATTTCCAAACCCGGTAAGGGAAGACTACACCGGGAATGTAACTATCACGGGATTAATGCGCGATACTCAGATAAAGATTACCGATATCAGTGGAAACCTTGTTTTTGAAACTATGTCCGACGGCGGTCAGGCTACCTGGGATCTGAGAACGTATAATGGCCGTCGGGTTACAACAGGCGTTTACCTGATTTTTTGCTCAAGTAGCGACGGTACTAAGTCTGCCGTGTCTAAAATGCTGGTGATAAAGTGATTAAGTAATCAGGCTCTGTATCCTTTCAATCTGGAGTTGTTTATTTACTTCCCTCAGGCTTCTTGCAGTTCCGGTAAAGTACTGATGTCCTGAGATGAATTTGACCTGAATCTTATTCCAGTCATTAAGTGATCCCATCTTATTCTGCGCTTTCAGCTCTTCATAAAGAGTGTTAGAAACAGGGATAAAATCGCTTCTGCCGAGGTAGTCAAGATCGGAATCGCAAATAATGTTCTCCAGGAGATTTGTTGGCCTGGGCGGCAGTTTGGTAGCCATTATAATCGAGCAGATACAATCGATCTGTTTAGAAGAATAGTTGAATTTCGGAAGCATCTCCCTGGCTAATTCTGTGCTATAAAACTCATGATTGTCATATGCAATTATATGTCCGGCATCATGAAACAAACCGGCTGTTTTCAATAGCAGTATCTCATCATCTGAGCAACCTTCTCCCCAACCAATAAGTTCCACTTCCGTCACCACATCGACAGTATGTTTTACATTATGATAATAGAGATGATCCGGCAAGTCTTTTTCAAGCTTGTCAAGGATAATCTCTTGTATGTCAGTAAACTGTATAAGACCAAATTTTATCCTGAATGAATCATTAGGTAAAACTCCTTCGGAGTTAAGAGAAAACTCGGGTTTAAGACCTAACACTTTGTACATCTGAAGGTCTCCTTTATATTTAACAGGCAGCTTGCCTGAATACTCACAGTCAAAAAACTCCTTTACAAGTTCGTATGTCATAACAGAGATAAGGATTATTCCCTTCTCAGAAACAGTTTCGACCCGGCTGGCTGTATTTACTGTATCGCCTTTGATGTCATAATTGATTTTCTTTTTGCCTGTTACAGAGGCCATTACCGATCCGGTATGAATGCCGATTCTGAGATCCCAAATTCTGGTGTCGCTGCCTCTTCTTTTTGTTTCAAATTGCTCAAGGAAATTACGCATCTCCATAGCGGCCATCACTACATCAATGGGATTGGTTATGTTTTTGGAAGGAATACCGCCGGCGCACATGTAAGTGTCGCCGATTGTTTTAATCTTTTCTATTTTATACCTTGAAACAATTGCATCAAACTCAAACAGTATCTCATCAAGCTCATCCATTACTGCTGATGAATCCATTCCCTCAATAAGTTTTGAAAAACCATGAATATCGGCAAACAGAACTGTCGCCATATTGAACTTAAGCGATCCTTCCTTCTTTTCTCCATACCCGGTTTCCTTAAGTTCCGCAGGGGATATTTTTTCAAGAAGATCTTTTATCTTCTCATTATCGTGGGTCAGCTTTTCATTCATCTTTCCCAGTACTTTGATATGTTCCTCAAGTTCCTGGTTCTGTTTGGCAAGCCGGGCGATTCTTTTTACAAGCTCTTCATTCTTTCTTACTGTCATAACACAGTTGATTGATCAGTAAATATAATAATTTTATATTTGAATAAATCATCTTAGATTATGCTTGAGAAAACCCGGGGAATAATACTTCATCAGATAAAATATACCGACTCAGGTATTGTTGCACAATTATATACCAGAAAATTCGGCAGACAATCTTTTCTTATTAAAGGAATGAGGAACAAGAAAGCCGGAAAGCACAATATACAGTTCCAGCCAATGTTCATACTTGACCTCGAGATGTACTACAAAACATCGCGTGAGATGCAGGTTCTCAAGGAATTCTCTGTTTACTATTCTCCTTACGATATTCATTCCAACATTAAAAAGAGCGTTGTTGCTATCTTTCTGGGAGAAGTTCTGACTTCTGTTTTGAAAGAGGAAAGTCCACATGTAGAGATGTTCGACTATATCGAAAAATCAATAGTTTATTTTGACAGCTGTAAAGAAGGATATGCTAACTTCCATATTGCTTTCCTGGCAGGACTAAGCAGTTTCCTTGGATTTGAACCCTCCCCCAGATCAAATGCCGATGATATTTTTTTTGATATGACAAACGGGAGATTTGTTCCGGTACCTCCGGTTCATGGTAATTATGCCACCGGGGAAATATCTGAGATTCTTGCAGGTTTTTTTGTAGCATCATATGACACTTTAAGCAATATTGTACTTACCGGAAACCAGCGTAATGAAGTTCTTGAAACAATCGTCCGGTACTATTCCCTGCATCTGCCCGGACTTAAAAAAATAAATTCTCTTGAAGTACTGAAGGAGGTTTTCAGTTCAATTTAAAAAAGATACTGCTGATGTATTTTATCTATCTTTAGTCGTCAAATTGAACAGAAGATGCCTATTATTCCCTCTATCGTTAACTGGTTAAATGTAAAACGCATAAATCAGATAGAATTATTTAAAAAATACCCTTCTGAAACTCAGGATGAAACGTTATATGAACTACTGGCAAAAGCATCATCGACCGAATGGGGGAAAAAATATAATTATTCATCTATTACATCTGTTAAAGAATATCAATCACGATTTCCGGTTCAGACTTACGAGGACATAATGCCATATGTGGAAAGGCTCCGCAATGGAGAAAGCAACATTCTCTGGCCCGGGGAAATTAAATGGTTTGCTAAATCTTCAGGAACAACATCTTCAAAAAGCAAGTTTATCCCAATGAGTACAGAAGCTCTGGAAGATTGTCACTACAGAGCCGGAAAGGATATTCTTGTTATCTACACGATGCTCCATCCCGAAACAAAGGTTTTCTCTGGAAAGTCGCTTACTCTGGGTGGTAGCCACAGAATAAATCAATTCAATAACGATTCTTTGTACGGGGATCTTTCAGCCATACTTATTGAAAATGCTCCGTTCTGGGTTGAAATTATAAGAACCCCAAAGCAGAAGATTGCCCTTCTGGAAGATTTCGAAGAGAAGCTTGAACTGATAACAAAATCATGTGTGAATGAAAATGTTACCAGTATTTCAGGGGTCCCGTCGTGGTATCTTGTTTTAATAAAGCAGATACTGGCTTATACCGGAAAATCAAACCTGATAGATGTATGGCCAAATCTTGAAGTATTTTTTCATGGTGGAATCAGCTTTACCCCATACCGCGAACAATTTAAAAAGCTTGTTAACGGCAACAGGATGAATTATATGGAAACATATAATGCTTCAGAAGGATTCTTCGGAATTCAGGATGATCCTCTGAAAACTGATATGCTGCTGATGCTCGATTATGGAATTTTCTATGAGTTCATTCCCGCCGATAAAATCAATTCAGATTCACCTCCGGTCTACTCAATCGGGGAAGTTGAGAAGGATGTAAACTATGCAATTATTATTTCTACCAACGGTGGCTTATGGCGATATATGATGGGCGACACAATAATTTTTACATGTATTGATCCTTACAGATTCAGAATATCGGGCCGGACTAAGCAATTCATAAATGTATTTGGTGAAGAAGTCATTGTTGACAATGCTGACAAGGCACTTGAATCAGCCTGCAAAGGAACTGGTGCAGTAGTTTCAGAATATACTGCCGGTCCTGTGTTCATGAACACCTCATCAAAAGGATCGCATGAATGGATTATTGAATTCGAAAAAGAACCCTGTGACCTTAGCCTGTTCATAAGCATCCTTGACGACTCGCTTAAATCGGCGAACTCAGATTATGAAGCTAAACGTCATAAGGATCTGAACCTCGCGATACCTGTTCTCAGAGCAGTGCCTGTAGGAACATTCAACAAATGGCTAAAGTCAAAAAATAAACTTGGGGGACAGAACAAAGTACCCCGGCTTTCTAACTCAAGGGAATATATTGAGGATCTGTATATTATTGCAGGAATAAATAAATAAGTTTAGAGTGAACTAAAGTTTGGAGTACCGTCACTAATTTCATTTCTACGTTAAAATCTTTATCAAATTTTACTAATTTTATAATCTGTTAAAATAATATTGAAACCATGCATATAGCTATCGCAGGAAATATCGGATCGGGCAAAACAACACTGGCAGGACTGCTTGCAAAACAGTATGGCTGGACGGCTCATTATGAAGATGTTGATGACAATCCATATCTTAATGACTTTTATGAAGATATGCAACGCTGGTCATTTAACCTGCAGATTTACTTTCTCAATTCACGCTTCAGTCAGGTACTTGAAATCAGAAAATCTGATAAGACAATTGTTCAGGACAGAACAATTTATGAAGATGCTTATATCTTCGCACCCAACCTTCACTCTATGGGACTAATGTCCACCCGTGACTTTGATAATTATTCAGCTCTTTTTAAGATGATGAGCTCACTTGTTAAACCACCTGATCTGCTTCTTTATCTCAGGGCTTCTGTTCCGACTCTTGTTAACCAGATCCAGAAACGCGGACGCGAATATGAGAGTTCTATAAGGATAGATTACCTTAAAAGACTTAATGAACGATATGAAGCCTGGATGGAGTCATATAACCTTGGGAAGGTTCTTGTTATTGAAGCTGACCATTATAATTTCCCGAATAATAACGAACATCTCAGCGAAGTAATGGATAAGATTAATGCTGAGCTTCATGGTCTTTTTTAAAAAATAATTTGAATTTTAGTATTCTGTTTTATAAATTTACATTTCATCAAGCTGCAATTCTGATGTCTGTAAACCTATTCATTTTCTTAATAGTCCAAATTCCTATCTATGAAAACAATTAAATCAACTCTGTTACTCGTAGCTGCGTTTCTGCTTTTCACAGGTGCTTATGCACAGACTGATCTTACAAAACCGGCGCCCATTGATCCTGATATCCGGATCGGAAAACTTAAGAACGGGCTTACATATTTCATTCGTAAAAATAAGGAACCCGAAAAAAGGGCCAGCTTTTACATTATTCAGAATGTGGGAGCAATTCTGGAAAATGATGATCAGAACGGACTGGCACATTTTCTTGAACATATGGCTTTCAACGGAACTCAGCATTTCCCTGATAAAGGGATAATAAGCAGTCTTGAAAAACATGGTGTTGCATTTGGAAGTAATATTAATGCGTATACCGGATTTGACGAGACTGTCTATAATCTTACTAACGTTCCTGTTGATGCTCCGAAACTTGTTGATTCATGTTTGCTGATCCTTAATGACTGGTCGCACTTTCTATTACTTACCGATAAAGAAATTGATCTCGAACGCGGAGTTATCGGAGAAGAATGGAGGACAAGCAAGAATGCAAGCAGAAGAATGATTTTCCAGGTAATTCCTGTCGTCCTGAAAGGTTCGAAATATGCTGAAAGAGATATTATCGGGAATATTGATATTATTAAAAATTTCTCCTACAACACTTTACGCGATTACTATCATAAATGGTATCGCACCGATCTTCAGTCCATTGCAATCGTGGGTGATATTAATGTTGATGAAGTGGAAGGTAAAATCAAGGAATTATTCTCATCAATTCCTGTTGTTGAAAATCCCGCTCCCCGAAACCCTGTAGAGGTTCCTTACCACAAAGAAACCAACTTTGTTCTTGCTCAGGATAAAGAAGCACCGCAAACTTCAGTTTCAATTATTACATTGGAAAAGGCTGTTCAGCCAAAAGACAAAAACCTGAATTATGTACGCGAAAACCACGTTATTTCCCTCATGAATGCAATAATAAATACCAGGATAGGTGAATTATTACAAAAAGAAAATCCTCCCTTTGTAAGAGGTTCTGTATCATTCGATCCTTATTATGCCAGGGAATACAATGCATTCACAATAGATGCTACTGCCCGTAAAAATGAAGAAGCAACAGCACTTGAAAGTATATATACTGAAGCAGAAAGGGCCCATCGTTTTGGGTTCACCGGCGGTGAACTAAAAAGAGCAAAAGCCACAATGCTTTCTTCCTTTGAGAACAACTTTAAACAGAAAGATAAAATTGACAATGATTCCTATGTTGGGGGAATTCAGAACTACTTTCTAACCGGTGAGCCGCTTACATCAATCGATTTCGATTATGAATTTCTTAAACAGGTAATTGAAGGCATTACCCTTGAGGAGGTTTCTGCAAAATTCAGGGATGTTATGATTGATGAGAACAGAACAATTGTTGTACAGGGACTTGAAGGAACTGATATTAAACATTTAACGGAACAGGAGGCTCTTGATATTATTATCCGCGTGAAAAACTCACAGCTTACGCCTTATGAAGATAAGACTCCGGGAGAATCATTAATAACAGAAGATCTGAAGGGAGCCAAAATAGTTAAAACGGTTCCTCTCCCTCAATTTGATGCTGTAGAATGGACCCTGGGGAATAATGCAAAAGTGATTTATAAAAAAGCTGATTATGAAAAGGATAATATCATTCTTTCTGCATTCAGCTTCGGCGGTATTTCCAAACTCGATAATAATCTTGTTCTTCCGGCAAACCTTATTTCGGCTATAGTGCCAATGTATGGGGCTGGCGATTATGATAATGTAACACTGCAAAAAATGCTGGCTGGGAAAAAAGCAAGTGTAACAGTAGTTCTGAGTGAAACGGCCGAATCGGTAAACGGATCATCAACTCCAAAGGATTTTGAAACAATGATGCAACTCCTTTACCTCCGTTTTGCACGTCCAAGATTCGATAAAGTAGCACACGATGCAATCATCGGACGATTTGCAGGAATGATTGGCAATATGGAAAAAGATCCCAATAAGATAAAGAGCGACAGCATTTCATTAATAACTACAGGGTATAACCCGAGAACACCAATCCTTTCAAAGGAAACAATAAGTAAAATCACCCTTGATGATATACGGAAAATATATACTGACAGGTTCAACAGCGCTGATGAGTTTACCTTTTTTATAGTAGGAAATGTCGGGCAGGAAACAGTTATTCCTTTGGTTGAAAAGTATATCGGTTCCATTCCTTCAGCCGGTCGGACAGAAACCTGGATCGACAGAAAAGTTGAACAACCAAAAGGTAAGATTACCCGGGAAATTTCTCTGTCACTTACAATTCCAAAAGCAACCGTCTTTATCTCATTTGCAGAAGGTATGAAATATAACCCCTATAATTACCTTGGATTAGAGGTGATTAAAGGAATTCTCGATCTTGTGTATACTGAAAAAGTCAGAGAAGACAAGGGAGGTACTTATGGTGTAGGGGTATCTTTATCAGAACAAAAAAGGCCAACTCAGATTGCTGAAGGCATGATAACTTTTGATTGTGATCCGGCTCGGGCAAATGAATTGAAAGCAATTATTTACCACGAACTCGATAACCTGGTAAAAAATGGACCGACACAGGAAAATCTTGATAAAGCAGTAAGTAATATGCTTAAAACCAGGGAGGAATCTAAAATGCATAATGCATACTGGTTAGGCATCTTAAGCAGATATTACAGCTACGGAATTAACTCTGATGACCCGGCAAATTATGAAAGTATATTAAAGGCTTTCACAATTAAAGACATTAAAAAGATTGCCGGACTGATGTTCAATAAAGCTGATGTTGTTGATCTTATTTTCAAACCGGCTAAATAATTCCTGTTAAATCATAATTACAGAGCCGCCCAGATTGAGCGGCTCTCTGTTTTTAACGATTATTAATAGTTGCCGGAATGATCATTTTGAATTTATGTCTTACTTTGCTAATCTTATTAATATAAAATCAGATAAGTATGAGTACTACACGCCGAGATTTCATAAAGACTGCATCCGTTCTGGCTGCAGGTAGCGTTTTACCTTTAGATACTTTGTTAAAAGCAAGGACTGGTGTTGCTCCTGCCGATAAGATCAGGGTAGGCCTGATCGGTGCAAATAGTCAGGGATTCGCAGATCTTACATCATTACTGAAGAATCCTGAAGTTGAATGCCTGGCAATGTGCGACATTGATCGCAATGTGCTCACCAACCGGACAAATGATCTTATAAAACTTGGATTCCAAAAACCAAAGCTATATGTTGATTATCGTAAAATGCTTGAAGACAAGAATATTGATGCTGTGATAATTGGAACACCTGATCACTGGCATTGTCTCATATTTGTTGCTGCGCTCGAAGCAGGCAAACATGTTTATGTTGAAAAACCTATCGGTAACTCAATTGCTGAGATCAACATTATGCAAAAAGCCGTTCAGAAGCATGGTAAAATTGTTCAGGTAGGTCAGTGGCAAAGAAGCCAGCCACATTTTGTCGATGCAATTAACTATGTGAAATCCGGTAAACTTGGGCGAATCCGTACCTGCAAGGCATGGTCGTATGTTGACTGGAAGGGAGCTGTTCCAAAGGTGGCCGACTCCCCGGTTCCTGAAGGAGTTGATTATGATATGTGGCTGGGGCCCGCCCCGAAGCGCCCTTTCAACAAGAATCGTTTCCACTTTACATGGCGCTGGTACTGGGAGTATGGCAACGGTCTGATGACTGACTGGGGAGTTCATCTGATTGATTATATATTATATGGTATGGGAAAAACCATTCCGGCATCGGTTATGGCAATTGGTGGAAAATACGCCTTCCCTGACGACGACATGGTAACACCTGATACAATGACCGCTGTTTATGATTTCAAGGATTTCACAATGATATGGGAACACACAATCGGAATTGGCCTGGGTAACTGGAAAAGACCTCACGGTATGTCATATATAGGTGAAAACGGAACTCTGGTACTTGACCGTAATGGATGGGAAGTAGTGCCTGAGAAAACAAGATTAGAAGCAATACCTGTTCAGAAGAATGTCGGGAACGGTCTGGATATTCACACTAAGAATTTCATTGATTGCATTAAGAACAATACACCTCAGAAATTAAATGCAGGAATAGATATCGGGAGGAATGTCGCACTTGTTGCCCAGATGGGTAATGTTGCATTCCGTACCGGGGAAAAAGTATCGTGGGACGATTCAAAACAATCGTTTACTACAAGCGCCCCCAACAAGCTAATTGTTCCTGAATACCATAACGGATGGACATTACCAAAGTACTGAAATGGAGGGTCGCGACCCTCCATTTCTTCTAAAACTCTATAACTTCGTTAAACTATTTATTATTTAGAATTAACTCTATCTTTTTCAGTTCTTCCTCACTGAAAGAAAGATTCTTCAGGGTTTTCAGATTGTCATCAAGTTGTTCTACACTGCTTACACCAATAAGAACAGAAGTAATCCTAGGGTCCTTCAACAACCAGGCAATTGCCATCTGTGCAAGTGACTGGTTCCGGCCTGAAGCTATTTCATTAAGTTTTCCGGCTTTTGAAATTCTCTGATCTGTTACATCCTCAACTTTAAGAAACCCATTCGGTTTTGACGCTCTTGAATCTTTTGGGATACCTTTCAGATACCTGTTTGTGAGCAATCCCTGCGCAAGTGGTGAAAAAGGTATGCATCCAATGCCGGTCTCTTCAAGCACGTCAAGCAGGGAGGGATTGCGGCCTGTTCCTTCTTCAACCCACCTCTCAAACATTGAGTACTTAGGCTGATGAATAAGGCAATTAACTCCCATTCCTTTGAGAATTTCTGAGGCTTTTTTTGTGAGATCAGCCGGATAACTTGATATTCCTGCATATAACGCCTTCCCCTGATGAACGGCCTGAGCCAGCGCCCCCATTGTCTCTTCCAGTGGAGTTTCAGGATCGGGACGATGAGAATAGAATATATCCACATAATCCAGCTTCATTCTTTTTAGGCTCTGATCAAGACTGGCAATCAAATATTTCCTTGATCCGAAATCGCCATAGGGGCCCGGCCACATTCCCCATCCGGCTTTAGTGGAGATAATAAGTTCATCCCTGAGGCTGCTAAAATCCTTCTTCATGATAATACCAAAGTTTTCTTCAGCAGATCCCGGCGGAGGGCCATAGTTATTTGCAAGATCGAAATGGGTAATACCTGAATCAAATGCTCTCCAAAGTATTTTCCTGTAATTCTCAAAAACATCTACGCCACCAAAATTATGCCATAGGCCCAATGAAATTTCAGGCAATCTGATGCCGCTTTTACCGCAACGTCTGTATAACATCGACTCGTAACGGTTTTCTGAAGGTGTGTAAGCCATAGTAATCTGATTTTATAAATTAATTAAAATTCATTTAAGATTTCAGAATCCGTTCCCGATAGTTACCGTGATTCGATTGCGGATCTTATCAAGCTGAATCTTGACTCATCCATCCTGGCTCCCACTATTTCGATGACATGACCAGCAAGTATTGACCCATATTCCCCGCAGATCTCAAGATTCTCATTCCTTGCATATCCGTACAGGAATCCCGATGCGTAGAGGTCTCCTGCGCCTGTAGTGTCCTTCAGGTTCACTTTAGCAGTTCCGATTTTAATTATCTCATCGCCCTTCTTAATCCAGGAACCTTCGCCGCCTACCTTAATAATTGCTACCTCGCAGATTTGTGAAATAAAATTTAAAGCTTCTTCCGGCTCCAATCCGGTGAATGATCTTGCCTCCTCTTCATTTGCAAAAACTATATCTACATACTTATCAACTATCTCCTTAAAGTCAGCAAGTCTGGCATCTACAACATTATAACTGGCAAGATCCAGGGCAATCTTCATATTCTTATCTTTAGCTATACGGCATGCTGCTTCAACAAGTGGTTTATTGAAAATAAGGTAACCCTCGAGATACAGGATATCGTACCCATTGAAATACCCGCTATTAAGGTCATCAGCCTCCAGTTCAACTGCAGCTCCAAGATGAGTTGCAAAAGTCCGTTCGGAATCAGGAGAAATAATTGCTATGGCAGTCCCGGTAACTGAATTTCGTCTTCTAAGCATTGTGTTTATTCCGGCATATTTCATGTCATTTTCAAAAAAATCCCCAAGTTCATCCTTACCTATCGATCCAATAAATCCTGTCTTCAACCCAAGCATTGCAAGTCCATGAATAGTGTTTGCTGCTGATCCTCCCGAAGCCATGGTCCTGTTAAAGCTAAGCGTTTCTGTTTTTATCATTTCAGATTTTTCTTTATCAACCAGCTGCATGCTTCCTTTTGGCAAAGCGAACTTATCCAGAATATTGTCATCATTTATTATAGTCATTACATCGACAAGCGCATTGCCAATGCCAAGGATTTTCTTCATCATAATATAATTTTGATTTTTAAGGTGTAATTAAGCCTGCATGTTGTTGAAATTATGTTCATTAGGATATACTTATTCAAACATGTGGTGTTCATTTTAAAATATTTTTTCAAAGATATTGCTTAATTCACTAAAAGCCCTTACTTTTGGCCTGCTAAAATAAAGCATGTTCTTTCAATAATATTCCAACTTAGCTCATCCGGAAAGTAAGGTTCCTTAATTATGGGATAATAATCCGGACTTCCTGAGCAGACTGGAAATAAACAATATAATCCTCAGTAGCTCAGTTGGTTAGAGCATCTGACTGTTAATCAGAGGGTCGCTGGTTCGAGTCCAGCCTGGGGAGCATCAATAAAAGCGCAAACGATCATATAATGATTGAATGCGCTTTTTTATTGTCTTGAATTAACTATCCAGGCTTATTTACAATAAAAATCTTATCCAATTCTTTTGATATATTAATTGCTTCAATAATGATCTCCTCCGGGTAATCATTTATTTCAAGAATCCGGATTGCATTTCTGTTTTTTAGCTTACCCCTTTTTAGCTTGAAATCAAAATCTACAGTTTTGTTATCGACTTGCTCACTAAAATGGTATAGCTCATAAGTATCTATCAACATGTCTGCTAATTCAATGTCATGAGTCGATACAAAAACAACACTATTCAGGTTATTCAAAAATGACAGAACTGCTTTTCCTGCAGATATTCTTTCGATTGTATTTGTCCCTTTGAAAATCTCATCCAGCAAAAACAAATTGGATTCTGGCATTTGACTTTTTTCTATCATTTGTTTTATTGTCTGCACCTCTTCAAAATAATAGCTTTTATCATTCATTAAATCATCACTTATCCTTATGGCAGAATATATTTTTAACCTTGATAGAGAAAATCGCTTTGCAAAGCAGGTGTTAATTGTTAGTCCAGTTATTGTATTGAGTCCAATAGTACGGATGAAAGATGTTTTACCGGACATGTTTGATCCAGTCAGAAGAATCGATTTATTGACAACCTGAATAGTGTTAGGTACACAATTAACAATTAACGGATGATACATTTCTGTAACTTCCAAATTTTTGCCTTTGTCCTTTATGTCGGGGAAACAGAATTGGGTAAGTCCTTGTCTTAAAGAAGCTATTGAAATTAAGGAGTCAATATACCCCACGAAAGAAAACACTTTTTCAATTTCTTTCCTTTTAGTATCCAATTGCTTTAATACTCCAAAAAGTAATAATGGTTCCAATAAAAACAGAGCTTTTACAAGTTCAAGCATACTCCAAAAAGCAATCCCTGCATCACTTTGGAACTTGGCCTCCAGTTTAAAAAATGCCATTCGATTTTTTACCTTGTCAATTATTTTTATTGATTCAGTTAAATCAGAGCTTATCAGCGCAGGTAAATTAAATTTTAAAAGCTCCTTCGCAACCATGTTTAGTTTTAACAACTGAGGTATTGATCCTAAATACTCGTTGAGGTTACGTTTATTCCAGAAATGTATTGCCAAATTAATAATAGTCACCCCAAGTAAAACAAACAAAAATTGTGGAGTAAATGGTAACAATAATATCGACAACAAACTTGTAAGGGATAAAAGTGGAATGACAAAAAACCACTTTGGTTTATTAATATGTTCATCCTGAAATAATGACGTAATAAAATAAGTACTGTCTCTTGTTAAATTGTTTAAATGAATTTGAAGTTTTAGTCTCAGGTTTGAATCTTTTATTATCTGCTCAATAAATTTCTCTTGTACAATAAATTTGTCATTATCTGATGGAATTGACCTTAATGTATTATATAGAAATTGCTGTCCCACTTTTGATGTTGTTCTATCGATAAACGTAAATAATTCATTAAAATCTAAATCATTGCAAGTTTTGTCTGATAAAACCTGAAAAACATCGGTCTGATCTTTATTTCTAAAATACTTTTCAATGGATTCAAAGTCGAAAGCATCAGTTTTTGCTTTCCCAAAGGATTCTATAAGTCTTTCCTTAATTTTCCTTTTAGATTCAAACATCATAATTGGGTTACTATTATATCAATAAAGTAAAAATATTAAAAATCAGAGGATAATATGTTAATTTCAGAATGAAAAGCCCATCGCTTCAACCGGATTCATTTTAGCAGCTGAATTTGCAGGAGCATAACCAGCAATCACCCCACTGTTTTTGATAGTTCTGTTTACAATTAACAACAATCCATATGTATAACATTATCTGATACATACATAATTGTAATAATACCTTGTGTGCAAAATTGTATATGGACTCGGGATGTCAATGCCCTTGAGGATCACAGGGGGCTTAAAGAAACTTTGTATGATGAAAAAAGGCCGCAGGCCTTATATATGATAACGTTGGGCAAAGCCCAATGTTAGAGCTACCACAATAATATCAAGCCCCGTAGTGGGCGAAATCAATTTTTACAAAATCATAAGACTAATTTTTTACTGAACTGCCTTTCAACGCATAATAAAGTATAAAAGCGAAAAACGGGATTGGTGCAAAAAATCCTACTGACATATTGTACTTATCGGCAATCAGACCCATAATAGGCGGAAATAATGCTCCCCCTACGATAGACATCACTAAAAAAGAGGAGGCTTTCTTTGTTTTTGGTCCAAGATCTCGTATACCAAGAGCAAAAATAGTCGGAAACATAATCGACATAAAAAAGAAAACTCCGTAAAGAGCTATAAGTGAAATCCATCCTGCTCCAATGCTTACAGCAGGCAATAGCAAGCAACACATCAGGGCGTACAAGGCCAGTAGTCTTGTTGGTTTGAAATATCGCATCAGGAAGCTACCCGACATTCTTCCAATCATAAAAAGAGCAAAGCCAATTGAGAGGAAATATGGTCCGCTGGCAACATCAAAATGTGGTGTCTGGTTTACGTCAGTAACAAAATTAATAAGGTAACTAAAGACTCCTGTCTGTGCAGCTACATAACAAAACTGCGCAACTACACCTAAAACAAAATGCCTTTGTTTAATAAGCGGTTTACCCATTGATATTCCTTCGGCTGAGGCATGATCATCAATTTCTTCTTCTTTAATTTCAGGCAATTTGGTTAAAATAAATAAGATCGCCACGAGTAACACAATTCCCCCAATGACTGAGTATGGCAAAATCATGGAACTAAGCTTTTCTCCAGCAACTCCACTGCTCCTACCATATATAAATAGTCCGATAAGAGGACCCACTACCCAGGCAAGTCCATTGAATGACTGAGAAAAATTTATGCGACGTTCGGCCGATTCTTTAGGTCCGAGTTTTGTAGTATAAGGATTTGCAGCTGTTTCAAGAGTTGCCAGGCCACATCCCATAACGAACAGGCAAATAAGAAATATCCAGAACGATTCAAATGATGTTGTGGCAGCTATAAGGAATGCGCCGCATGCAAAAAGCGATAACCCAAGTATTATACCTCTTTTGTAGCCAAACCGTTTCATAAAATACCCGGCCGGTAATGCCATTCCAAAATAAGCCATATAGACTGAAAACTGAATCATGCCGGACTGTGCTTTCGACATATGAAGCATATCCTGAAAATGCTTATTCAGGGTATCCAGCATGCCGTGGGCTACACCCCAAAGGAAAAACAGACTTGTTATAAGAATAAATGGTATGAGGAAACCCTGAGTAACTAATTTTTGACTCTTTTCTGCAGAGGCTGAATCGTTTGTCATAAGTAATATTGTTTAGGCAATACAATATTGTTATGATTTCTGACTTTACCAAACCTTAACCAAAAAAAAATCCCGCGGATATTACCGGTCTCCTGGAAATAGTTACCCGCGGGAAAAAATAAGGATAAAATATTGTATTGAGGGTTATTACTTAACCAGAAGATTAACTTTCAGTTTAAACTCATCATAAATTGTTTTGTCGCCCAGGTTATCGAAGAATGAACCTGATCCGTATTTTACATTATACTTGGTTCTGTCAATGACAATATTGGCAAAAAACCAAACTCCGTCATCTTTTTTCTGAGTTGTGGCTTTGAACTCAATCGGGTTTGTAACTCCTTTAATTGTCAGTGTTCCTGTAACAACGCCGCTTCCCTTGTCAAATGGAGTACTACCGGTAATAGTTAATTTTGATGTGGGGAACGTTTGAACTCCGAAAAAATCGTCGGATTTCAGATGGCCCTCAAACTGTTTATTTCTTTCACTTTCCTTAAGTGATGCCATATCGATCTCGAACTCACCGGATTGAATCTTATTATCCTGCCAGTTGAGCCATCCGGATTGTAAGTGAATTGATCCGGTGTGCTGTCCCATGACTTTTTCTCCCAGCCATAATAATTGGGTTTTTGTTGTATCGGCAGTTAATTTATTCTGAGCATTTGAACTAAGTACGAACAAACATGCCAATGTAAAAAATAACAATAGTCTCTTCATTTCTGATTAGGTTTAAATTCTCAATTAAACAACAGAAATTAAAGTTTTGTTCAATCTTTGTTAATAATTTTAATTAATAGGTTGATTCAATGGAAATCAAGAGCAATATCAGAGTTTGCTTATATTCAACCCACCGCTGATCTCGAATACCATACCGGTAGAGAAATTCCAGTCACCTCTTGATATTGAAGCAACTGCCTTACCAATGTCATCGGGGAATCCCCATCTTTTTTGTGGAACAAGACCTTCACTGATAAGTTTATCATACTTATCTTTAATTTTTGCTGTCATATCGGTCTGAATAATACCCGGACGAACTTCGAAAACAAGGATTCCATCTTTAGATAACCTGTCGGCGAAAACGGTCGACGCCATACTGAGGCCTGCTTTCGAGATGCAGTACTCTGCCCTGTTGGTGGACGATCGCATAGATGAAACCGATGTAATAAAAACTATAACAGGATTATAATTGTTTAACTGGGGTTTAAGCCAGATCATTTCCTTTGCAATTTTCTGCGCAAAAAATACAGGACCTTTGAGATTAATATTCATCACTCTGTCATAGCTCTCCTCCGTCATAATCAGAATATCATCACGTTGAAGAGGAGAAACACCTGCATTATTAATTAGTACATCTATCCTGCCGTACCGCTCAAGAATATTCATTACAACTTCTTTATGACATGCAGTACAGGATATATCAAGACCGATAGGAAAGAACTGGCCACCTTTTTTTTCTACTTCCGGACCAAGGTTTTCCATTCCTGCACTGTCAACAGAACGGGCTATGGCGGCAATATCATAGCCTTCGGCGGCTAAAGCAATTGCAATTGACCTGCCTATTCCTCTGCTGGCACCTGTAATTACAGCTACAGGTTTGTCATTCATACGTAAAAAGTATTATCAGGTTTACAGTAAATTTCGGTTTAAAGGTAACAATTTGCCTGACTTTGTCAACAAACGGGATAAATATCTTCCGGATATTCTGATTAACTAAACAAGCTATATTATTGTTGCAATTAAACGATTTGTTTCAAATTGATAATCTGCTTCTTATACCCAACATCAAAAATTACAATTTCAATACTTCGTTTAAAACTTTAGCTCTTTATATGAATGTCAGCATCTGAATTTTTCAACAATTTTATGTTTTCTGACATAAGCTCAGGCATAAAATCTCAGGTTTCTCCTTTTTTCCCAATCTGAAAACTGATGGATATTTAGAAATGAGAAATGATGAAAGTATCCTGTAAACTAGTTACGATAATTTACAGATCTTTTGCTAATCCACGAAAGTCTGAAAGCAGAAATAATATAATATTTTAATACTCTGAGAAATATTAAAGTGCGGCTAAACACTTTCGGAACGAAAAACAGCGGCATCCCTAAAATTGCCATTATGCCTCCCGTAATGAGATTATTAACAACCAGAAATGTCTGTATTAGATATCTCTCTGCTCCTGTTTTGTGTTTGCTAATGTAAACATGTCTTGAAATGATTACTTCGGCTTTGGTCAGAGAGGCCGTTCTCAGATTTATCCTGGAACTACCGCCATGATTATGTTCAATAGTAATATTCCTGCATAATCCGACTTCACCCCCGATAATTTTTGCGCGGAGACAGATATCAACATCTTCATAATACATCCAGAAATCTTCGTCAAATCCATGAAGTTTCTGAAAAGTCTCTTTTCGCATCAGGACAACAGATCCTGATATCCAGTCAGGGATAATGATATCTTCAGCTTTGTTGGATCCTTCATTAATGAACAATGGCTTACGTTTTTTAAACATAGCCCTCAGTAATCCTGTAAGATTATAAATCTGAGGAAAAGGTCCTGAAACAATGCACTCTTTTCCCCTTTCGTTAACCTGCCTGCATGATAAAATCGTAAAAGAAGGATTTTTTTTGGCAGCGTCAATCAGTTTTTCAATCTCAGATTCTGTTGCAACAGTATCGGGATTAAGAAACAGCAGAAAGTTCCCTGAGGCGCTGCTCCCTCCAAGGTTACACCCATTGGCAAAACCTCCGTTAATCTTATTGTGAATGAATCTGAACCGGGCAAACCGGTGTTCAATTTCAAGTATTGTACCATCTTCAGATTTGTTATCTACAACAATCACTTCCATGGTAAAATTTTTTCCGGTGAAAGAGGCAAGTGCTTCAAGACATTTAATAAGACGCTCCCATCCTTTGTAACTTACAATGATTATTGATAGATCTGCCATTGCCAAATGTCCTGATTAGGTTAATATAGTTTTATGTTTTGCAATTTTTAACCACATATTTCCGCGTAGTTACACGGTAATGTTTAGCATCTTTCCCGCTTTGCAGAGCTTCGCTTCGTGCCTCAATCTCCCAGTCTTCCTTTCTCCACTTCATCTTCTCCCCTGGCTTCCTCTTCTCTTTTTCCTCCATCCTCCGCTTCCTCTTCCTCTTCTTCCATCCATTCATATACAGGTCTCTGAGGGCCTTCGTTTCTGTACAATATAGCCAGAACAACACCTGAAAAAAATCCCAGCATATGCGATTCCCACGAAACATTTTTATACACTCCGGGGAACAATCCCCAAACCATTGACCCGTACAGGAAAACTATAAGAAGTGATAATGCAATCAGCCGGAAATATCTGCGTATTATACCACTAAAGAAGAGGAACGAAGCAAGACCATAAACTATTCCGCTCGCACCAATATGCCAGGCACTTCTCCCCGCGATCCATACCAGTATGCCGGTGAAGAAAAATGTCCATATAAAAACTTTCAATGCAACTTCTGAATAAAAGTAGAACAGAGCTACTGAAAGAAAAAACAGAGGCAATGAATTATTAAACAGATGGTTAAAATCAGCATGTATGAATGGAGAGAATAATATCCCTGGTAATCCCTTCACTGTCATAGGAAAAATTCCAAAGCCTGACAGATCTAATTCAAATAGTATTTCGATAATCTTAACCAGCCACATAAAGAAAACAAAGATCCCCGGAATGATCATGCTCAGAAGAAGTTTCTTCCTGTAAAAAGCACCTTCTGCGGATAAATCTGAGTATTGTTTTGACATTAAAGTTCGTCTTTTTTAAACACGGGGTTACTCTGAGTTTTTCACGGAAAATCGATGCCAGCTGCTTTTCTTATCCTGTCAAGTGTTTTCATAAGGTCGAGGCTGAATGAGTGAGGAACTGTATCACTTTGAGTTTTTCCTTTGTCAATACAATTCATAACTTCTTGTGCTTCGAACTGGTAGCCCATTCCTTCAGGCAAAAGTGAGTATTCCTTATTTTCTTTACCGTTAATAGAAACATTAAGGCGTTGTGACATATCGCGCTGACGAGAGAATGAAAGGTTGCCATTCTCACACAAAAGGTCGCATCCAATGCCGGCTGCTGTCCGGAATGAGCTGTAGAGAGTAGCCATCCTGCCGCCGTCATACCCAAATATGATACTGATAGAATGTTCCGAACCCGTCTCAGTAAAAGAAGCTTTTGCAATTACCTCATCGGGAACACCCATAAACCATAATGCATCAATCACAGCATAGATTCCTATATCAAGAAGGGAACCTCCGCCAAGGGTCAGGTTGAATTTTCTGTCTGACGGATCATATGGAGCCTGGAATGAAAACCTTGCATCCAGATGTAATACTTTCCCAACCACCCCGCTTTGAAGTATCTCTTTCGTCTTCCTGTACATGGGCTGAAAAGGAGGCCAAAGTGCTTCCATAAGAAATACTTTCTGCTTTGCTGCTTCATTAATCATTTCTTCAACTTCCCGGCTGTTTAACGCAAATGCCTTTTCGCATAATACTGCTTTTTTATTCTTAAGGCATAGCAATGTATGCTCATAATGGCGCGAATGTGGTGAGGCAATATAAACAATCTCCAGTTCAGGATCCGATACAAGTTCCTCGTAGCTGCCATAATACTTCTTAAAACCAAATTCATCAGCAAATTGTTTTGCCCGTTCAATATCACGCGATCCAACAGCATATAATTCAACATTATCAAGCAATTTCAATCCTCTTGTAAACTTTGCCGACATTTTTCCAGGGGCAAGTATGCCCCATTTGTATTTCTTTCCCATTCTGAAATAATATTTTGATAAATATAGAAAATACTAAAATACATTAATCCTTTTCTAAAATTTAAACCATGCGAAAAACTGTTTTTTAATCGTTAACAGAACCTCATCTATGCTTATGATTACTTTTTTATCTTAAAAATAATCAAATAATTTTAGTACTAGGTATTGCATAGTATAATTATTTATATATATCTTTGCATTGAAATGTTATATGCATTGAACAGTAGTAAATAATTAAATCAACTATGAAAATTACAGTAAGTATTAATCTCGGAGGCTATTCGTTCAATATAGACGAAGATGCGTATACCGAACTAAAGAGATACCTGAAGAATCTTGAAGTTCATTTTGCAGGAGAAGAGAGTTCTTCAGAGATTTTGTCGGACATTGAAACACGTATGGCAGAACTTTTCCGTACAAAGATTACGACCTACAAACAGGTAATAAACATTGAGGATGTCCGTCAGGCTATCTCAGTTCTAGGAGCTCCCGAGGATATCTCCGACGGCGACGGACCATCGGCCCGCGACAAATTTTCATCACCTGGTTATCACCGGATGTACCGTGATACGGAACACAGGGTTATCGGTGGTGTCTGCTCAGGGATGGGAGCTTACTGGGATATAGACCCTGTAATCTTAAGGATCATTTTTGTCGTTCTGATAATGGCAGGTGGAATTGGCGCCCTGGTCTACCTTATATTATACATTGTTCTTCCTGAAGCAAAAACAACAGCACAGAAAATTGAGATGAAAGGGAATCCTGTAAATATTCACAACATCAAAGATTCTGTAAAAAAAGAAGTTGACAATGTAAGAAGAAACCTAAAGATATAACTGACAGTGAATAATAAATATTTGAAGTTAAAATATTAATACTGCATATCATGGATTTAGAAAATAACAAAGCACAGATGCGGAAAGGGATTCTGGAATATTGCATCCTTTCGGTTTTATCCAGGAATTCCTGCTACGCAAGTGACATAATCAAGGAACTAAAAGAGGCGGAGGTAATTGTAGTTGAAGGAACTCTTTATCCACTTCTCACAAGACAAAAAAATGCCGGATTGCTAAGCTACCGCTGGGAGGAATCGCAACAGGGTCCGCCAAGAAAATATTATGAACTTACCGGTGAAGGTCGAACATACCTGGCCGATCTTGATAAATCGTGGCAGGAACTTGTTGAATCAGTCAATCTGATCAGAACCAGGTAACCTATTATTAACTAAATAAAACTGACAATAATGGATAAGACAATTAATATAAACCTGGCCGGGGCTCTGTTTCAGATTGACGACGAGGCTTTCAGGATACTCCGCGATTATCTTCAGGCAATAAATAACAGATTCAGGAATGTTCAGGGAGGTCTGGAAACAATTGAGGATATCGAATCAAGGATTGCTGAAATATTTCAGTCGCAGAAAGGACTTGCCGGAGTGATAACAAAGGAGAATGTTGAATCAATGATTTCAATAATCGGTAAACCCGAAGAATTTGATGTTAATGAGGTTTTGGAAGAATCTCCCGTACACACTTATCAAAGAAGAAGAATGTATCGTAATCCTGATGATACTATTGTCAGCGGTGTTTGTGGCGGAATGGGAGCATATCTCGGAACTGATCCTGTTCTGTTCAGGATACTTTTCGTACTATTTGCAGTATTTTTTGGTGTCGGAGTTCTACTCTATATAATACTTTGGATTGCTCTCCCTGTCGCAAATAATGATGTCAGGAAAAGAGAAATGTATGGAAATGATTATCATACACGCAACAGATCCCCCAACACTACATATAATTCAGGTTCTGCTTCTTATGCTCCGGGGTACGACAGCACGTCAAGAATCGGCAATGCATTCAATGAAGTATTCAGAGCCATTGGAAAAGCAGGCTATATTATTATCCGCATTTTCCTGATAATTATAGGGGTTTCACTTGTGCTTACCGGTTTTCTGACAATTCTCAGCTTCTTTATGATTTTTGTGTTCCATTACCCTGGTACATTCCTTCATCACGGGCTTGATTTATACATAGGCAATTTACCTGATTTCCTTTATTATATAGTAAACCCTGCAGTTGCGCCCTGGATAATGGTGTTAACATCTATTGCATTAATTTTACCGATGATTGCTCTTATTTACTGGGGAGTTAAAATGATATTCTGGTTTAAGGCAAATGATGGTGCATTCAGCCTTGTCTGTCTTGTTTTATGGGTAATAAGCGTTGCTATACTGGCAATAATCCTGTTCAACGAGGGAATCAGCTTTGCTGAAACAGCAATTACAACTTCAGAGAATATATTATCTAAATCGCCTGATACTCTATTTGTTATTACAGACAAAAAAATTGCTGATCTTAAATATGATGAGAAGTTTTTAGCTCCCGATGGCGACTACAATGTTTTTCTGGTTGATTCCATGAAAAGCATTTACATCAGACCTAGTCTGCAACTAAACGTTTCTGATGACAATACGGCAAAAGTTGAAATTCGTAAACGTTCATCGGGTCGTACGCACGAAGCTGCAAACAAAAAATCTGAATCCCTTATCTACAATTACAGGATAAGTAACGATACCCTCTTTCTCAATGAATATTTCACAATACCTTCAGGGAGCAAATGGACAGCTGATTTTATTGACATAAACCTGTACCTCCCTGAAAAGACAACATTGTATTTTGACAGTTCAGCAGAGAAACTTTTTCACAGAAGAATAAGGGTAACCAGGGTTAACCACGAGATTGTAGAATCAAGAATTGACTATACAACAGCGCCCTGGGAGCTAAGAAATAAGTATTGGGTTATTTCAGATGAGGGTCTTAAAGAAATGGAAAAAGCTCCTGCAAAATACAGGTAAATCCTGGTTTTTCATTCCTGATAACTTCGATGACAAGAGGCTGCCTCAAAAGGGTAGCTTTTTTTATCGAAACACACACATAATCCGCAATCAAAAATAGAATCAGGTTAATGATTTGTTAAACTTCTATTTTTATAACTTAATATTTAATCCAAAGTTTATCTTCGTAGCCTCAAAAAAACTAACCTTATTTCCTGACATGAAAAGAATAATTATACTATTTGCTCTATTACTATGCTTTATCAAAGCAACGCCACAGGAAACTTCCACAAAGTCAGACACGTTAAGAAAAAATGCTTTGAATGTTTTTATGAACGCAAGTGATTATGTCAGGAAAGAAATCCCATATGTAAACTATGTGAGAGATATTAAAGATGCAGGTGTTTACATTATCTCAACTATTCAAAGGACAGGTTCAGGGGGCAATGAATTTTCCTTCTTTCTGGTTGGTCAGAATGAAAACGCAGGTATGCGCGACACCCTGACTTTTGTAACCTCACCCGATGAAACCCAGGATGAAACAAGGATAAAAGAGGTGAGAACCCTTAAAATGGGACTGATGAGATATGTGGCTAAAACTCCGCTTTCAAAATATATGAGTATCAGTTTTACAGAACCATTATCGGAGACTGTAACGTCCGACAAATGGAACAGCTGGGTATTCAAAACTTCATTCAACGGATGGCTCGACGGTCAGCAAACCTATAAATCAACAAACCTCTATGGAGCTGTTTCAGCAGCCAGAATAACCAAAGACTGGAAAGTAAACCTCAAGGCAAGATACAACTATGGCATCGACAAATTTGATCTGGATACTCAAATGATCTCAAGTGAAAATAATTCCAAATCGATAAATGCACTTATCGTGAAAAGCATTTCGGATCATTGGTCATATGGGGGAACAGTAAATGTAGGATCGTCGAGTTATAGTAATTACAAGCTGTCAGGGACATTTATGCCAGGAATTGAATATGACCTTTTCCCGTACTCAGAGTCAACGAGAAGACAGTTAAGATTACTTTATACCGTTGGTTATTCTTACGTGGTATATATGGATACCACCATTTACAACAAGACCAAAGAAAATCATTTTCAACATTCATTCAGCGCATCTTATGAGGTTGTACAGAAATGGGGATCTATTGATGTTAATCTTAACTACAGCAATTACTTACACAACTGGTCAAAAAACAACCTTTCTATTAACGGGTTCATGGATCTGAGAATTGCAAAAGGATTATCTGTAAATTTCGGAGGCGGAGCATCACTTATTCACGATCAGCTTGGTCTGGTTAAAGGCGGAGCAACAACAGAGGAGGTGCTTTTACGCAGGAAAGAACTGGCCACCCAGTTCCAGTATTTTACCAGCTTTGGCTTTTCCTACACATTCGGTTCAATATATAACAATGTTGTTAATCCGCGGTTTGGAAACAATGGCGGAGGAGGAATGTCAATTACTATAAACTGATAACCAGAATCCGGGATTCAATCGACTTCGCTCCTTTGCAGGGAATGGATTTCACTTATATTCGCGTTTTTATATTGTTAAACATTGTTGTTCCCCTGTTTCTATTGTACCTTTAAGTAAAATTTTAAGATTCTTAAAGTTTAATAAGATGGCAACACAAATCATTCTGCTTGTATTAATAGTCGCACTTATAGTTTATAGTATATTCCTTCAGATCCAGCTTACGCGAAAGAACATATTCATTGAAACAACAGTGAGAAGATTGTCTATGATTGAAAAAACCCATAGCATGGAAGAGATGATGGCATTCCTTCAGGAGATTCAGAGAGTAAGTCAGTATAGTTCATATTTCGCAGACAAGTTACTTGAAAAGGAAACCATAGATTTTATTTTTGAGAATATTAAAGACATGAGGATTTATATGCATTACACAAAGAATGCAGCTGACGCTAAAAGTATTCTTTCTGATGGTTTTAAATTTGCCAACTCATTTTACAAAACTGCATTGCCTGTATCAAAGGATAAACTTGACCTGAAAATCAAACACAATAACAGGAAGTTCTTTGGAGATTATCTCATCATAATTACCATATCAAACGATATTGTAAATTATTATTCAATGGAACTTGAAAAAGCAGGTATAAAAGATTACACATTTGAAAATATATTAACAGAAACAACTCCGGCGAGAGATGATAATACTGACCATATTTATCAGTTGGCTCCACAGTTTATTAAAGGCTATGTTAATCACAAAACCGGAGAAGTTGTAAGAAATCAGGTGTTTGATCCGTATTATAATTCTCCCACATTCCAAAAAAACATTGACCTTCTGAAAAGCAAATAGACAGAACATTGCATTCCAGCTATTGCAAAAAACATGTTTTATAATTATATTTGGTTATAAATTAAAGCCAATCCTATGAAAAAATCTTTCTTATTACTCCTGGCAATTTGCATACTAATTGGAAATCCTGCCAATGCCCAATTTGGCAGATTGGTAAATAAAGTTAAAAAATCTGTTTCCAACGAAGTTATAGGTACTCCCAAGGAGGATACGGGTTCGGATTCGGGTAAATCAACTCAGCCTGAACCGGCATGCGCCTGTGATAAGGCAGAGGTAATCATGGAAATGGGAGGAAAATTGCAACTCGACTATTCTGAAGTAACAATAAGCGTTTCAGATGATGGCAGGATTCTTGCAAAAACCCAAAATACCAATGAATATTATATTGTCCAGAGTGGTGGAACTGTGGGCCCCCTAAAGCCCGGGGATAAAAGACTTAAAGGATTCGAAAGTTTTGTTGAACCGGATAGAGACAACGGTCCGGACAATTCAACAGGCCTGGAGCCGGGGAAAAAAGACCCATGGCTTGAATACGAATATATAACCAAATCAGGAGAGAAATACCTTATAACATTTGCGGGAAAACCCTATGGCCCTTATGGAGCAATAAACGGCTTTGCAGTATCCCAGACAAAAGAGAAGTTTGCCGCAATTGTGGTCGAGAATGTTTTATTCACGGCAGCCGATTCCAAAAAAATGGATGCTGAAATGAAAAATGCCAAAACTGATCAGGAGAAAATGGACCTGTCAATGAAGTTTACCCAGCAGATGCAGCAGAAAATGATGGCTGGCGGTGGCCCGGCTGCTATGCAACCAAAGTTTATTTCGAACATTCCTGATGTAGATTACGATCCAATTAAGACTATAAATTGCACATTAAGGGGAAATGTCAAATACAACGATATATTGATGGTTTCATTCCAAATAATCGCAGACCTACAGGGAAATACATTAATGCCAATTGAATCCGAAGCATTTGGCTCTGAGAGGCTGTTCCTCAATACAGATAATACGAAATATGCATATTATAACTACGGTACACTTACTTTCAGTGATAAGACCACTCTGCCCGAAATGTTTGGCGCTCGTTTAATAAAGGTCGATGGCAAGGTTTACATCGCGTACATGTATTATTCGCCAAAGAAGAATTCAATTATGCAGTGTAAAATACCATTCTGATTTTATCCTTAGCTCCTATCCTCACATTTGGGTGCATGCCATCAAGCTAACTTCAAAAAGTCCCCCAATTGGGGGATTCAGGGGGTTGAAATGAGATGCAAAATATATCCTGTTCAACATCTAAAGCATGTTTAAAATCTATTACAAAAGTCTGATTATTAGTTCATTCCTGTTATTTGGCTTTATCTCTTCATGGCCTCAGACCCTAAATTACCAGGAGCTTTTTGGTGATGACTGGAAAAAAGCCCTGGACTTCGAAAGAGAAAACAGAAGCTGGATGCAACCTCTTCTAACCAGAAATCATATTTCTTATCCTCTGGCAATCGCTGTTGTCTTTCCTGAACTTGTCAGGTATTCGGCATTACGCGATAAGATGGAAATCACCTTACTTAAGGCACTCTATGTAAACCTGGGAGAGGATTACGCAAATTTTTCAATCGGCCAATTTCAGATGAAACCTTCCTTTGCCGAAATGATCCGCGAACAGGCTCCAACAGTTTTGGGACGCAGATCCGGAATTATATTCAGGAACCTTTCAGAATTTGATGATATCAGGAATTTCCGGAAATCAATTGTTGCAGATCTTGAAGATCCTAAAACACAGTTCAATTACCTGGCAGGGTTTTTAAAGATCTGTGAAAAGAAATATAAAACAAACAGGAAGGATGAGGTTACACGACTCAAATTTCTCGCTACAGCATACAACTACGGGATTGATAAAAGTGCCTCTCAGATTGATAGTATGACTGGTAAAAAATACTTCAATACAAAGCTTTTCAAAACAGTGAATTATTGCTATTCCGATGTTGCGCTCTACTGGTATGATCACTATAGCGACAGCCTGAAGTAAACCAATACGAAATCATATTAACAGTTTCTTAATTCGAAATTAATCTGATCTTAAGTCAGGACAATCTAATAAGATATAATTTCGAAAGTTTATTATTTATGGGACTACTAACAGCTTCCCATGGAGGAGGTTTTCGTTAATCCCATAATTATTTTTTTTTGGAGAAACTGATTATGCTTTGGAGTAAAATAGTAAAAAGGAAATGGTTCAGACCTAAGCCAGGCATTCTGATAGTAAGGATCTCGTTCCTTCTCATTTGTTCAGGCTTGCAGGCTCAAAATCCGCAAAAGATTCTTCCTGACAGTACAACAATTGATGATTGTATAAAATATGCAATACACAATCAGCCATTGGTGAAACAATTAAAACTCGACGAAGGAATATCAAATCAGAATATCCGGATTGCTTTGTCAGACTGGTTGCCCCAGATTAATTCCAGTGCCGGTCTTCAGCATTATCTTAAACAACCAGTGTTCTTATTTCCCGATGTTTCAAACCCAACAGGTTCCAAGCTAATCATACCCAACGGTGTGTTATATAATTCCAGCATACAGTTATCAGCCACACAGAATATATTTAATAGTGACGTTTATTTGGCCGGAAGAACAGCAAAGAATTTCCGGCTTCAATCTTCACAGACAACCCAGGGCGCTATGATAGAGCTGGTGATTGGGATCAACAAGGCATTTTATGACGTGCTCCTTTCAGAAGAACAATTAAATATTATTAAAGAAGAAATTGGCAGGTTAACAAAAAGCCTCAAAGATGCTTACGCTCTTTATCAAAACGGTGCAAATGATATGATTGATTATAAGAGGGCAACAATTTCTTTGAATAATGCTTTATCTCAGAAAAAAAACGCTACGGAATCCATTAAGGCTAAGATCAGCTACCTGAAACAACTTATGGGATATCCCAATGAAAAACCATTAACACTTAAATCAAACACTATTTCAATGGAAAGGGATGTTCTGCTTGATACATTGCAAAACATGAATATCTATAACCGTATTGAATATAAGTTGCTTCAGACAAATTTAAAACTTCAGAAAGCCAGAGTTGATTATTACCGGATGAGCTTTTTCCCATCACTTTCTGCATTCGTTAATTATAATATAATTTTTCAGAACGATGTTTACACTGAACTTTACAAGCGCTCATTTCCAAACTCCACAATTGGACTTTCTTTATCGTTCCCGATTTTTGAGGGCACAAAAAGAATTCAAAATATTAAGAAATCAAATATGCAATATGAAAGACTTGCTCTCGATACTCTAAACATCAGAAATGAGATGAACACACAATTTGTATCGGCGATGTCCTCTTACAAGAGCGATCTTGCTTCTTACCTGATGACACGGCAGAACATTGAAATTGCTCAGGAAGTTTATAATACTGTGAAATTGCAATATAATCAAGGGATCAAAACTTATCTGGAACTGATTGTTTCAGAAACCGATCTGATGTCTGCCCGGATCAATAATCTTAATGCACTATTTATGCTAATGTTCAGTAAGCTTGATGTGCAACGAGCATCAGGCACGATATCAGTCGACTATTAACTTTACTATTTAACGTCATGAGTAAAAACAAAATAATTAATCTTCTGATAATTTGCATGCTTTTGTTCTCCTTACTGTCCTGTAAAAAGAAAAGTGTGCAAATTCAGGTTGCCGCACCGGTACCTGTGGTTGAATATACAGTTCAATCTCAAAAAGTAAGTTTTTATGATTCATATCCGGGAACAGTTGTTGCCTTAAATGAGGTTGAACTCCATAGCCAGGTCAGCGGGTTTATCACAGGAATTTATTTTAAAGAGGGAACGCTGGTAACAAAAGGCGAGAAACTATATGAAATTGACCGGAGAAAATACAATGCAGCTTTCGAACAGGCCAAAGCCACTGCAGATATTGCCGAAACAAATCTTCAGAAAGCGCACCGCGATGCCGACCGGTATACCAAACTAAATGAGCAAAATGCAATTGCCAAACAGACATTTGATGATGCCACAACAAATCTGCAAAATTCCAAAACGCAACTTTTGTCAGCAAAGGCAGCTCTTTCGAATGCAAAAGCAGATTTTAACTACTCCATAATTACTGCTCCTTTTTCAGGAACTATCGGGTTATCGCAGGTAAAACCGGGAACATATGTAAATTCTGGCCAGACCTTATTGAACACGCTTTCGTCGGAAGACCCAATCGGGGTTGATTTTATTATAAATGAAAAATCACTTACTTCTTTTATTGATTTAAGGAAGGCTGAAGTCAACAAAACTGATTCCACATTCAGACTAATTCTTCCTGATAACTCTGAGTACGTATCAGATGGACAATTAAGTGTGATTGACCGGGCGGTAAATCCGCAAACAGGTACAATAAAAATCCGGCTTGTATTCCCTAATCATGACAGACTACTTAGAACAGGAATGAATTGTAAAGTTAAAGTATTAAGCGGAAACTCAGGTAATCAGCTCGTTATACCATATAAAGCAGTTATAGAGCAAATGGGAGAATATTTTGTCTATGCTATTGACAGTATGAAAGTTAAATTGATAAAAATTGAACCCGGGTCCAACCTTGGAGCATATATAGTTGTAAATAAGGGAGTAAAACCGGGGGATAAGATCGTTCTTGACGGACTGCAGAAAGTACATAACGGATCATTGGTCCAAATTGGCAGTCCTCCAGTTAAACAGGATATGGTTAAGTGATAAAAATTAAAGAAATCACCGATTATGATTGCGAATCTATTTATAAAACGTCCTAACACTGCCATCGTAATTTCTTTGATAATTATTATTCTGGGAATAATTTCTATCGTGAGTTTGCCTGTTGGCCAATATCCTGACATTACACCCCCTGTGGTTCAGGTTTCTGCGAATTATATTGGCGCTGATGCCCAGACTGTGGAGCAAACGGTTGCAACCCCAATTGAGTCGCAGGTAAATGGTGTGCCGGGAATGTCGTATATGCAATCGAACAGCACCAGCAATGGTAATATGAGCATGAATATTACTTTCGATATCGGCACAAACATAGATATAGCGGCTCTTGATGTTGAAAACAGGGTTAATTCAGCTGTGCCTAATCTTCCTGCTGAAGTAAGAAATCTGGGAATTACCGTAAGAAAGCGAACACCCAGTATTCTTATGCTTGTTGCCATTTTTTCACCAGATAGTACACATGGAATAAAATTTCTGGATAACTACACCAACATCTTTGTAAGGGATGCACTTCTTCGCGTTAAAGGAGTAGGTGATGTCTTTACCCGCGGAGATGATTTCGGAATGCGCATTTGGCTTAATCCTGAAAAACTGGCACATCTGAATCTCATACCTGCGGATATTATTCAGGCTGTTCAGGAACAAAACGTTCAGGTTGCGGCCGGAATTGTAGGATCCACTCCGCAGTCAAAAAACCAGCCTTTTGAGTATACAGCTTTCGTTGAGGGCCGGCTGTCTTCCGAAAAAGCGTTTGGCGATATTATTGTAAAAACAAACGTGTCGGACGGTTCGCTTGTTTACCTGAAAGATGTTGCAAGGGTAGAGCTTGGTAAATTCAACTATGCGGGCGCCTCATTTGTGGATGGCAAACGATCAACATTTCTTCTGGTATTTCAACTTCCCGGAAGTAATGCAATGGAGACAGCAAATGGAGTCTATGCTGAAATGGCCCGATTGAGTAAGTCTTTCCCTCCTGACATGGCTTATAATGTCCCGTTTGAAGCAGTTTCCGTCGTAAAAGTTTCAATACAGGAAGTAATTAAAACCTTAGGAATTGCTTTGTTGCTCGTTGTATTGGTGGTATATGTTTTTTTACAAAGCTGGAGAGCTACAATCATTCCAATCCTGGCAATTCCGGTATCAATTATCGGAACATTCATGTTTTTTGGCCCCCTTGGATTTACAATAAATACATTAACACTTTTTGGTCTGGTAATGGCTATAGGTATCGTGGTTGACGATGCTATTATTGTGGTTGAAGCAATTCAGCATTATATTGACGACAAACACCTCACAGCACAGGAAGCTTCATACAAAGCCATGCAGGACATCTCAGGCCCTGTTGTCGCTATTGCATTGATACTGGCTGCAGTTTTTGTTCCGGTAGGATTTATTCCGGGAATTGTGGGAAAACTCTATCAGCAATTTGCCATAACCATCGCAATTTCAGTATTACTCTCAGCTTTTGTTGCACTAACGCTCACTCCCGCTCTGAGTTCCCTGCTGCTTGTTCCAAAAACAGAATCCAGACAACGTGGAATAAATACTTTCTTTTCCTTTTTTAACAGAACATTTGAGAAGGCGTTAAATACATATTCTTCAAGCGTTAAAAAAGTCATTAATTATGCCCGGTACGTGGTGATATTGTTAATCCTGGTAATAGTTGGTACCTTATTTCTTTTTAAAAATAAACCAACAAGTTTTATACCGACTGAAGATAACGGCCGGCTTTATGTCACTTTTGAGTTGCCCGAAGCCTCCTCAACAGCCCGTACCATTGATGTATTGCACCAGGTTATGAAAACACTTGATGAAGTGAAGGGAGTAGGTCACTATGCCGCCCTTGCAGGTCTTAATGTTATTACTTTCTCCACAAAATCAAACAGCGGTACCGTTTTTTGCCAGTTAAAACCATGGGATGAACGGAAGGAAAAATCAGAACAGCTTGATGGAATTATAGCTGAACTAAATAAAAGATTTTCTGCAATAACCCAGGCGCGAATTATCGTGATAGCTCCGCCGGCCATACCTGGTCTTGGAAGCACGGGGGGGTTCAGTTTTATCCTGCAGCAGCGTGAGAGTAATGATGACATAAAAGGATTCCAGAATGTAGTCAGAAACTTCATGACGGAAGCCAACAAACGACCGGAAATCGGTAGTGCATTTACATTTTTCACCGCTAATACACCCGGATACAAAATTTCCATCGACAGGGAAAAATGTAAAAAATTAGGTGTCAGGCTATCAGATGTATTCAATGCCCTTCAAACATATATGGGTAGTATCTATATTAATGACTTCACAATTTATGGACGTAACTTCAGAGTGATGGCCCAGGCAGATACAACCTACAGGGACAAAATAACTGCAATAGATAAATATTATGTCCGGAACAATACCGGGAACATGATACCAATGAATACTTTTGTGAGTTAC
The DNA here is from genome assembly GCA_025358455.1 of Bacteroidales bacterium. Taxonomy (GTDB): domain Bacteria; phylum Bacteroidota; class Bacteroidia; order Bacteroidales; family VadinHA17; genus LD21. The sequence goes on from JANYJP010000049.1 coordinate 37,798, forward strand.
AAAGTTATTGAAAGTGCACCCCTCATCTCGCATTTTAATTTATACAGATCAACCGAATTTGACGGTGATGCTGCCAAAGGGTACAGCAGTGGACAGGCAATTGAAGCCCTGAGAGAAACAGCTGCAGCAGTTTTACCTGCAGGATATGGTTATGAATTTTCCGGACTAAGTCACGAAGAAATAGAGGCCGGGTCAAAATCAATACTGATCTTTTCAATCTCTATTCTGTTTGTATTTCTTTTTCTTACAGCACTATACGAGAGCTGGGCAGTGCCATTCTCAATTTTACTTGCTGTGCCACTTGGTGCCTTTGGAGCAATATTAACCCTCACACTCATACCAAGAATAAGTGATAACGTTTATGCACAGATAGGATTAATAACTCTTATAGGACTTGCAGCAAAAAATGCAATATTGATTGTTGAGTTTGCAAAAAAACGAGTTGATGCCGGAATGGATTTAACAAAAGCCACGCTTGAAGCAATTCAGCTTAGACTACGACCTATCCTTATGACCTCCCTTGCATTTGTGTTCGGAATATCACCACTGATCTTTGCAACGGGCGCCGGTGCAGTTGCAAGGCAGACTATCGGATTTACCGTATTGGGTGGCATGCTGGCTGCAACCTTTATCGGAATATTTATGGTCCCTGTATTATTCGTTGTAATAACCCGCCTTACTTATGGTAAAAGGAAGCTTGAGGAACTTCAGAAAAATTATCACCCTGAAGATTACCATGTTTAATTAATCAAATTTATTATCCCATCACAGGTGTGCGAAGGGCAATTTAATAAGCTCTTAAACGATCCCGTCGCAACACATGTAAATATTTATTAGTTATGATTCCTTATCTAAGAGGGATACTCTTACAGATGGTTTTAGTGTTTCTCTTGCTCGAACAATAAATATAGCTGACTATTTTGGTACAAAAGACAACTCTGAAGAATTTGGTTATTTCAAGCCGGGATATTTTGATTTTAAATTCTGAATGTCTTATTTTGGATATTATATGAAAATCAGCATAAGGGAATCCCAATATTAATTTATAAATCAATAAATATGAAAATCA
>JANYJP010000037.1 GCA_025358455.1 Bacteroidales bacterium
AAAAAGCAAAACCCCAAGAAAAGTAGATTCAAGTGCAAAGGCAAAAACACCTTCAGCCGCCAGCGCACTTCCGAATATATCGCCGACATAACGGGAATAGGCTGCCCAGTTTGTGCCAAACTCAAATTCCATTACGATTCCAGTTGCAACTCCGATTCCAAATATCAGAGCAAATATTTTGATCCAGAATTTTGTGAGCTGTTCCCAATGCTTGTCTTTGGTTCGAAGGTAAATCCCTTCGAACACTACCAATGCAACTCCTAAGCCAATACTCAGGGGAGGATATATGTAATGAAATGCAATTGTAAATGCAAATTGCAGCCGTGATAAGATTTCTATGTTCATGTTGCCAGGTGTTTTAATATATCATTAAAAACCAATAGTAAAGATCGAAAAATATTAAAACGATAACAAATATGATAATTGCTTTCATTCTTTTTAGGTTTAATGTATTTATAATAATAAAACTCCAACTGTTCCTGGTCATGTGGAATCAAGATCGTCTGTCGTAAGCCACCTTATGTCATCAATCCCTAATACGACCTGATATGATTGGGGAATAACCAGAATAAGAACACAATCCGATGAAAGCATGAAGGATTCCATTTCGGGATGCCGCTTCAGATGTGTATGTAAAGCCTCTTTATTCTCTGCTATACTGATCTCTTCAGTGTGTCCAATAATGGTCAGTACAACACTTTCCTTCAGGCCTTTCATATTAACATATTCACCTTCAATGAGAACAGCCACCTTGCTGTTATGTGTAAGATTTCGATACTTAATTGTATTCCGATAGGTCGCAAAGATCAGTTGCCGCAAACTTCCAAACGGTGTTATCGCTATCCGGCTCGTATGTGGCTGGCCATCACCCTCCGTAGCCAGTACCGCAAACCGACAGGTTTTAAGTACGCCCTCGATATATTCCTTCATTGTGCTCTGTTTATTCATATCCCCTTAAAATTGTTTTGCCGGAATCCTGCTTTGAGTGTTTTGTAAGTTCCCGGGCAATATTTCTTATCATTCCCCTGAAAATAAATTCATGAAAAGGCAATACGCTATACCAGTAAAACCTGCCCAACAAGCCAAGTGGTCTGAATGTTGCAGTCTGATGCAATACATTCTGATTGTCAATTCTGAATTCGAGCCAGGCCTCACCGGGAAGTTTCATTTCAGCAAACAGAAGTAATCTTCTTTCTCTCTTGTCGGCAATTAAAACACGCCAGAAATCAACGGCATCACCGGGTGATATTTCAGTTTGATTTTTTCTTCCTTTTCTTAAGCCGACACCTCCGAATAGTTTATCAATGAAGCCGCGAATACCCCAGAGCCAGTCAGCGTAATACCAACCATTTTTTCCTCCTATTGACCATATCTTTTTCAGTGATTCTTCGCTGTTATTGACATGTACTTTCCGGTAATCAAAAAAACATCCGTTTACCGGGACTTCTGCAAATCTGGCTATTCCATCATTCAGAGTATAAGATGTAAGTTCATCTTTCGACATTCCCTGATTCATCTCAATCTTCTCAAATGTCTCCGATATAGCTTTCTCATAACTTACAGGGACAATTCCCAGAATCTCCTTCAGGTTGTTTTCTTTACAAATTACCTCAACTTTCATACTGTCAACTAGGTTTTGAGCAAGCGAATATGAAGTTGATGTGATAAAATAGAGCCAGTAAGATGATAGTTTTGGTGTCATAACCGGAACAATCCCTATCCATCGCTTAAGGCCCCTGACCTTTGCAAATCTTAACAGTATCTGCTTATAAGTCAAAATATCTGGTCCGCCGATATCGTAACTATGGTTGAATGTCTTTTCATTAAGTAATACCCCGGAAAGAAATTCAATAACATTACGTATTGCAATTGGTTGAGAACGGGTATTCAACCATCGGGGAGCAATCATCACCGGTAACTTTTCTACTATATCTCTGATAATTTCGAAGGAAGCGCTTCCGGAACCTATAATGATTCCTGCTCTAAGCGTTGTAAATGAATAAGACCCGGATCCGAGTATTCTTTCTACATTTCTTCGACTGGTAAGGTGCTTTGATAATATTTTCTCATTTACAATTCCGCTCAGATAAATCACCTGTCTTGCTTTGGTTTTTTGAATGGAATCTTTAAAATTAATGGCAGAGGTCTCCTCCATTTTTTCAAAATCACCTGTTGAAGTTGACATAGAGTGAATAAGGTAATAGGCCGCATCAATGTCAGAGGGGATATTCTGAAGCGTTTCGTGTTTTAAAAAATCAACTTCAAGTATTGATACTAATGGCGACCTGTACTTCTCCAAATCAAACTTTGCGCGGTGGCGGACACAACAAATTACCTCATGGCCATTGTTTAGTAAAACTGGCAATAATCTTTGTGCTATATAACCTGTTGAACCTGTAAGAAGTATTTTCACTTAATATTGATATTTAATATAACAATGTTGGCGGGGTTTGGTTCTTGTTTTGTTAATAGTTCCTCAATATACGCCGCAAGGTTAGCAATACTTATCCGGGCAGTTAGCTCTTATCGGCGGGTTAGGCGTGAGGCAGGGCAGGCAAATACCAGACCAGATGTAACCTGATTGAGTATTTATTTAGCTCCAAATTAAAGAAAGATAAGCAGAACCCGTATCTTTGAATTTAAGAATTATAATCTCTTTTAACCTAAAAAATAATTACCAATGAATGAAAAGAGCATTGCAAAAGACTTTCCTATCATTTGCGTAGGAGGTTCAGCCGGGGGACTCGATGCTTATACCCGGCTTCTACAAAACCTGCCATCAGATATGGGCGTTGCTATCGTCATCGTTAATCACTTGAGAACCGTATCCACCCTTCTTCATGAGATTCTTCCATACCATACAAAAATGCCGGTTGAACTAATCACGGAAAGGCTTGACATACAACCCAACCATGTGTTTATCATCCCTGAAAAACGGGACTTACATGTTTTTAATGATGAGTTCCGACTAAAGCCGATATCAAAACCCAGAGGCTGGCCCGACGTGATTACAGTTTTTCTGCGTTCACTAACAAAGCACTGGGACGGCAAACTCATCGCTGTCATAGTATCTGGCTATGACGGTGATGGAGCAGAAGCTTTATGCGGCATTAAAGAAGTAGGTGGTATTACCATTGCACAGAAGCCCAATACAGCAGCACAACCTGATATGCCGGAAAGCGCAATATCAAGCGGGTGTATAGATTTTATTCTTTCACCTGAGGATATCGCAATAGAAATTAGAAGAATTGCGAATGCCGGTAAAAATAAAAGCGCAAGCTAACCCGGACAGTGTTCTTGACTTTTTCATTGACCCTGTGCCAAAGGCTGCATTGAATATATAATCATTCATGAACTCTGCTATTTAGTTTATTATTTTAAATATTCAGACTATGCAGGTTCCTGCAGGCATAGTCTGAATGTGAAAACTCCCATTGTTGAATTCAGGAAGTACTTCGTGGTCTGTCAGTATCACTGTTGCTGGTTTGGCTCTTTTTTAAATAATTCCAGTATAAAGTATTAGTTCCGAATAATTTTTCATATAAATCAACATTCACCTTTTAAATCGACGTATAAAGTTAGAGATTTATATTAAAAAGCCCCATTTGTTCTTCGCTTGCTGAAATCAATTTCCAACCAAGTGGCAGTCCTGAATCATCTTTAGATGCATATATTCTCCATCTGTATGTACTGCCATTCTGAAGTTCCTTTCCTGACCCATCAAAATTATATGTGGCAGTAGTTTGTGTCTTTGCAACCATTACTTTTCTTGTCAAAGGAGTCCCCGATATTCCTCCCCAAACAGTAGCGCCATTCATATCCATAACCTCAATTACATAATTATCTGTACTTGAATATGAATTCCATGTGAATACAGGGGCAGTTGTTTTAACAATAACAGGAACCGTGGTTGTTAATGCATTTGTAGGAGAATTAAGTAAGACCGCACCTGTAAGACTAAAGTTAAGACTTACACTATTGGAATTAATTACTACAATGGGTTCCCCGGATTTAATTATCCAGTCGGGATCAACTACTTTGTTGTCGTTCGCCCATGAAGCACGGGCTAGAAAGGTTCCATTAGGAACATGACTCATGGAATAAGTCCCACCACTTGTCTTAACAGTCAGTCCGGGTATTGTTGAATTTGTTCCTGGAATTATAAGTGACACATCAACCTCGACATTAGTAGTCGCCAAAAAAGCAACATTCCCTGTTACTACTCCGGCAGCCCCTGAGCTTAATACAATATCAGAAGATATGGTTTTTGTGTTTTGTGTAACAGAAATATTTACCGAACTGGAATTGTATGAAGCAAGATAACCTTTGACAGAATATGATCCCGCAGGAATGTTATAAAGTGTAAAATTACCCTTGGTATTTGTCGTGCCGCTATATGTACTTCCATTCCCTGATACTATCGTGAGAACTCCGGATTTGGGCGTCGATCCGTCAAGAATCCTCCCTGTGACATATCCTGTGTTACTAATTGAAGATGCAGCCATCTGGTAACTTGCAATAGTTTTCACTCCTGCCGTTACAATCACTGGAACAGCTGATACTCCAATAGGAGGTATAGAACTGTATCCTTGTTTTGAGATCGTTATCAAATACGTACCGGGTGTAATTAAAATACTATATTTCCCATCTGACCCGCTTGATGTTGAATAAGATGTCGATGAATTGTCAACAGCATTAAAAATTTCAACATCCGCGCTGGCAATAGATGTTCCACCTTGAATATTGGCGATTATCCCTTCAATTGTTCCATTTGTGGGATTTGAATCGGATTTTTTACATGCAACAATCATCAGGCAAATAAATAAAGAGAGGATAAAAGTTTTTTTCATAAGATTCAATTTTTAGATCATTAAATAATTAGGGAACAAATATAAACCCCGAACATGAATATTTCATGAATTTTCATGAAGAGAAAAGGGAAGACTATATATCACCAGGTTAATAATATCAAACTAAAAAGTCAGAATACATCAGCTGGCTAAGCGCCAAATCCCTTTATTCAAGAATCCTGATCAGGGAAAATATAGAAAAATGTTTTATTGTTAGCAAATACTAACTATATTTATATTGTGAAAAATCTAGTAGAAATAGTCTCCCAGCTATCTGATTTGATGGGTCAAACGGAAGAAGTTGCTAAAGAGCAGTTTCATCTTCTGAATCTGACGCATACACAGATGCACTACCTGGAAGCTATCCATTTGCTTGATAATCCAAATATTACGGAGCTTGCATCGAAACTTAAACTCACTAAGCCAACTGTGAAGGTAGCTGTTGACAAACTTATTGAAAGCGACTATCTGTACAAAATAAAATCTGATGAGGACCGGCGCAGCGCTCATTTGCATCTGACTGAAAAAGGGAAATTGATAAATCAGATGCATGATTATACCCACAAACTAATCTCAGAAGCAATTAGCAGAAAGCTAAACAATGAAGAGATGGGGACTCTTGTGAGATTGTTAAATAAAGTCTTATCCGAAAATTAATTTATCAATCTGTTTAGTTAGTATATACAAACTAAAACATATATCTTTCTATGAATGCATCGACTAAAGTTGTGAAAATTAAAGGAATTACCCAAAAAGAGGCAACTGAAAAACTTGAAAAGGAAGGATACAACGAATTGCCTTCCTCAAAACCCAAAAATGTATTCCAAATCGCATTTAGTGTTGTAAAAGAACCTATGTTCATTTTATTAGTTGCCTGTGGATCTTTATATCTGATGCTTGGAGACGTACAGGAAGGATTAATGCTCCTTAGTTTTGTATTTGTTGTAATGGGAATCGAATTTTACCAGGAGAAAAAAACAGAAAAAGCTCTGGATGCACTGAAAGATCTTGCAAGTCCAAGAGCGCTGGTTATCCGCGATGGTGTAACGATTAGGATACCAGGGAGAGAAGTTGTTACCGAAGATATTGTGATTCTTAAGGAAGGAGACAGGGTTCCGGCCGATGCCATTGTTATGGAAAGCAACAATTTGCTGGCAGATGAGTCGCTATTGACAGGTGAATCTGCACCCGTGCGTAAGAGGGAATGGATAGCAGGAGACAAAAACATTAATCCCGGAGGCGATGATATACCATTTGTTTATTCCGGATCAATGATTGTTCAGGGAAATGGGATAGTAAAGATTACGGGAACAGCAATAAATACTGAGATCGGGAAAATCGGCAAAGCATTGGATTCGGTTAAAGAAGAGCCTACCCGGTTAAAGAGGGAAATGCGGACATTAGTGAAACGTCTTACTATTATTGGCATTGCTTTATGTATTTGTGTAATTGTAATTTACACATTAACAAGAGGAGATTTGTTAAAGGGCTTTCTGGCAGGTATTACTCTTGCTATGGCCATGCTGCCTGAGGAATTTCCAGTGGTCTTAACAATATTCATGGCACTGGGCGCCTGGAGGATGTCCAAAAAATCAGTATTAACACGCAAACCTGCTGCAATTGAGACTCTCGGTTCTGCTACAGTATTATGTACTGACAAAACAGGTACATTGACCCAGAATAAAATGTCTGTTACCCGGCTATTTAACGGAAATGAGATTTCAAGTGTATTATCCGGAGGCACTATTCAGGAACCGTTTCACGAAATTATTGAATATGGGATATTGTCGAGTCAGGTAAATCCATATGATCCAATGGAGAAGGCTATAATAAACATTGGTGATCAATATCTTCAAAATTCAGAGCATATCCATAAAGACTGGCTTATGGAAAAGGAATATCCCTTATCAAAAGATTTATTAGCCATGTCAAGAGTTTTTGCAAACACCGGAACAAATGAAAAGGTAATAGCTGCAAAAGGTGCGCCTGAAGCAATATTTGATCTCTGTCACCTGGGAAACGAAAATATTTCAAAGTATGAAATGGTGGTTGCAGAAATGGCTTCCGCGGGATTGAGAATAATAGGGGTAGCCAGGGCTAAATTAATTCCAGGGGAATTGCCATCGCTTCAGCACGATTTTGATTTTGAATTTTTAGGACTGATTGGACTTTCTGACCCTATCAGGAATAATGTGCCTGGTGCAGTAAAGGAATGTTATAAAGCGGGGATAAGAGTAATTATGATTACAGGTGATTACCCGGTAACAGCAATCAATATCGGAAAAGAAATCGGAATCAAAAACCCGGAACTCTGCATAACAGGTTCAGAATTAAAAGATATGTCAGAGACCGAGTTGTGTGAACGCATTAAACATGTGAACATTTTCGCCCGCGTGATTCCGGAGCAAAAACTTAAAATTGTGAATGCTCTTAAAAAGAATAACGAAATAGTTGCTATGACGGGCGATGGAATCAATGATGCTCCTGCACTGAAGACTTCCAATATAGGAATTGCAATGGGAGAAAAAGGGACCGATGTAGCCAGAGAGGCATCTTCGCTGGTATTGATGGATGATAATTTTGAATCAATTGTAGGTGCTGTAAAAATGGGAAGAAAAATATTCGATAATCTTCAGAAAGCATTGGGGTACATTTTTGCTATCCACGTTCCAATTGCGGGGTTATCTTTGGTTCCGGTATTGTTTTCAAGCTTGCCTCTTATCCTGTGGCCGGTTCACATAGTATTCCTGGAATTAATAATAGATCCGGCCTGTTCAGTGATTTTCGAAGCAGAAAAGGAGGAAAAAAATGTAATGTCGCGACCCCCAAAAAATATTAACGAACCATTTTTTGGAGCTAAAAAAATATTTTACAGTTGTATGCAAGGTGTTGGAGTGTTGATAATCAGTTTGTTGGTATATTTTATTGGCCTTAAAATGGGTTATTCCGAGCAGGGTGTCAGAACAATGACCTTCGTTACATTAATTGTCTCAAATATTTCTATTATACTTTCAAACCGTTCATGGACAGCGAATATTTTTGAAATTCTTTTAACTCCAAATAAAGCGGTTAAGTGGATTATTGGCGGAGCAATATTCTTCCTGATCCTGATATTGAATATACCCTTTCTGATAAACCTGTTCCAGTTTGAGAAAATCGGAGTTATTGAATTACTGATATGTACAGTGGCAGGCATCAGCAGCATTACAGGGTTCGAAATATATAAATATTTGAAGAAATCATTAAAATCAGATAGTTAGATATTACAACTATCCAGTATCGCTAATATTAATGTTTTGCTTTAAGCCAACACTTTAACTGCTCCGACTCCGACCAGCAAAAGTATGCGATGTGTGTAATTAATATTGATGCTGGGGATTGCTATAACTCATTTTCTCAACTGACTTTTCGTTATAGTACTTTTCAATAGACAGACCAGTCTCAAGAGTGAAATACATATTCAGGTAAGCGTAATTGTAACCCAGCTTCCCTGTCAACTGAGCTGCAATGTTTGTTTCAGGACCAACACACTGACTAACCATATCGAGAATCACGTTCCGTATATCAGTTACTATTTTAGTGTTGTTAAAAATTAATGAAAGGTTGCATTGGTAAAGAGCCAGATCTAAATTGTATATTTCTTTCAGTGAGATTTCATCCTTAAAGTTTATTTCCCCTACTTCAATTGATTTGTATCTCATATTGCGTCTGTCCAGTTCCTCCTTTAAGAGGGAAATGGCTCTTTGGCTAAACATGTTCTTTACGTAGATCTTCATTATCAACCGGGTTCAATGAGATATTTATTCTCTTTAACGAACTTTAACAAAAATATAAGTCCGGGCAATACAAAAAATTAAGATTAGATTAAGAATGAATTAAAGATTCATTAAGTGGATAAGGAATTCAATACAATTTCCATTGATAAACACGTACCTGATCTGTTATACAAGTAAGATACTGCTTCCTGAGTACAGGTTTTTTCAGTTATAAAAAAGGAGATATATAATTATTTCTTTTGCCTTTCCGGGTACCATAAATTAACTTTACACTGAAAAATTTGAAGGGGAATTTTCTGTTCGCGTTGGTAAAATAAGCATTCCTTGAATATGGGATTAACCTTAGAAAAGGGGCATTTGATTTCATGTCAGACAAAAAAAAATAAATATTCGGACTTCGGCAGGAGTATAAAGACCAGGCAGGGAAAAACTATTCAGACTATAATAGGAAAGACAAAGTTGTTGGCAGAGGAGCTGAGTTAAAAGGCAAAATGTTTACGATATGTTTACAATTTAAATGAGAATGGCCCGTATAATGCTAATATACAGGCCTTTTGTTCATTTTTCAGTAGCCCCACCAGGAATCAGAAGCCATATTTTATATGCGCAAACCTTGGATATATCTGATTATTAGTTATATTTGCTGGGGTACAAAACTGGGGTACAATCATGGCAAAATTATTTACTACTTCACGATGGTTAAGAAGTCACGGTGGCAAAAATGGTCATCAGGTATTCATTCGTGTTCGGATGCATAACGGATTTGTAACTGAGATACCTGTATATGATTATGTTAACTATACAAAACTTCCCATTTGTGTAAAAAAG
>JANYJP010000100.1 GCA_025358455.1 Bacteroidales bacterium
AGTTATTAATAAATCGCAATTACCATACTTAAGTTCGTGTTTGACTATTTGCATTTTTTTTCATTACTTTCGGGGCGACAAAGCGGCCAGAATGAAAAAATGGATTTTCTTCCTCATATTACTGTTTCTAATAAGTTGTAAAACAGAAAAGACAGATTCTTATTTTACATCCGGGAAAGCATCAAAATACTTTAAAACCGTTGAGGAAGCCTGCAACCGCGATAATGGCAAGCTCTGGGGGAAAAATCTTTATGGACCAATAATGGTTGTCGAGCGTACCAGCCGCAAGGTTATTGCTAATCAACCTGATAAAGATGGACTCTTAAAAGGAAAAGATGGAATTTATACCGGCATTTATCCTAAAGAACTGCTCCTTAATAACGTCCCGGTAATGTTTGGAGGCTCTCAGTTTGCAATGGTTCCCCTGCCGCCTGAAGAAGATGAATACCGGATAAAAACAAGGATAATTCACAGCCTGTTTCATAGATTCCAGGAATCAGAAGGAATCAACCCATCCAGCTTTAATGAGAGCAATATGGACGAAAAGGAAGCACGGCTCTGGATAAAACTCGAATGGAAAGCTTTGAGAAAGGCGCTTAATACAAAAGGTGACGAACGTCATCTGGCTATAAGAGACGCACTGATATTCAGAGGTTCTAACAGGGAACTTTATCAAAAATTTACAACCGATGAAAACAGGTTCGAAACCTACGAAGGACTGGCAACTTTCACATATACAATGTTTTGCTCCACTTCTCCGGAAGATTTCAAGGCAAAGCTTTTCGAAAATCTCGATAGGATCTATTCAATGCAATCATATTCAAGATCATACGGTTTCATTCATGGCGCCCTGTATGCCTCACTACTTTACGATAAAGGTTTTGACTTCAGTACAATCAAGACAACCAATTATGATTTAGGAAAGGCAGTTCAGGAATTATATAAGATCGATCTGCCTGCTATCTGCAGAGATGTAGCCGGTAGCCTGGCATTAAGTTACGATATTAACGTTATTAATAAGGAAGAAGAAACCCGTCTGTCCGACATAAAGGAAAGATTTCATAAACTGGCCAGCAGCTTTACTGAGAAACCGGTTATCTTTTTTGAACTTGAAAGTCCGTATTTTGACTTTGAACCGGAAAATATAATTCCTCTCGACACATTAGGAACGCTTTACAGTGCAATCAGAGTATCGGACAACTGGGGAAAGCTTACCGTTGATGAGGGTGGTTGTCTGGTCTCACCCAATTTTAAATATCTGCGTATAACTGCTAAAGGGTTTAAGGCGGATAAAAGCCATATTTCAGGTGAAGGGTGGCATCTGATCCTTAATGAAGACTGGGAGCTCATTCCGGTTGAAGAGAATTATTTCGTAAGGAAGCTGATGCCTTAAATAATATTGTCTTGAAGTCTTTAAAGTCTAAACGCTTCGCTGTCTGTTGCGTCGCTGCTAATGACAACATTTCATATATCAAACATTACCTGATACTTGTATTGTTGTAATACCGGCAGGCAGGCATTTTGGAAGGTTGGGGGGTTGAAGATAAGGGATTGAGCAATTATAATGATGTCAGCTCCTTCATTCGTTCTTCCAATGATCTTATCTTCGATTCCGCATCGCTCTTCTTCTTTTTCTCGAGATCAAGAACATTTGCCGGGGCATTACTCACAAATCGCTCGTTATCAAGCTTTTTCATTACTGTAACAAGAAATCCTTTGTGATATTCCAGTTCCTCTCTGATCTTTAAAAGCTCTGCTTCAACATCAAGTTTACCTTCCAGCGGAATAAAATATTCAGTGGTACCGACCATAAAAGAGGCTGCTCCATCCTGCTTCTCTGAAATGAATTTTATGCTCGTGAGGTTACAGAGTTTACTTATAACCGGCATAAAGTGTGCATCTATATGATCCTTATCAGAAAGAATTAAAAGATCAAGCTTTTGTTTATTTGGCAGATCTTTCTCCTTTCTTACAGTTCTTATGGCACTTATTGTTTCTTTAATAGATACAAAACCGGCAATCAGATTCTTATTGAAGTTCTTAGCTTCCGGTAACCTGGACATCATCAGACTTTCCCCCTTTTTACGCTCAATAAGAAGCTGCCATATCTCCTCCGTTATAAATGGCATGAAAGGATGTATAAGCTTCATAAGTTTATCAAAGACAGAAAGTGTTGCTTCGTATGTAACTCTGTCAATCGGTTTCTGATATTCGGGTTTGATGATCTCAAGATACCAGCCCGAAAACTCATCCCAGAATAACCTGTATATGATCATCAGAGCTTCTGAGATCCTGAATTTCGAGAAGGTCAGATCAATATCGGTTATTGATTTTTTCAAAACTTCGTTCATCCATTCAACAGCAATTGCTGATGATTCAGGTTGTTTTATTTTATCATCTGCCTCCCAGCTCTTTACCAGTCTGAAGGCATTCCAGATCTTATTTGCGAAATTCCGTCCCTGTTCAGGCAGGCTGTCTTCAAAAAGCAGATCGTTGCCGGCAGGTGAACATAATAACATTCCCACCCTTACACCATCTGCACCATATTTTTCAATAAGTTCAATCGGATCGGGAGAGTTGCCCAGACTCTTGGACATTTTCCTCCTCATCTGGTCGCGTACCAGACCGGTAAGATAAACATCGTTAAATGGCTTTTGTCCCCTGTACTCATAGCCTGCAATAATCATTCGGGCTACCCAGAAAAAGAGAATTTCAGGAGCTGTAATAAGAACGTTAGTCGGATAGTAATATTTAATATCTGCATTCCCCGGATCGTTGATGCCGTCAAATGAAGTTATCGGCCACAGCCATGAAGAAAACCAGGTATCAAGAACATCTTCATCAGGCCTGAGATCGTTCTGTGTTAAAGCATCGTTTCCACTTTTCTTTTTTGCCAGTTCAAGCGCTTCGGAAATATTCTCTGCAACAACAAATTCATTATTATTATAATACCAGGCAGGTATCTGGTGACCCCAGTACAACTGCCGGCTTATGCACCAATCATGTACATCCTCCATCCAGTGCCTGTACAAATTTTTAAATTTTGAAGGGTGAAGATGTACTTCGTTATCCAAAACAGCATCCAGTGCAGGCTTCGAAAGTTCTTTCATTTTGAGAAACCACTGTACGGAAAGCCGCGGTTCAATAACTGCATTTGTGCGCTCCGAACGTCCTATTTTGTTATCGTATTTTTCAACCTTAACAAGGTTTCCGGTCCTTTGAAGCTCTTTTTCAGCGAGTTCTTTTGCCTTGAACCTGTCAATACCTTCAAACATACCGGCGCTGGAACTGATAGTGCCATCTTCATTAAACACATCTATTGAGGGCAGATTATGCCTCATTCCAATTTCATAGTCATTAATATCGTGAGCAGGGGTAATCTTAAGACAGCCTGTTCCAAATTCAGGGTCAACATAACTGTCAAAAATAAAGGGTACTTCCCTGTTAGCCATTGGCACAATGACTTTTTTACCTTTCAGATGTTTATATCTTTCATCATCAGGGTTAGCACATACCGCAGTATCTCCGAGAATAGTTTCCGGCCGGGTTGTTGCAACCATAATATAGCCGTCCTCTCCCACTATCTTGTACCGGACATAATATAGTTTTGATTTTTCATCTGTATAATTAACCTCCTCATCCGAAACTGCAGTCATTGCCTCCGGATCCCAGTTAACCATTCTAATACCTCTGTATATAAGCCCTTTATTAAAGAGGTCTACAAATACCTTGATTACTGATTCGGATCTTTTCTCATCCATGGTGAAAAGTGTCCGGTCCCAGTCACAGGAAGCGCCAAGGCGCTTGAGCTGCTCAAGTATAATGCCGCCATGTTTATTTGTCCATTCCCATGCATGGTCGAGGAATTCCTCCCTTGTAAGATCTTTCTTTTCAATCCCTTCTGCTTTAAGTTTTGCCACAACCTTTGCTTCGGTAGCAATAGATGCATGGTCGGTGCCCGGCACCCAGCAGGCATTCTTGCCCTGCATCCTTGCCCTGCGCACAAGAACATCCTGGATAGTATTGTTAAGCATGTGGCCCATATGAAGCACCCCGGTTACATTGGGCGGAGGAATTACTATAGTGTATGGCTCTCTGTCGTCAGGCATGCTTTTGAAAAAACCATTATCCATCCAGTATTTATACCATTTACTCTCCGCCAGACCAGGCTCGTATTTTGAAGGAATATCCATTACTGTTTATTAGTATTAAATTCGTAAAAGAGAATTGCAAAAATATGAAAATTAACAATACTATTAGAGGTTGAAGCGTTGCTTTTAGACCATTCAACCATTAAACAAAATTTTAATTATAAGATAAATCATTTATTCAGGATTATAATTTATTTACTTTTGTCATCTGTAATAATAAGAGCATTAAACCATAATATTATGCCATCAATATCGGAAAAAGGCAAATCGATGCCTGCATCACCAATAAGAAAACTTGTTCCTTATGCTGAAGAAGCAAAACGTAAAGGGAGAAAAGTATATCATCTCAATATCGGACAACCTGATATTCCTACACCTGAAGTTGCATTGAATGCATTGCGCAATATAAACCTGAAAGTGCTTGAGTATAGTCATTCAGCTGGTAATGAATCATATCGTCGGAAACTTTCAACATATTACAAGAAAATAGGTATTAACATAGAACATACAGAAATGCTGATCACTACAGGTGGATCTGAAGCTATTCTGTTTGCTTTTATGTCATGCGTTAATCCCGGCGATGAAGTTATAACCCCGGAGCCGTTTTACGCTAACTATAACGGATTCGCGACTACTGCAGGAATAAAGATTGTTCCTGTTACTTCATATATTAAAGAAGATTTTGCACTCCCTCCAATTAAGGATATTGAAAAAAAGATCACATCAAAAACCAAAGGAATTATTATATGTAATCCTAATAATCCCACAGGCTATCTCTATTCAAAAGAAGAATTACTTCATCTGAAGGAGATTGTAAAGAAACACGACCTGTTCCTGTTCTCTGATGAGGCATACCGTGAATTTTGCTACGACGGCGCTGAACATTTCTCAGCTATGAACCTGGAGGGAATTGAGAATAACGTTGTTATGTTGGACTCAGTATCGAAACGCTACAGTGAATGTGGAATAAGAATCGGGGCTCTTATAACAAAGAATAAAGAAGTTATTTCCACTGCTCTCAAATTTGCGCAGGCACGTCTCTCTCCTCCCGGGTTAGGGCAGTTAGCAGCGGAGGCTTCAATAGATACTCCTGATGAGTATTTTAAAGAAGTAAACAGGGAATATACTGCACGAAGAAACTATATGGTTGAGGCTCTGAATAAAATTCCCGGGGTTTATTGTCCAAAACCCAAAGGAGCATTTTATACGGTCGTCAGACTTCCTGTTGATGATGCAGACAAATTTGCAAAATGGCTTCTGGAGGATTTTGAATATAATAATCAGACCGTTATGGTTGCTCCTGCTTCAGGTTTTTATTCAACTCCGGGCTCCGGGAAGAATGAGGTGAGGATCGCTTATGTTTTAAAAATCGATGACCTTAAAAATGCAATGATGATCCTTGCGGAAGCTCTGAAAGTTTATCCGGGAAGGGTTTAGAGGATCGCCTCATTTCCTGATTTCTACCTCCCAAATGCCTGCCGGATCTTCAGGCGTTGGTTTCAGGTGATTGCCATATATGCTTACAATCCTTATCCCGGTCTCAATATCCTTTCCGTCAGCAATAGTTTCGCCGGCATCAGCCATGTTTCTGAAACCATGCTCCGGGGCAAATATTATTTTAATATTTATTCCTATACCCAGCAGGTTATCAACGAGATGTGTTTGTCCGGTCATGGATGTCTGGTTTGCAACAACCGCTACAGATTTTCCTTCAATAATGAATTTGTATAGTTCAATCTGATTTGCACCCGGTATGGGATCCTTTTGGGAACTGTTAATTAATGTAAACGAAGTAAGTATAAATGATGAAAGAAGTAAACACTGAAACCTTTTCATATTATAAGTTTTTTCTTCCTGTAAATCTACTTAAATTTGGAAACTTAATTATCTGATGAATTTACCATATTTCATAGCAAACAGGCTCATAAAAGGGCGAAAGGAAGAAACCTCATTCTCACGTCCCATAAATGTTATTGCAATAATCGGGATCGCGATGGGTCTTGCTGTTATGATACTTGCCGTTTCAATCCTTACAGGCTTTAAAAAGCAGATCAGGGAAAAAGTTGTCGGCTTCGGATCAAATATTCAGATCATGAATTTCGATTCGAACATCTCATTCGAAACAACACCTGTAAGCGATACGCAGGAATTTGTTTCCAAAATAAAAAAGATCCCCGGTATAAGCCATGTACAGGTATTTGCAACTAAAGCAGGTATCATCAAAACGGATGAAGATATCCAGGGTGTAGTTCTGAAAGGAATCGGAAGCGATTTTGACTGGAGCTACTTCAAGAGCAACATGGTTGATGGTTCAGTATTCACCGTAACCGATACAGGCCGAACCGATAAAGTGATAATTTCCAAAAAAATATCAGATATGCTCAACCTGAAGGCAGGTGATTCTTTTACAATGCTTTTTGTTCAGGACCCTCCCAGGATGAGAAAATTCACAATCAGCGGGATATACGAGACGAGCCTGGAAGAATTCGATAAAATTTATGTTTTCTGCGATATAGGTTATATCAAACGGCTTAACGGATGGGCAGATGATCAGGTAAGCGGATTTGAGGTATATATTGATGATTTTGACAGACTCGATGAAATGACCATTGCAGTACGCGACGCCATCGGTTATAAAATTACAGAGGAAGATACCAAGTTTAAAGTAACCAGTATCAGGGCTAAATATCCGCAGATATTCGACTGGCTTAACTTTCAGGATATAAACGTGATAATTATTATTTTTCTGATGCTCATCGTTGCCGGATTCAATATGATATCAGGACTTCTGATACTGATCCTCGAGAAGACCAATATGATCGGGATCCTTAAAGCGCTGGGTTCAGATGACAAGACAATCAGAAAGGTTTTCATGTATCAGGCATCTTACCTGATCGGGAAAGGATTACTCTGGGGAAACCTTATCGGTATCGGGCTATCGTATCTTCAGCTTAAAACAGGGATAATCACCCTCGACCCATCATCATATTACATTAAAACGGTACCGGTCAATCTTCAACTTTCACACATTCTCCTGCTAAATGCCGGAACAATGGCAGCAATAATTATTATGCTTCTTGTTCCTTCCCAACTCATCAGCAGGATCACACCTGTTAAGGCGATCAGATACGATTAGAAGCTTAAACAGAAAACAGTTTCCTTATGAGGGACCGATCTTACTTTCAGGTTGCCGCCATGAGCTTTCATAATCTGTTTTGAAATACTCAGTCCTATACCGGAACCTTTTTGCCGGGTAGTAAAAAACGGGACAAATATCTCATCGAGATTTTCTTCGGCAATGCCCGGACCGTTATCAATCACACATATTTCCGGGTGTTTATTAGTACCAACCCCGGCAACAATCAGGATCTTCCCTTTAGTATTATTTTCATTTGCTTCAAGTGCATTTTTTAAAAGGTTTAAAAGAACCTGTGAAATCTGGTTTTGATCTGCCAGGATTTCAAGATCAGAATTTTTCAACGAAACAGATAATTCAATTCTTGCGCTCTTCTCCAGTGAGGTATAAAGAATCTGTACACGAGTAATCAGATCAGAAACTTTGAATATTTTCTTCTCCGGTTCAGGTACGCGGGTAAGCTTCCTGTATGATTCCACAAATGACATCAGGCCATTACCCTGATCTCTGATTACATTTAATCCCTGAAGAGTAGTAGCAATAGCTTTGGAAGTCACCTGTTCCGGTAAAACCGGCTGTCCATCAGCAATAAAAATATGGGAAAGGCTTTCCGAAAGCGATGTTATTGGTGTAATGGAGTTCATTATTTCATGCATCAAAACTCTTATCAGTTTCATCCATGACTCAAGTTCTTTTTCATCAAGTTCGTTTTTGATATCCTGAATTGAAAGAATTACCGTTTCATTATTATTTGTCTTAAATGATGTTGCTTTAAGGGAAAGCTGAATTTCGCCCTGTTCAGATTTTAAGGCAATTAACCGCCGTTCAAAAGGTTTTATATTGTTTATTGTCTGAAAAAGCTTCAGGTCAATCCGTTCAATTTGCTGTAAATGAGTAAGTACATCTATTGAAAGCAATCTTCTTGCTGACGAATTAGCGTGAAGTACAAAACCTTTGTCATTATATGTAATGATACCGGTTGCAAGGTGTTCAAGCAATATCTGGAAATATTGTTCCTTCTGTCTGTTCTCTATTTTTAACTGCTGTATCTGTTTGTTCACCTTATTCATACTCTCATATAATTCACTGGAAGTCCTGTCTTTTGTGTCTATCGGGAAAGACAAATTTGAATCATCGTTTCTGACAGAATCGAAGAAGAATTTAATTTTTCTGTTTGTTGTATTCAGAAAAGATATCAGATTAATTGTTATAATTATAATTGCCAGTAAAACGACAATTGAAATGCGAAGAGAGAAGGAAATAAAAATAAAATACCCAAGAATTGAAGAGAGGGCGACAACAAGCAATACTCTCACTATAATGTTAACATACAGGTATTTGCTAATCATCGATCGGATTTTTTGATTCTGTTGTAAAGAGTTTGCCTTGTTACTCCCAGCTGGTCGGCTGCCGCGGTGAAGTTACCGTTATTTTTCTCGAGTGCCTGTTGTATCATCTGTCTTTCCATCTCTTCAAGCGTAGTGAAAGAGCTGTTGCTGTTAACTGAAACAGGATACCGCAAATATAAATCATCAGGTTTTATAATATTTGATTCACTTAAGATTACAACCTTTTCGATAGTATGCTGAAGTTCGCGTATATTACCCGGCCATGAATATTTCAGAAGTTTTTCATGAGCCTGCTGGTTGATCTTAAGGTCAGGTTTATTGTATTTGTAAGTATACTTCTTAAGGAAGAATTCAGCCAGAATTATTATGTCATTCCCCCTCTCCCGCAACGGAGGCAATTCAATCTGGATTGTGTTGATCCGGTAAAGAAGATCTTCGCGGAAGAGTCCCTCCTTTACCATGCTCTCAAGATTCCTGTTGGTTGCGCATATCAGCCGGATATCTGTAGGGATCAGTGCATTTGAGCCAATACGGGTTATCTGACGGTTCTCAATTGCGGCCAGGAGCTTTGCCTGAAGGTGAAATGACAGATTTCCAATCTCATCCAGAAACAATGTTCCTTTGTCGGCGATCTCAAATTTGCCCTGCCTGTTTTCACGCGCATCGGTGAATGCGCCTTTGACATGACCGAAGAGCTCACTTTCAAAGAGAGTTTCGCTCAATGCTCCCATATCAACATTTACCAATACCTCTTTTGAACGGTTCGAAAGATGATGAATTTCCTGAGCTATCAATTCTTTCCCAGTGCCGTTCTCTCCTGTAATCAGAATGTTAGCATCTGTCTTTGCAACCTTCCTGGCCAGGTTAAGCACATTTATGAGCTGAGGAGATGAGCCAATAATAAACTTCTGATCACGGTTAAACTCCTTTTTAAGTTCTGTTTCTCTCTCTTTCAGCTGTTTTACCTCTTTTATTGAAAGGTTCAGCTGAATTGCCATTTTCAATGTTGCCAGAAGTTTTTCATTATCCCAGGGTTTCAGGATAAAATCAGAGGCGCCTGCTTTCAAAGCCTTTACAGCTGTATCGATATCGCCATATGCAGTAATCATCACAACCGATACTTCGGGATTTGTTTCCTTAATTTTTCCAAGCCAGTAAATTCCTTCATTTCCGGTATTTATACCAGCCTGAAAATTCATATCGAGAATTACCAGGTTATAATCCTTTTTACGTAACTCAGATGGGATCTGGTTCGGATTCGAAAGGGTTGTTACATTTTGAAATATGGGCGACAGCAGTATCTCAAGTGTGCTCAGAATACTCTTGTTATCGTCGATAACCAGGATGTTACCTTTTTGTAGCTGCATATGCTT
>JANYJP010000123.1 GCA_025358455.1 Bacteroidales bacterium
GAAGTTTTCCGATCTTACGCGTCCAACCAGCAGAGCAGGATCATAGTCAGGAGCGGAAATTAGTGCAAGTACTTCTCCTGTCTGGGGTTCAATAGCCACTACGCTTCCTCTTTTATTTTGCATAAGCAGCTCCCCGTAAGCCTGAAGGTCAAGATCGATTCCCGTAATAATGTCTGATCCCTGTACAGCCAGCGTATCAAGCTTTCCTTCGGCATAAGAACCCTTTATACGACTGAAAACATCAACAAGATAAATCTTTACTCCGCGTTTGCCACGCAATTCTCTTTCATAAGCCTCTTCAATACCACTTTTACCGATATAATCACCGGGTTTATAATAAGGTTCCTTTCTTATTAATCCTTCATCAACTTCACTTACATAGCCCAGAACATGTGCAGCAACAGGAAGAGTGTATTTCCGAAGAGTTCTGGGTTGAACATAAAACCCCGGATAAAGGAACATCTTCTCCTGGAATCCTGCATATGTCTCATTTGAAAGTTGTTTCAGGAATACTGAGGGAGCCCGCCTTGAGTAATTTATTACAACTTTCATCCGTTCCCTGAACAAATCATTTGTTATTCCCAGAAGACTGCAAAACCCTGTTGTGTCAAATAGTTTTGAGGTCTGTGCCGGTATAACCATAAGGTCGTAAGCGGCCTGATTAAAAACAATCATTTTCCCGTTTCGGTCTTTTATAAGTCCTCGTGCAGGATATTGTGTTACATACCTTAGTACATTATTATCTGCTGAAAGCCTGTATGTATTTTTTACAACCTGTATTACGAATAACCTTATTATCAGCACAAAAGTGGCTAACACAATCAGCGCCATTACAATGTATTTCCTGTTAATGAATGAATCCTTCATATCCGAACATTTACTTTCCTCTTCTATAATACTCAATCAGAAGGATAAAAATTATCGAGAACATTGAACTTAATATTACTCTCCATAATGTTCTGAAGAAATCTGTCAGTCGGAAAACTTCAAGGTAAAAAAGAGCTGTATGGTGAATAAATATTATTACTACAGTGTATGTAAGGAACCATCTTAATCCATAACTCAGCATTGATGGGGAAGCTCCCGATTCATGGCCATCCCTTGGAGATATGACTCTTAAAACGTACGGGCGAACAAATCCTGCCAGTACTGTTGCAGACGAATGGATACCTGGAGATCCGGAGAAATAATCAATAATTGCCCCAGTTGCAAATGATAACAGAAGCATTAACCAGGCTGGAATCTCAACAGGAAGCAGAAGTATAAACATTACATATACATAGGGATTTATGTATCCGCTGAACTGTATATTGTTAAATAACAGAACCTGAAGTAAAATCAGCAAAATGAAAATCAATCCGTACCGGAAGATTGAGTTAATCATTGAAATAGTTTTAAAAGGTCCAGTTGTTCAATTTTCTTCTTGTTTCCGATGATATCAACAAATTGTAATTTTTTAAAATCAGTTGACAGCAAAACATTGATCTTATAAAAATCTCCCCCGATTTTATTAAAATCGCTTACTGTCCCCACCAAAACACCTTCCGGAAAGATCGCCGAATAGCTGGTAGTCTCAATGGTATCTCCCACACTTACCATCACGTGCTGAGGGATTTCACTTAATATTGCCTCTTGGTAATTCCTGCCATCCCAACTGATTGATCCAAAGTAACCGTTTGATTTAATCCTTGCGCTGACTTTGAAATCAATATTCAGAAGCGACATGACAATGGAATAGTTTTCTGAACAACCAACAATTACTCCTGCAACACCCTGACCTGAAGTCACTGCCATATCTGGCTTTACACCCTGGCGATTACCCTTGTTGATTGTAAAAAAATTCTTCTGCTTGTTGATCGAATTATAAATTACCTCAGAAGTAGTGTGAGTATATTGTTGCCTATAGATCGAGTCTGATACTGAAGTGAATGGAGTTTTGTCTTCTTTTATAAGTCGCTGCATGCTATTCTTCAGGGCAGTATTTTCTTCCGCCAGGGTTTTATTTATGTCCCGCAGATGAAGGTACGTATGGATATTACTTATTTTTTCTTCAAATCCAAATGTCAGCCCTCTTATTCCAAATAAGACGCGGGTGTTATGATAAGTATGCCTTGATGTCAGAAAATAGAATGACAGTCCTTCGAGAATCAGAAAGATAATCAGGTTATTGTATCTGGCCAGAAAATTTAGCAGATTCCTCATTCATCCTGTAAAATTATCTCATCAGGAATGGAAACTTATCTACATTCTTCAGGGCAACCCCTGTTCCGCGGGCAACAGCATGCAAAGGATCCTCTACAACATTAAAATTAATATTGATCTTATCAGAAAGTCTCTTATCAAGGCCTCTAAGCAAAGCGCCTCCTCCAGCAAGATAGATACCTTTGTTAACAATATCTGCATATAATTCAGGCGGGGTCTGTTCAAGGACACTTAATAATGCTGCCTCCACTTTTGATAATGATTTATCGAGGCAATAAGCTATTTCCTGATACGAAATTGGTATTTCGATTGGCAGTGCTGTCATAATATTTGGTCCTCTGACAATAAAGTCAGGAGGAGGATTGTCGATATCGGGAAGAGCAGCCCCTACTCCGATTTTTATGTCTTCAGCAGTACGTTCTCCAATTTTTATATTATGCTGATGACGCATATAAGCCTGAATATCAGCCGTAAATCCATCACCGGCGATCCTAATTGACTTATTGCAGACAATCCCTCCAAGAGCAATTACGGCTATTTCGGTAGTTCCACCACCGATATCCACAACCATGCAACCTTCAGGAGCTTCTACATCAATACCTATACCGATAGCAGCAGCCATAGGCTCATAAATCATATAGACATCTCTTCCGCCTGCATGTTCAGATGAGTCGCGAACAGCACGTA
Source organism: Bacteroidales bacterium (assembly GCA_025358455.1). Classification (GTDB taxonomy): domain Bacteria; phylum Bacteroidota; class Bacteroidia; order Bacteroidales; family VadinHA17; genus LD21. The sequence goes on from JANYJP010000123.1 coordinate 2,890, forward strand.
TTTCCACTTCGGTACTGCCTGACGGGATGCAAACTACCATCTTTAACGAAGGGGAGAAAAGGCGCGGACCTTTATTGATCATCTTGATCATTCCTCTGATCATCAATTCGGCAGCATTAAAATCAGCTATTACTCCATCACGTAATGGCCTGATTGTCTTAATGTTTTCATGTGTCTTGCCATGCATCTGCCTTGCCTGTTCTCCTATTGCAATCAGTTTCCCTGTATTTTTATCGATCGCTACAATTGATGGTTCATCAACAACAACTTTATCATTGTGAATGATAATGGTGTTTGCTGTTCCCAGATCAATTGCAATCTCCTGTGTTAGAAATGAAAATAAACCCATTATATAAAATGATTAATTTAATATTTAGTGCTTAAAATGTCTTATTCCTGTAAATACCATCGCTACTCCGTTTGCAGAACAATAATCAATTGAATCCTGGTCGCGGACTGATCCCCCCGGCTGAACAATTGCGGTTATACCTGCTTTATGAGCCATCTCAACACTGTCGGCAAACGGGAAAAAAGCATCTGAAGCCAGAGCTGAACCTTTCAGGTCGAACCCGAATGAGTGTGCTTTATCAATTGCATGTTTCAATGCATCGACTCTTGAAGTCTGTCCGATTCCACTGGCACACAGTTGCTTGTTTTTCGCTATCACAATTGCATTTGATTTACTGTGTTTTACTATTATATTAGCAAATATCAGATCATCGAGTTCTGCCGGGGCAGGTACTTTTTTTGTTACCGGATCCATTTGTTGTGCCGTTTCGGTACTTCTGTCTTTCTCCTGCCAGAGTACTCCGTTAAGCAATGACCTGAACGTATAGCCGGGGCTGACTGATTCTTTTCTTTTTAATATTATTCTGTTCTTTTTTTGTTTCAATATCCCTAAAGCTGATTCTGAGAAAGCAGGGGCTATAATAATTTCAAAAAAGATCTTGTCAATCTCTGAAGCTGTCACATTATCAACCGGAACATTTGTAATGACAACCCCTCCATATGCCGATACCGGATCACATGCAAGAGCGTCTTTCCAGGCATCTGCCGGTATTGTCCGCGTGGCAACCCCACATGCATTGTTATGTTTAATGATCACAAAGGTCGTATCCTTAAACTCATCGATAAGGTTAAATGCTGCTTCAAGGTCAAGAAGGTTATTGTATGACAATTCTTTACCATGAAGCTTATCAAACATCTGGCCGGGATCGCCATAAAAGATCCCTTTCTGATGTGGATTTTCACCATAACGCAGAGGATAGGATAGGTTAATGCTCTCTCTGAAAACCGGAATATCTGCCTGCCTGTTAAAATATTTAAATATAGCGGTATCATAATTTGAAGAGGTCTGAAATGCACGGGCAGCATATAACCGTCTCTCTTCAATTGAAGAAAATCCGCTTTTTTCGCTTAAAAGTTTAAGCAAATCAGGATATTGTTCTCTGTCTGAAACAATTATCACATCATTGTAGTTTTTGGCAGCAGCTCTGATAAGTGAAATTCCTCCAATATCAATCTTTTCAATTATTTCATCCTCATTGTCAGCCGATTTTACTGTTTCTTCGAATGGATAAAGATCAACTATCACAAGGTCTATTTCAGGGATCTTGTATTCAGAAAGCTGCTCCATGTCCTGGATATTTTCCCTTCTGGCCAGAATTCCACCAAATACTGATGGATGGAGTGTCTTAACCCTTCCACCAAGAATTGACGGATAAGTTGTAAGATCTTCAACCTTTTCTGCGGGAATACCAAGGTCATGAATATAGCTGAAGGTACCACCTGTGGAATATAACTTAACGTCAAGTTTATGAAGTATTCTGACAAGATCGTCTAATCCCTCTTTATAAAAAACTGAAATCAGAGCACTATGAATTCTCTTGTCACTCATTATATGATAATTACGATCGCCCTTGGATGTCCCCTTTATGGCGTCTAAAAATAGATATTTTTTTATTAACCTCAATGCAATATATAATATATGATTTTTAGTAATTTTTTTAAATATTTATTGCATCCCGGAAACTGCTCATTTTTGCAATATTTGAATTTGCCTTTATTCCAGATTTTGTATCTTTGACCTTCAATAAATAAAATCTTAAAACTGCAACATGTTTTTCAGACTACTTAAAGAAGGCTTTATATTCGCGATTAACTCCGTATTTGTCAATAAGTTAAGGACATTTCTTTCATTGTTCGGAATTACTATAGGAATATTTTCGATTATTTCGGTTTTCACTGTACTTGACTGGATGGAAAAATCGATACGCGACAGTATATCAAGTATGGGTGACAATGTTCTTTATGTTAATAAATGGCCATGGGGTCTCAATACCAATCTTAACTGGTGGGACATCATAAAATGGCCTGTTGTATCTACTGATGATTATCAGGCAGTCCTGAACAGATCTACAAAAACATCAGCTGCATGTTTTACGGTTATGCAGTCTGAACAGATAAAATATAAAAAGAATCTGGCAAGTGATGCCAGGGTAATGGCAGTAACTCATGAATTTGAAAATATCAGGTCATTTGAAATAGATAATGGCCGCTACTTTTCACCTGAGGAATCAGCTACAGGTAAAAACGTAGCTATAGTCGGCGCTGTTGTTGCAGAGAGACTATTTGAAAAAGCCGATCCAGTTGGCAAACAAATTACAATAGCAGGAAAAAGAACTACAGTTATAGGTGTCTTTAAGAAAGAAGGTAAAGGTGGAATAAGCGATTCAGGAATGGATGAAGAAACATTGCTTCCATTAAATTTTGGCAAGACATTCATAAAGATGAAGAATAATTTCCTCGATGGTACATTAATGATAAAAGCAAAAGAAGGAGTTCCCATACAGGATCTGAGTGATGAGGCAACCATGATATTGAGAGCATCAAGGAGACTTCAGCCCGATGTAATAAATAATTTTTCAGTTAACAGGGCCAGCCTTATTTCGCAAAGTTTTAACGGTGTGTTTGCCGGAATAAACATAGGAGGCTGGGTTATTGGTGGCTTTGCTATACTCGTTGGTGGTTTCGGAATCGCAAATATAATGTTTGTATCTGTCAGGGAAAGAACAAATATAATTGGTATCCAGAAGGCATTGGGAGCGAAAAGGTTTTTTATCCTTCAACAATTTTTAGTGGAATCTATGTTGCTTTCAATTATCGGCGGACTACTCGGAGTATTCATGATATTTCTGGCCACCCTTGTAGTAAATTACCTTTACGATCTGAATATGTATCTCACTGTAGGCAATACAATTCTGGCAGTATTCATTTCCGGAATTATAGGTGTTGTGGCGGGTTGGGCTCCGGCATATGCCGCTGCTAAAATGAATCCTGTTGAAGCAATAGGTTTCTCATTCTGATTTTATCCTGATTTTATCCTGTTCTCATCTATCCATCGGGTAAGCTGAACAAATTGGGCAACAGATAATTGCTCTGGTCTTAACCCGAATTCATGATAGTCTTCGCGACTGAGTTCAAATGCGGCTCTTACAGAGTTTCGTAATGTCTTTCTGCGCTGGTTAAAACAAGCTTTTACCACCCTGACGAACAATACCTCATCACAGTCAAGGTCTTTCACATCGTTTCTGATCAACCTTATTACTCCTGATTTTACTCTGGGAGGAGGTGAAAAAACATGTTCGGGAACAGTAAAAAGATATTCAGTAGTATAATAAGCCTGAAGCAATACGCTTAGAATTCCATAGGTTTTTGAACCCGGGCCCGCACAGATACGTTCTGCGACTTCTTTCTGAAGCATCCCTGTAATCTCAACAACTTTCTCACGATGTTTCAGAACCTTGAAAAAGATCTGGGTGGAAATGTTATATGGAAAATTACCAATTATTGCCAGGTTATCCGGGAAATAGGAATCGAGATCCATTGAAAGGAAATCACCTGTTATTATTTTTTCAAGTTGCGGAAAGTGCTCATGAAGATAATGAACCGACTCATTATCTATTTCGATTACTCTGAAATCTTCAAAACCTCTTTCTAACAGATACCCGGTGAGGATACCCATTCCCGGACCAATCTCAAGAACTGCTGTATATCCTTGCCCTGTAAGAGTAGCAGCAATTTTAGCTGCAATTCCAGCATCTTTCAGAAAGTGCTGCCCAAGGTTCTTTTTCGCCTGTACCCTACTCATATTTTTATATTACCCTAAAACTGAAGGAGATCTCTACCGAACTTTCTTAATATCGGTAGCTTAAGTGTTTCAAGAAATGCAATAAATCGCTTGAGAATATTATAGTATAATGTTACAAACAGTATTAAGTTCATTAGCCAGATTGCTATAAGATTAAAAATCAGGGTTTCTATCTTTAGATTACCAATCTGCTTATATGGTGCATAAAAATGCGCACGTCCGTATCTTGAACCCGGTGCCATAAATACAGGATCGGCTTTTTGGATAAGCCTGTCGTCTGAATCATATATTTTACTTGTTGCCAGTCGGTTAAGCACAAAATTAGCAAGGTTTTCGTTATAATCTTTCGCTCTCATTTTTATAAACTGATCATCGCCCATACGACTGGATATCTGTTTGAATAATGAATCGCGCATATACGAAACAGACCTTGATTTAAGCCTGAACGAGGTCCTTAAGCTATCCAGAAATAGTTTTGTTTCTACACCTGCATATTCATTGAAATCATTATAATTCAAACTTTTAACCCAATTACCCGGCTTGATTCCTGTCAAAAAAGAAAGATCATTCAGATGAAAATTAATTTTCTCCAGGTTGTCTATAGAGTATTCTTTGTATTGCGGCTCTTTTCCGGAAGTCAGACATTCGTCGACTTTCACTTTTAGTGTAGGGATAAGGAAAGATGCATACCAGTCGTTCTGGCTAATTTCCATATCATAATCAAAAAAAGGTTTTTCAAATCTGTTTGTTTTGAACTCTTCAACACTTAAGGCCTCATAAGCCCATCGGGTTACCATAATATCCCCGACAACAGGGACGTAAACCTTCCTGCTCATGGATTTATGAAGGTCATCAAACTTTATCATTGCACCTCCCAGTAAAAGCTCAGGTACGAGAATCAGGGGAATAAGAATATAAATACTTACTGCAGTACGCATTCCGGCAGAAATATTCAATCCCATCATGTTTCCGAAACAAGCTGTCGAGAATAGTATAATCCATTGCTGTAAGAGCATCCCTCTTACTTCCAGGATTGTGTTGGCGACCAGAATGAACGACAGTGACTGAATTGCTGATATAGTGAAGAGGAAATTTATCTTTGAAACAAGATAGCTTAACCTGCTTAGATCAAGAAATTTTTCTCTTTCAAGAATTTTTCTGTCTCTGAAAATCTCTTCGGCACTTACTGTCAGACCAATAAACAATGCCACGATCACTGCCATAAAAAGGAACACAGGGTAATTTTTGTTATCCGCGAAGCTATAAGTCCCACTTTCACTGAACTTTGAAATATAGCCAAGAATGAATGCCAGCAGAGGAGCTTCAATAAGATTTATCATCATATATTGCCGGTCAGCAAGTTTCCGGGTTATATTCCGTTTTATGAATGTTCTGATCTGGTCTATTTTCCTTGGAACTCTGAAATTGCTTGGAGGGATTACCGATTTAGAAGGTTTGTTACCAAGAACAGGCATCATCTTCTTTTTATATTTCTCATACCATTCCCTGGGACTTATCTGCCGTTCTTTTCCGGGGTAACCTGAGTTATCAATTACTTTTACCTCAACAATATGAAGAATATTATCTGTCTCAACATTTCCACAATTGGGGCATTCACTTTCGGCAGCATTTGCCTGTGATGTCTCGGTTTTGAAATAAACGAGCGCTTCCACCGGGTCGCCATCGTAAATCATATAACCACCCTTGTCGAGTAGCCATAACCTGTCGAACATTTTTAGAATGTCGGATGATGGCTGATGAATTATTGCAAATACCAGTTTGCCGCTCAGAGCCTGATTCCTTAGCAGGCTCATTACCTTTTCAGAATCAAAAGATGACAATCCTGAAGTTGGCTCATCAATGAACAACACTACCGGTTCCCTCATAAGTTCAAGACCAATATTAAGACGTTTCCGCTGGCCCCCACTTACCTTTTTATTCATCATATCTCCAACCTGGAGATCCTTAATATCATATAAATCAAGATCCTGCAGAACCTTTTCAACTGTATTTTTTAATTGTTCTTCATTAAAATCATCAAAACACAACCTGGCGTTGAAATAAAGATTCTGATATACGGTAAGTTCCTCGATAAGCATATCATTCTGAGGAACGAATCCTATCAACCCTTTTAGCTCTTCCGAATCAGAATTAATGTCATGCCCGTTTATGTAGATATTCCCTGATGTTGGTTGGATCTTCCCATGAAGCAGATTAAGTAATGTGGTCTTCCCTACTCCACTACCTCCCATAATACCTATAAGATTTCCGGATTCTACACGGAAATTCATTTTCTGAAGTCCGTTACCAGAATTTTTGAACTGGAATTCAATATCATGCCCTTCAAAAAATATTTTTTCAGGGAACTTCCTCGAAACGAATTTCTTATAGATCTTCGAATAGTAAATCGGGTCAATACCCTGCCCTTTAATATTTACTCCACGTTCAAGCAGGTAAGGTCTGCAGGCAATAATATCCCTTCCTTTAAAATATAGAACCAGAGGACCATCATAGGTAAAAAGAAGTGTTCCTGTAGTCTCGATATACATAACAACAAGATGACCTTTGAATCCTTTGATTCTTATATGCCTCCATTGTTCATAGTTCTTATAAAGACCAGCACCCGAATGTTGAGGACTATCACTTTCTATTATCAGAATACAATCGGGTGAAACCTCATCATATGATCTGCCAATCATAAAGGCGCTGGAATTATCATATTCTTTTTTAGAAATATTGAATGTTCGTGAAACAATGTCAATAATTGTCTTTTCCTGTTCAGAAATCATCCCGTCTTCAAAGGCAAACTCAATGAGCTGAAGAAAGACTATCATTCTCTCTTCAAGGAATAATCCTTTTTTTATCTGCCTGCAGATATTGGTTATCTGGAAGGATATAAGTGATTCATCGTCTGACAATTCAGCCTTGTCGACACTTTTGAGTTCATTGGAATAAAACTCAAGGTTATTTTCAAAGAGAGCATAATACTCCTCTTCGAGCTCCCTGTTAAGATATCTCCGGAGGTAACTGCGCAGAATCTTTTTGCCTCTCGAAGAAATTCCGGCCGGGTTAATAGTCGAAACTATGGCAAAAATATGGATTAAGGCTAGGAGTACGGATTCCCTCATAAAGATAGTAGTAAAAAAAAGACCGCAAAGTCAGGTGCTTTGCGGCCTGATATTCATGATATATTTATTGTACAATTTGATCCCTAACTCCAACAATAGAAGTGGTTATATCTTTAATATTCTGTTCGGTAAGGCTGGTTCCGAGTCCTTCATAAACTTTTTTAACAGGCTCAAGTCGTTTGACAAAATCACTTACACTCGGATCTGTTATGTATGGCTTTGTGATTTCAAGGAAAAGCTCAAAAGACTTTTTCTGTTCAAGAAGAACTTTTGAGATCCCGGCAACCTGATATGCAGCCTCAGATACATGTGTTGTAAGATACATGCCTTCTACCCATGCTCCCCCAACAACCAGAAGAGCCAGTGGTTGCTGATCATTATCACTCAGATACGCGTAAGTATCATTAAAAGCATTTGTCAGTATTTTCACAAGTTCATCCCTGTTATCAAAATTCTGCTTGATTTTGTCATATAGATCTGCATTATAGATCTTGGACATATTGAGTTCATTTGAAAGAGTTCTGATAGCATTAAGATAATTAATTACCTCTTGCTGAATATTATAAAGTGTTGCATAACTAAGGTCTGCGCCAAAAACTCCAAGGTTAATTGCCCTTGTTGAACTGCTGAAATACTTTTTTGTATTCTCAACCGGATTCGAAATTCCGATAATGTATCCGACTTCAAGTTCAGTAAGCATCTTGATAACTGCTGCTGAAGTTGGCAAAGGATAAACATTGGTTTCAATCTGTTTCTCGATAGTTTTAACCTCTTCCTTCTCAGCTTTTTTCTGCTGTTTAACGGCAGTTTTATCTTTACATGAAGTAAAACAAGTGAAACTTATTATCAGCAGTGGAAGTATTACACCTGCAAAAGTCTTTTTCATTTTTAGTTAATTTTAATTAAATAAAACCATTCAAAATCTGTCTATAAAAGTAAACAAAAATATTAAATAAAACTCAAGCTCATATTCTAATTTGAATATTCCTTACGAATATAAACAATGTAATCAAAATAAAGTTGTAAAGCGACATGCGGGCTATAAATCATTCCTTAAGTTAAACACACTTTCATCTGTGATTTTTATATATCTTTAAGCCCCTGAATTTAACCATTTTTTAGATGCTTTGGAATTTTGACAAACCCGTAAAAAGAGAGGGCACAAACTGTATAAAATATGACCTCAGGGATGAGACATTTGGAGTAAAAGATATTATACCAATGTGGGTCGCGGATATGGATTTTAACTGCCCCGATTTTGTTATATCATCCCTCAGAGAACGTCTTAATCACGAGATTTGCGGCTATTCCTTCCGTCCACCTGAATATTATTCCTCAATTATCAATTGGCTGAAAATCAGACAGAAATGGACCATTGAAAAAGAATGGATCTGCTTTTGTCCGGGCATTGTTCCCGCGCTTAATATCTGTACCCTTGCATTTACACAGCCAGGCGATAATATTATTATCCAGCCACCGGTTTATTTTCCGTTTGTTTCAGCAGTTGAATCACATGGCAGAAATCTCATTTATAACAATCTGAAGAATAATGATGGAAGATGGGAGATGGATTTCGATTCATTGTATGATTCCATTGATTCAAAAACAAAAATGATAATAATATCCAACCCGCACAATCCGGTCGGACGGGTTTGGTCCCGGGATGAATTAAAAAGGCTCGCCGATATCTGCATGAAGAAGAATGTTCTGATCCTTTCAGATGAAATACATTCCGATCTGGTACTCCCGGGATTTACCCATACTCCCATGGCATCACTTTCAGAAGAAATTTCTGCCGGGACAATCACATGCATTGCCCCAAGTAAAACCTTCAATCTTGCCGGTTTATCAACCTCATCTGTTATTATTTCAAATCCGGTCTTAAGAAAATCTTTTAACAGGATTGTTGAAAACCTTCATATTGGCAACGGGAATATTTTTGGAACAATTGCCTCAATTTCAGCCTATTCGCATGGACATGACTGGGTTGATGCCTTGCTTGAATATATTGATATTAATATTGATTTCGTTGATGACTATTGCAGGAAAATGATTCCGGAAATTATACCAGTTATGCCTGAGGCAACTTACATGATCTGGCTCGATTGCCGTAAATTTGGAATGTCAGGAAAAGAACTTCAGAAATTTTTTGTTACCAGGGCAGGAGTCGGGATGAACGAAGGTTCAACATTCGGACCCGGAGGAGAGGGATTTATGAGAATGAATGTAGCAACAACACACGATACAGTTTTGAAAGCCATGGAACAAATTGAAAAGGCTGTGTCAACACTCAGATAATTTTAGTTATATCTTAACGGTATGAAAGACAGTATAAAAGTAGTGTTAACTCTTGAGGATGGAACCATATATCACGGCAGGTCTTTCGGCTCAGCGTTAGCTGCTGCCGGCGAGGTGGTTTTTAATACAGCTATGACTGGCTATCCTGAGAGTCTGACCGATCCGTCATACCGGGGACAAATACTATGCCTGACCTATCCTCTGGTCGGAAACTATGGGGCCCCGGGTAAAACTGAAGAAAATGATCTTTATCGTTTTTATGAGTCCTCATCAATACATATCTCCGGGCTTATAGTATCTGATTATTCCTTTGAGTACAGTCACTGGAATGCAACTGAGAGCCTTGGCGAGTGGTTAAAAAGAAATAATGTGCCGGGCATTTACGGAATAGATACCAGAGCTCTTACAAAAAGGATCCGCGAAAAAGGAGCTATGCTTGGGAAAGTTGAACCGGAAGGAACCCGGACAGATTTTTATGATCCGAATAAAGTTAATCTGGTTGCCGAAGTAAGCACCCGTGAAAAGAAAGTGTACGGTTCGGGAAAATATAAGATCCTTCTTGTTGATTGCGGTGTTAAGTATAATATTATAAGAAATCTGCTGAAAAGAGATACAACAATTATCAGGGTACCATGGGATTACGATTTTCACAAAGAGGAGTTTGACGGTTTGTTTCTTTCCAACGGACCCGGCGATCCCAAGATGTGCGGTACAACTATCGATAACATAAGAAAATCATTTTCCTCCGGAAAGCCTGTTTTTGGTATTTGCCTGGGAAACCAGCTGATGGCGCTGGCTTCCGGAGCAGATACCTATAAACTGAAATACGGACACAGAAGTCATAACCAGCCTGTCATTCAGGTGGGAACTGATAAAGCATACATTACTTCACAGAATCATGGTTTTGCTGTTGACAATAATACATTGGGAAAAGACTGGGAACCCTTTTTCATCAATATCAACGACCATACGAATGAGGGGATGAAACATAAAAGTAAACCATACTTCTCAACACAGTTTCATCCTGAAGCTTCAGGCGGTCCTACTGATACGGATTACCTTTTTGATGTTTTTATAGAGAACATTGAAGAATCGAAGGGTAAAACAAAAGCTAAAAACCCTTAGAACAAGATCGCTTTTAGCTCAGTTTCTGATCTTTAACAAAGTTCATACAATTATGAAAAAATTATTATTTCTTTTTTTAGTAATACTTTTGTCCGCATTTGAAAATGGACACAAAGTTTGTAGAATATTATTTATAGGGGATTCTTTGACATCCGGTTATAATGCCTTACATGAAGATGCAGCGCCATCACATATTATACCAGCTACATATTTATATGATAAAGAAAACTTAGGTGTTGGAGGCATCAAAATGATATGGTTAGATAGTATTGTAGGTAAACGAATATTAAATAATAAGAATTTGTTAGGAGAAACTCTACTTGTAATACAGATAGGAATAAATGATTTAGGTACAGGAAGTGAGCCTAAAAATGTGTATCAGTGCTTAAAAGATTTTTGTTTAAAATATAGGATTTTAGGATTTAAAATATTAGTTGCTACTTTACCTTCCAGTAGTCCCTTATATGGGGGTAATGAAAGAATTGAATATAATGAATTAATAAGAAATAATTATAACGAATTTGCGGATGGAATTATCGATTTAGGTGCAGATAAAAATATAGGATTACCTGATTCTTATAAGAATAATATTTATTTCTGTGATATTGTCCATTTGACTTATAAAGGTTATGTTATAATTGCATCTTTAATGAAAAATGCTATAGATAATCTTATACTTAATAACCGACTATAGATTGATATGAAACCTTCTCATTGTTCTTCTGTAAGTTACACTCAAATGTATTAATACAATGCATCTTGCATAATTTTGCTATGCAAAAAGCCGCCCCAGAAGGTGGAAATTGCTTGAATATGTATAAGATGAAATCAAAGAAAAGTTTCAATGGACCTGAAAATCTACCTGTCCCGGAATAATGCATTCACTTCTTTCAAAACTTTTCGGTCCGAGCCTCCTCTGCAAGGCTGTCCCCCTTTCCTCGTCAGGCTCGGAAGGGGACTAATTCGGTGTCCATAAGGAATCTTGTGACATATAGGGAATTAACTCATGCTAAGCTAAGTCTTCAGACTTCGCTTAGCCCGTTCACATGATGCATCATCTTGTCAGCCAGTTCAGCTGCGGTTGTGTTTTTAAAACTCTGCATTCTCTTTTCGAAAATGGCTGCAATCTCTTCGTTGCACAGGTTTCCAATACTGCCTTCATGAACATAATCAGATAATGAAGTTCTCGAAAATGATGAGTTTTTAACCATTTCGGCCACTGCTTTATATGCATCCCTGAATGGGATTCCCTGCTTAACAAGCCGGTTTACCTCCTCCGTACTGAAAATTGTATTGTATAAAGGATTTTCTGTAATATTCTTTTTGATCTTAATGTTATTGAGCATTAACAGCATAATTTCGATGCATTCTCTCAGTTCACCGAATGCATCAAAAATCAGTTGTTTAAGAAGCTGAAGATCCCTGTTATATCCTGAAGGCAGGTTGCTGGTAAGCATTGCTACCTGGTTAGGAAGTGTCTGAAGCACATTTGATCTGCCTCTGATTAGTTCGAACACATCAGGATTTCTTTTCTGAGGCATTATACTCGAACCTGTTATATATTCATCGGGAAAATCAATAAATCTGAATTCAGATGTCATAAAAAGACAGACATCCATTGAAAAACGTGAGAGGGTTTGTGCTATTGAGGCGAGCGCCGCTGCAATTGCCATTTCAATCTTACCCCTGCTCAGGCTGGCATATGCTGAGTTATAGAGCAAGTCGTCAAATTCAAGCAGATCTGAGGTAAGTTTCCTGTTGATTGGCAATGTAGTTCCATATCCTGCCGCAGTTCCCAGAGGATTCTGATTATTCAGAGTTCTTGCTCCTGACAGAATAAGGATATCATCAGCCAGGCACTCGGCATATGCCCCAAACCATAAGCCAAATGATGAGACCATTGCTGGTTGCATATGTGTGTACCCGGGCATCAGCACTTCTTTGTACTGATTGCTCAGTGACTGAAACCTCATAAAAAGCCTTTTGATCAGCACTGATAACTTATCGATCTCTTCTCTTGTATAAAGACGGATATCTACCAATACCTGGTCATTCCTTGAACGCCCTGTATGAATTTTTTTCCCGGTGGTTCCAAGAATTGATGACATTTCCTTTTCAATCTGGGAGTGAATATCCTCAACATCTTTTTCGATCAAAAGGCTACCTTCTTCATCCCACACAAAGAGAGAATGTAATGCTTTCAAGAGTTCATTTTTCTCCTCCTCTGATATCAGATCGACATCTTGAAGCATTATTACATGAGCCATTGAGCCGATAATATCCCACTTTGTGAGAGCCAGATCGGTTTTTCTGTCTTTACCTGCTGTGAATTCAATTATTGCAGGTTCGGGATTTATCCCTTTTTCCCAGAGTTTCATAAAGATGATTTATTTGTATAAAAAATAGAAATACATAAACCGCGAAGGGCGCAACGGTTTGCGCCTTCTTAGCTCGCTCCGCGGTTAAAATTTTCACTTTTTCTGACTAGCTTCAATTATTGCTCTGTGAGCCATAAGCCG
>JANYJP010000138.1 GCA_025358455.1 Bacteroidales bacterium
ATAAGGGCAACTCAGCTGGCGCCCGGGGAATACCGTTCTCATTTCTATTTCAGATCAGTACCAAAAATAAAGCCATTGGGCGAAGAAGAGACTGTTAAAGATACTACCACCATATCTGTCAGGCTAACACCTGTTTTCGGCATTACCATACCTGCCATTATAAGAGTTGGAGCATCCACCACAAAAATCACTTTATCTGATCTGGCGCTTAATATAGCAGAAGATGCTACACCTGCCCTCGGTTTGAAATTTAACCGTACAGGTAATTTTTCAGTGTATGGCGACCTGGCTGTTGATCATGTTTCACCACAGGGAACGGTAACACGTGTTGGCGCTGCAAACGGTATCGCAGTTTATACGCCTAATTCAGTGAGACGTTTTCAGTTTAACCTGAATAAAGTACCAGGAGTGGATTTCAGATCCGGGAAACTGCTTGTGGTCTTTTCCGCCTCATCAGATGTTAAACCGGCCAAACTGGCTGAAGCAGAATTATTGCTGCGCTGATAATCAATACTATAATGTACCATCGGGAATAATATTATTGATTATATGATAAAACTAATCCTGACCTGTAAAATATTTTTTCTGGCAGTGGTTTTATCATTCCCAGAATTATCAGCATATGCTGCAAATCGTTTTTCTGTTGCTAACGGCAACTGGAACTCAACAGCTACATGGTCAGCAACTTCAGGAGGGGCTCCGGGCGCAAGTTTTCCGGTTGCAGCAGATGTTGTTTACATAGAAGGAGGTAACACAGTTACTGTAACTGCAGATGCTGCATGCACAAATATTACTTTCACAGGGGCTAACGCTACGTTAATGGTCAATTCATCATTCACTCTTACTGCATCAGGCACAGTAACACTTTATAAACAAGCAGATGCAGATGCAGCCTGTACTCTCGCAGGAGCAGGAACCTTATCATGTAGAAATGTTGCAGTGGGCTCGGCTACAAATGCTCCTGCTACCAAGAATACTACTCGTTCACATGTAATTACATCAACAATTACTTCTTTGACTATTTCAGGCGATTTGACCATAAACAGCTATTTTGCTGGCAATAATCGTATCAGAAACGGGTCTTTTTATCTGGCGAGCGGTAGTGTTTTAGTGGGAGGAACCGTAACGACAGTTAACGCAAATGCTGCTAACTCCCCGACTTTCACTATGGCAACCGGTGCTCAATCCGGTACCCTCACCCTTGCGGGAGCTGCTCCATTCAGCATATCTGGAACAAGTACAATAAATCTAAACGGAACTTCAAGCCTTGTAATTTATAACATGGCAGGCGACCAGACTGCTTATGCTACAACATACAACAATCTTAATATTTCCGGTTCAGGTACTAAAACTCTAGGAGGAAATTCAATGGTAGGAGCTCTTCTCACCCTGGGAGGCGGTACTTTTGCAGTTGGAGCCAATACTCTCACCCTCAATGGACCTGCAATTGCAGGTACTCCAAATAACCTTTCCACAACCGCCTCATCAACTATAGTTTTGGGCGGAACTGCAACCGGTATCACTCTACCTTCGAGTATTGTTATTCTGAATAATTTAACAGTCAGCAATCCAAATGGCGTTTCCCTTTTGGCGCCGCTATCTTCCGCTACTCTTACATTTACCGACGGCATTCTCAATACTTCTTTAATAAATTTATTGACGATTACCAACACAGCAGCAGGAAGCATAGGAGGTGCATCAGCCACCAGTTATATTAATGGCCCTCTGGCAAGAACCCTGCTTGCAAATCAGACCAATTACGGGACTCCCTATTTATTTCCGGTTGGCGATGGAGCAACTTACCGTCCACTGGAGCTGTTAAGCATTACAACTGGCGTAACTACTCCTGTAATATTAGTATCAGAAAGCGGAACCGGAGCTCTCACTGACGACGGAACGACAATTTCTGGAGTCGCAACACGAAATTGGTATGTACAAGGGTTAAGTGGAAATTTTACCAGCGCTTTTGTGAGGCTAACAGAAAGCGGGTTAGATTTCACTAAGACAATAGGCCAATCTGCTGCTCAATCCGGTAACTATGTCTCAGTTGGTGGCACAAATATCGGGACATCCATTACCACTGCATCGGCAATTGCAAGTGCCTCATTGCCTGCCTATTTTGCTATAGGAACGAATGTAGTGACAACATTGTATTCTTACCAGTCGGGCGACTGGAACTCATCAAGTACATGGACAATAGACCCCTCAGGGTCATTATGGATTGGTGCAGCAGTGCCAGGCCCGGCAAACAATGTGGTTATTTTGAACGGGAGAACTGTAACAATCAATCAGAATACCAAGAGTAGCCTTTCTCTTGAGATTAAACTTGGAGGGACTTTGGATTTACAGGCCACGACTACCCACAACTTTGGAACAGTAAGCGGGCAGGGGTCTTTGAAACTCTCTTCCGGTACATTTCCGGGAGGAGTATATACCAGTTTTGTTGCAGCAAACGGAGGAACCGTTGAATATTATAATTATTCAGGTACCATATCAACAATACAGACAACTTATAATAATGTTCTGTTGACAAAAACAGACAATAACGCCACAAATTATACAATGACTCTGGCAGGTAATATTTCCTTAAATGGAGGACTTACCTTAAGCAGAACCCAGGGAACGGGTATATTGACTTTTACTCTTGGGAATAATGCTACAGCCCGAACTGCAACCATAAACGGTAACTTAACAAACAATACAGGATGCTGGATAGGAGTCGGAGTGTTTAATGCCATCCATACTATCAGCTTATATGGTGATCTGACTAATTATGGGACCATCAGGTTGACTAACCGCACCCTGCCCTGGAACAATACCTGGTACAACTGTGCAAACATTACTAACACAGGAGCTTCAGATATTTTTTTCCTTGGTGCAACCAATAATACTGTTACATGTAATGGAATTACCGACTTCCATAGATTTGTCGTTGATAAAGGTACAGATCAGACATATATTCTCGACGTATATTCCAGTAACATAAGCAATTTCATGCTCTGGGCGCCGAATAATTATGGATTTGGTGCAACAGCTTCAGCTGCCTGTGGAGTAAACAATTGGTCGCCCGTTTCAATATGGAAAAATCTGTATGTTGCCAATGGGACTTTAAAACTAAATTCCAATATTACAATACCTTCACTAACTGAAGGAGGCCAGGATTTTAATATTGTTCCTTCTGCACAGATCTGGATTAATGGGGCTAATGTTACAACAACTATAAATCTTAATGGTACAGGTTACACAGCCACTACCATGGCTGGTACTCTGAGGATATCATCAGGTTCATTCTCTACAGGAGGTTCTGCCGGCTTTGTATTAGGAACCGGACTTACCCCAACCATTCTGGTCGAAGGTGGAACTGTGGATGTCAGCCAGATATGGACAACAGGAGCCGGTGGTACAAATATCAGCTATATACAATCAGGTGGTACGGTAAATGTAAGAGCAGGTGGAGAAAACCAAGGAGGTACTTTTTTTGAATTATCACGGCCGGAATGTGCATTTAAAATGTCAGGCGGAACTATCAACTTCCTGAATGGACAACATGCTGATAATAATTGGTTAACAAGAATATTCGACATCCGTTCAGATCCTGGTAATATTCAGGTTACAGGAGGTACTGTTAATATCAATCTCAAAGCAAATACATACGATATAAATACCACAGCACCATTCTATAATATGAATATCACCAGGGCGAGCGGTGCTGCAAACTTACTGATTAACTTAAACAATTCTGTTTCACCATCGCTGAGTATACTTCACGATTTAACCATTAGCCCAAATTGTGAGTTGAACTCAGGTGCAGCAAATGTTAACGTGCAGGTTGCCGGAAATTTTAATCTGACTGCAGGAGGTATATATACACCAAATGCTAATATAACAACCTTTAATGGCAACGGAGGACAGGTCTTTACAAATACCGGTACTATAACAACAGGTCTGAACAATTTTGTCCTTGAAAATTCCAGCAACACAAATATTACTAATGCACTTATAATGAGGGGGTCTCTGACTATCAGCAACTTATGCTATCTGAATGATCAGGGAAATACAATAAGTATCGCCGGAAACGTTACAAATTCAGGGACACATACAAGCCAGGCGAACGGGCTTATAATCCTCAACGGGACGGGGGCTCAGATCATCGGAGGGTCGGGTAAGGGCATGTTCGGTAATTTTGCCGTAAATAAAACTTCCGGCACATCAACTTTTTCTTCCAACCAGTCAATTACAGGAAACCTTCGACTGGTGAGTGGTATTCTCGATATTAACAGAAATAATCTGACTCTTTCAGCCAGTAGCAATATTCATGATGTATTGATCGGGACTCCTGCTCCTACAACATTTGGGAATACGAAGATGATAACTACCACGGGCCAGCAAAGTGACGGAGGATTGACAAAAACATTCAATGCTACAGGCTCTTTCCTTTATCCGGTTGGTGCAGGGACGGTTTATCATCCTGGAGCAATATCTCTTTCCCAGGCTCCTGCAACGTGGGGAGATGTTACTATAAAACCTGTTGCAAATGCTCACCCTCTGGCAATACAGGGCTTCGAGGTAATGACCTATTACTGGAAAGTAACAAGTAACTTAATTACAGGCATTCAACCCGGATCTGTTTCTAACACCTTTAAATATGTTGCAGCAGATGTTGGAGCACAAATCAATGCCTATATACCTGGTGTTTTTAATCCATACGCATGGATGCGTGGAGCAGTAGCCCAGGTTGATAAGATTAATAGAAATATTCTTTTCCCTGGCATAGATATCATCGATGGCGATTATACTGCAGGCACTCCGGTAGGACTTGGCGGAGTTACCGTGTTTTATAGCCACCGTTCCGGTGACTGGGATACACCAGGTACCTGGTCTAATGTCAGCAATGATCCTGCAAGCCCTGATGCACTTACTTTACCGGGGATCAATGATGCTATAGTGATTGGTGATGGATTGAGTAACAACCACTTTATTACAATATCTGCCAATGGGAAATCCACAGGTACGTTGCAGATAACCACGGGTTCTACATTGGACCTGAAAACTACTTCCGGTCATAATTTCGTTGTATTGCCCGATCTGAGAGTTAAAGGTACAGGTACGATGCGCCTGGCTTCAGGTATCTTTCCATCTGGTGATTTCGGTTATTTCCTGGGACCAAATGGAGGTATAACAGAGTATTATACAGAAACAACTCCTTCTAACACTGGAGTTGCTTTTACCCTTCCCTCTACCTTTCTTTCAGGTGTAACCATCACTAACATTACAAACTACTGTAACCTGATACTTTCACCTGCCACCGGAAAAAATATTACACTCCCAAATACCGATCTTACAATTTATAAAGATTTTAAGGTCAGTGTTTCCGGAACAAGTGCAACCGGAATTACCCAGCTAAACAATCAGAACACCACGCGCACCGTGACCATAAATGGGAACCTGATTGTTAACAATGGAAACCTTCGATACATGAACGGGGGCGGCACAGCTCAGAATATGATCGTCAATGGCGATGTGACCATTTCAAGCTCAGCAATTTTCGATGTTGCTGCTGTTTTAGCTGCCACAAATACTCTCTCCATTCAGGGAGACCTCACCAATAACGGAATATTCGACATGATTGCAGGAGGCACTCAAATCTGTAACGTTTCATTTACCGGTGCTGAAAACAAACAAATCAAAGGGACAACGGCAGTTCGTACTGAGTTTAATATCTTAATGGTAAATAAAGGAACAGACAGAAATTCAATTCTGGAGACGACTGTAAATGCATTCTCCCTTAATACCGCATTGGCTACAGCACTGACAATCAACAATGGAACTTTTCGTTTATCGGCTCCACTTACAATTACGCTAACAACATCCAGCCCTTTTACAATACCTGTCTCTGGTTGTTTGTCAGCAAATGCCGGCACAATCAATATCGGAGCTGCCAACAACAATGCAGCAGATTTAATTCTTCGTGGCCGTCTGGAGGTGCTTAATACAGGAGTTGTAAATATTGGAAACGGATCAGGTTCCAACAATGATATCGAATATGCGGCTGCCGGAAATCCTGAAATAAATATTTCAGGCGGCTCCCTGAATGTTGATGGCCAGATACGCAGAAATACTTCAAATACTCTTGGGTCTCTATGGTTTAACCAATCGGGTGGAACAATTACAGTAAATGGAAATTCCTTAAATACTTCAAGAGGATCTTTCGAAGTTGTAAATTCGGGAAGCATATTTAATGTATCGGGAGGTAACCTTATAATAGTACAAAGCGGAAGTACAACATATGCTGATATATTAATAACACCGCAAAGCTCAACAGTAAACAATTCCAGCGGCGGACATACACTTACAATCGGCAATGGGACAACCCCTGCATCACAAAACTTCAACCTTAATGCTTCAGCTCCGTTGTGGAATTTGACAATTGATGGGACAACACAGAACAAAACAGCAACTCTTTCAATAAATACGATTTCCATTCTGAATAACCTTACCATCAATGGAAATGGTGTCGCAGGCACAGGTTCTTTCTTCAAAGCAAATGAGCTGGATGTCACAATCGGAGGAAGCATGACAAATAATAATTTGTCAGTCGCAGTGGGTGCCAGTAAGGGTGGTTACCGTGCCGGAGCTGACGGGAGCAATCAAACAACAACACTTACCGGTACAGGTGCATTAACCGGAACAGGAAGTAACCTTACCAATTTTGCTAATTTAGTTATAGGTTCCTCTTTCACCAGTCCTTTGGTTACCCTGGGTCTGAATAGCAATATAATGGTAAATAATAATCTTATTCTTGCGTCTGGAACCTTGTCAGATGCAGGTAATACCATAACTGTTCTTGGAGATATTAACAACTCGGCTATTCACACAAGTCCTTCAACTCCGGTCGGGGGAATTGTATTAGCCAGTGGCAATAAACAAATTATATCAGGCAATGGCAGAGGCAGTTTTGGTAACATTACCATTAACAATGCAACTGGGGTCAGCATGGTTGATGACAGCCGTATAACCGGCCAGTTAAACCTTGCTTTAGGAAAAGTGTACATTGATGATTATAAACTAATAATAGGCATTGATGCGTCGTTTAAGGGTCCCTTTGATTCAAAACATATGATTGAATCAAATGGAGTTTTAAGCGATAGAGGTGTTCACAAATATTTTTCAGGATCTGCTACAGGATTTATTTTCCCAATAGGGTCAAATCAGAAATACTGTCCGGTAACATTTACATTTACTTCTTCAAATGAGGGATCTATAAACGTTGTTCCGGTTTCTTTACAACATCCTGCTGAAAATGCTCCGACAAACGACCAGTTGAATTATTACTGGAAAATTTTGACCACAGGTTTTAGCGGACTGACTTCTTCATCACAGGTTTACCAGTATGATCAATACTTTGTCAAAGGCAATGAGAATAATTATCATGGGGCTCTTTATCGTAATTTTAACTGGACAGACTATGGAACTTCTGTTATTAATGCTTCGGCGAATACAATCACCATTGACCGTTCTGATTTGCTTGCAGGTGAATATACTGCCGGCGAAATTGCGAATTTTTCCCTTATTCATAAATTATATAGTTTAAAATCAGGCAACTGGAATGACGGTAGTGCCTGGGCTGAAGATTTGCCCACCAATCCACCCTGTGGTTATTACCCAAATGGCAACCCGGCTTTCATTCAGTCTGGTCACACTATTACCATGAATATTAATAATGCTTATGCTTATTCCGTAAATATAGAAGGGATATTCGATCTCGGAGTAACATCATTTCATAACATTGGATATATTATTGATACCCTCCATGCCGGTACCGGTAAAATGATGCTAAAGGCCACAACCGATGGCATGTTTCTTTTCCCCGGAGGCAATTATGATGCTTTTATGGCTTCCCCGGGAACAACAGTTGAGCTTTATGGTACAACAAACGCTTCCCTGCCATTAAAACCAGGCAATGGATATAAGCCATATCAGAGTCTGGTACTCACCGGAAGCGGTATTAAATATATGAGTGCCGAAGACCTTAAAATTCTTGGGAATCTGATTATTAATAACCTGGCCACTTTAAATAATACAACTTATAATAAGAACCTTTATATTCTGGGCAATTGGTCTGATTTAAATGCCACCTCTTCCGGATTTTTGCCCGGCAGTGGTTTGACAAGCTTTGAGGGAAATTCAGTCCAGACCCTTACAGTAACCAATCCGATTACTGAAAATTTTTATAATTTAAGTATAAATAATGCTACCGGGCTTACAATATCGGGAGGAGGAAGAATTCGGGTATCAGACATCCTAACTCTGAATAACGGGGTTATTACTACCAATAGCACTAATTCCCTCACGATCACCAATGCGAGTACATCAGCAATTTCAGGAGGGTCACTGTCGTCATTTGTTAATGGCCCATTACGTAAACAGATCAGCAATGGTTCATATTTTATGTTCCCAGTGGGTAAATCAGGAACCCCTTCAAGGTATGGCAATTTATTTCTATCTGATGCTATGACAGCAGGTGTATGGGAGGTTGAATATTTTAATGAGCTCCCTCCCTACGATATAACCTTAAAAAAACCACCTATAAGTCATGTTAGCAATAACGAGTACTGGAGAGTTATCGGAGCAGTCGGGGGATCTGGTAATATTCAATTACGTTGGGATGCCCTTAGCGGTTATGCAGGTTCAATTGCTTCCACAAGGAGCAAAATAAGGGTTGTTGAATGGAATCCTTCAGGAACTCCTTCAGCACAATGGGAATACAGAGGAAAAATTCTGAACGATAGAGGGGCTGTTTCCGGAACAGTAGCTACCGACAATATTATAAACCTTGCTCCCGGAACAGATTTACATTACCTGACAATTGGTGATGAGGGTTTACCTACCGCCAATATTACAAGTCCTCTGACAGCTTCTATATGTAACGATGGCATCGTTTCAACTACTATTGTGGTGGCGCTGACCGGCACACCACCCTGGTCACTTACCTACAGACTGGGGGCAGCTCTCACTACTTTGAATAATATAGCTTCTTCGCCTGTGTCCATTATTCTTACATCAGATTCGCCGGGCATTACCCAGCCAATAAGTACTCCTACCCTATTTAATTTTAATATTACCAATGTTAAAGATTTGGCAGGGACGCCTGGAACATCAGATTATATCACAACAGTCGGGATAACAGTAAATCCGGTTCCAACCAATACCATTTCAGGTAAAACTCCGGTTGGTACGGGCGAAGTGGTATTATATTCAACTCCTTCGGATGCCAATATCTATTCCTGGACCCTGAGTTCAAACGGGGTACCTTTGACTGGCAATGCTGCGAACTATACAGTAACCTGGGGTGGTGGGACGCCTGGCCCCTACACAATCACTCTTATAAAAACAGCAGCAAATGGTTGTCAGGTGACCAACAGTATTCAGGTCACCACAAGCTCGACTCCAACACCTGTAATAACAGGGAAACAGTATGTTTGTGCAGGGGCAACAGGAGAGGTATATTCCACTCCAAATGTTACCGGGCATGATTACACATGGACCATTTCCCCTGCAGGAGCCGGCACTATTACTTCAGGAGCATGGACGAACAGTATTACTATAACATGGAACGGAGCTTCTTCGGGAAATAGTGTCAAGGTTAGAGAGCATGTTAACGGAAGCGGATCACCCGGGATATTTACAGATGCTGTACTGGCTGTTGATATTGGACTACAGCCATCGTCCAGTACTCCTCATTATTCGGCACCGGCGACAGTTTGCAATGGTAATAGTACTGGTGTTACCATTAACAACTCTCAAAGCGGGGTACGATATCAGATTAGACTGAACAGTAATAATTCAAATATTGGAGTTACTGTAGATGGGAATGGTGGTACCATTATATTGACTACAACTCCCATCACATCAAACACCACTTACAAAATTGTTGCATACACCCTGCCTCCCTTCAGTTGCAGTGCACAGCTGAGCAACCCGGCATTGACATTTACAGTGAATGCATTGACTGTACTTTTTTATGGTACATTATCAAGTGGTGACATGTCAATTTGTAGCGGAGACATACCAAATAGTATATCCTTTTCAACAGTTCCTTCAGGAGGTACAGGGACTTTTATTTATCAATGGTATTCCTACACAGGTTTAACCGGTTCCTGCCCCTCCGGTACAATAATTCCGGGAGGCTGGACTCCAATCGCCCTGGCCACATCAGATAATTATACCCCACCTGTTTTAACGACATCCATGTCATATGCGGTTATGGTAACACCAGCAGGCTCACCCGTATGCGGACCAGCCACATGGGCCGCTGGATGCAGACAGGTGACAGTTACTCCTTTACCGATTGCAACATTCAGTTATTCAGGTACTCCTTATTGTCCAAATGCGGCAAATCCATCGCCAACATTTAGCGGCGGGGGTGTTGCAGGAACATTTTCATCGACTGCCGGTTTAGTCTTTGTAAGTACTGCAACCGGTCAGGTAAATTTAGCTGCTAGCACACCAGGCAGTTATACAGTAACAAATAGTATAGCTGCATCGGGTGGTTGTGGTGTTGTAACAGCAACAAGTCCGATTACTATTATTTCCGATTTGATCTGGACCGGGACTTTTAGTACCGACTGGAATGTTCCCGGAAACTGGTCCTGCGGATTTATACCGAATCTGACAACACCTGTTCAAATACCAAATGTTGCGAATAAACCTGTTCTCAGTGGTGGCGCTCCCGGAACTGCAAATAATATAGTAATCAATATTGGTTCATCGTTGACTATTGTTGGTAATACAATTCAGATCTCAGGAACGATCACAAATAACGGAACCTTTACCGCTACAGCAGGAACAATTGAAATGAAAGGATCCGGAGTTCAGTTAATTGGCGCTAATGTTTTTGCCGGCAACACGATTAAGAAATTGATTATTAATAATATCGCCGGGGTAACATTGCAAGGACCACTTAATATTGCCGGAATTGTTATAGCACAAAACGGGAGCCTGTCTTCGGGTGGAAATTTAATTCTCTTATCAACAGCTGGACAAACAGCGCTTATCGATGGATCAGGAGCCGGCACTGTAACAGGTAATGTTACCATGCAGCGTTATCTCCCTTCGGGATTCGGTTATAAATATTTCAGTTCTCCGTTTCAGGCTGCAACAGTAAATGAGTTTGGCGATAATATGAACCTTCTGGCAGCCTTCCCCTCATTTTATAACTATGACGAAAGCAAGAGTTCAGCGGGTTGGGTCAATTATACAAATTCCGCCGGTGTTCTGAACCCACTGTATGGATATGCAGTTAACTTTGGTTCTGCTGTGGCTCCACTAACCGCGGATGTTAAAGGTGTTGTTAATAACGGAAGTCTTTCGAGAACCATGTATAACAATAATAATTTATATACAAAAGGTTTTAACCTGGTTGGTAATCCCTACCCTTCACCGATTGACTGGGCTGCATCAGGCTGGACAAAAACAAATATCGATAACGCTATCTATTTTTTTAAGGCCAGTACAACCGATCAATACGGAGGCACTTACAGCAGTTACATAGGCGGAGTTTCCACCGGGGGATCCTCAATG
>JANYJP010000060.1 GCA_025358455.1 Bacteroidales bacterium
AGCCGTATTGAACCACATCCGTTCCGGGAAAGTGAATTTGATCTGTCAAATCCAATTGTTAGCGAGATTCTTAAATTCGGACAGGAAATTAAAATCAGTCCGGCCCAATAAAGAGATAAGTTAATGTTAACCACGGATTGCCATCGGCCGCCAAAGGCTTGCCGACGGCGATGCACGGATTAACACGGATTTAATTTTTCTCCACCCTGTGTCCTGAGCCCTGTTTCATAAGCTTTTTAGCTTCGCATTTCTTGTTTCGTGATCTTCTTTACTTTTGTCCCCGCCGAAGCGGGATTTCGTCGCATAGCTCCTCAACTTTTTCCTTTCTTTGACCACCATAGCTTTCTTTGGCCACCATAACGAAGTGAAGGTAGTAGCGGAGGTGGTTGTCTTTTATCTTTGCTATGCCCTGTGCACTGCTTTGCCAACCGAAGCTTTCTTTGACCACCATAACGAAGTGAAGGTGGTTGCGGAGGTTGGTGCTCTTTGCCCTTTTCCCTGAGCCTTTTATTCACCACGGATTGCACGGATTAACACGGATTTAATTTTTCACAACCCTGAGCCCCAGGCCCTGTGCTATGAGCCCTGAACCCTGCTTTGCCAACCATAGCTTTCTTTGGCCACCATAACGAAGTGAAGGTTGGTGCTCTGCGCAATTACTGGTTGCGATTATTTAGATGTTATCCAGCATCAAGACTAACAAATTGTAACTCTTAAATTCATAGTTGTACAACTAATATATTCGTTGTATATTTGTTATGACTTGGTATATAAATTATACACAAAAAGAGTTATTATGAAAAAAATCATTCCTTTTTCAATATTGATAATTGCATTATTGTTAGTTAAATGCTCTAATAAAAAAGCAAATCCGGATATTAACAGTGATGTCAATAATAAAATTGCTACACAGATACTTCATTTCCCTGAATCTGGAGAAGACACACTTAAAGCCTCTTATTTTGCTGATACAGTAATTTATATTCCTCTTGAAACAACTAGAGAATCATTTATATATAATATTAATCAATTATGGATGAATGATTCGGTTATACTTATTTATTGCCCTCGTGCTGGTTTATTAATGTTTCAACAAAATGGAAAGTTTGTAAGGAAAATAGGCAAACAAGGAAAGGGACCGGGAGAGTATGGAACTATCTATAAATTTGAAGTGATTCACGATACTATATATATATCTTCTACAGGAAGAAGGTCTTTTCTCAGATATACATTTGACGGAACTTATTGTGATGAAATTCATCTAAATTACGAACCTGTATTCTTCACCTATACCGCGGATCAGAAACTGGCATGTTATCTTAAACAAGAGGGGAAAGTATTAGTATATAACAAAAACTTTCACACGCCTGATACTATTGTCGTCGAGTATGGTGTGACTAAAGGCAGATACTATTATTCATTTGGGGATCCTTCTTTTATGACTTACTTGCAGAAAACCCCATCGGGTTTACTTTTTAACGACTACATTAACGATACAGTTTTGAATATAACAGATGATAAAAAAGAGCCTGCTTTTATTCTCGATATGAAGGATAAACTGCCTAGGGACAAAAATATTGAATTTTGCAAAGGTGATTTTAAAGGATGGGAAAATATGGCAAAAGCTTATCAGCTTGTACATCTCATTCCATTTTCATCCTGTATGTTTGTTTTTCAAAAGCATTGGACTGATACAAAACCTGATGCAATTTATCTCAATTACTCTAAAACCGGGGAAATCAAAAAGTTCAATACTTCTTACATTTATGATGACATTGTAAGTAAACAGAAACTATCGTATGTTTTTTTTATATACTCGGCAGATTATCTTGTTGTAGGAATAGAACCCTTAAAGGTGTTAAAAGATCTGAATCAAAACAAAGAAAATATTAAAGGAGTGCCTTCTCTTTTCTGGCTTAATCAAATGAAAACCGTTAATAAAGATGATAATACGATTCTGGCATTAATTAAAATAAAAAAGAACCTGCAATGAATGAGAATTTTTTAAAAATTAAAGGAAAGGATATAAAAAATAACCTGGTAAGTTTATCACAGCTTGTCATTGAGGTTACGGATGTATGTAATCTTCGTTGTAAATATTGTGGTTATCTGCTCCTAAATACCCAGAAAAGAAGAAAGAACTTGAAAAATTGGCTAATAGCCTGAAAGATACCGATAATCCCGTTTTGATGATTGTAAGTTTGAAAAAGTGAAATATGCTTGGATTTCATCTGTGTATTCTCCGTGTCCTCCGTGAAATCCGTGGTTAAAAATAATAAATCAAACAATAATTCTTCTGATCCCCTCCTTTAGGAATTGTACATTGAAATTGATTAAAAGTCCAATTCTGCAACCAGATAGTTTAAGATAAGTCATTACCTGGGCTAAATGAACAGGATTCAAAGCATCAACCGCTTTGACTTCGATGATGACTTTTTCATCAACCAGCAAATCAATTCGATACCCTAAATCCAGTTTTTTGCCTTTATAAATCAGGGGCATAGGAATCTGTTTAATCGTTGACAATCCACAAGCATTTAATTCAAATAAGAGGCATTCTTCATAAGCTGATTCCAGCAACCCCGGTCCCAATAATTTATGGACAGTGATGGCACAATCAATGATTTTACCGGTTAGATCTTTGTAAAGTAATTCCATATTTTTAGTTTTTGCGAGAATAGAATTAAAGATACATGAATTTTCAAAATCAATTAACCACGGATTGCACGGATTGACACGGATTTAATTTTTCACAACTCTTTGCCTGAGCTCTGTGCTCTGTGCCCTGTGCAAATAGTCTGAAAGAGACCGATAACACGGTTTTGATGATTGTAAGATTGAAAAAGTGAAATTTGCTTGGATTTCATCTGTGTATTCTCCGTGCAATCCGTGGTTAAATGAATTAATCAATAATACTGCTTAACGTCTCATTCTATAGGATAAAGTAAAAATTCATACCTTTGATTAAATAATTGAAAAGCGATGGAGCGAGATTCATTTTTAAATAATATTTCAATGGTTATCCATGGTAAGGACCCATTTGCAGAAGCTTTTTTGTTTGGATCAAGAGCCAGAGGAGATTACAGGCCTGATTCAGATTGGGATATACTAATTCTCATTGATAATCTGAAGGTTACTAACGAAATTGATGATAAATTCAGGAACGATCTTTATAATCTGGAAATTGAGTCAGGACAAATTATCTCAACCTTTATCTACTCAAAAGATTATTGGCAAAAAACATTGATATATTCTCCACTTTATAATAATATTAAAAAAGAAGGAATACGGCTATGAAACTTGAGAATCAGGATGATTATATCAAATATAGATTCAAAAGATCAGAGAGATTGAAAAAGTGAATTTTGCTTGGATTTCACCTGTGTTTTCTCCGTGTCTCCGTGAAATCCGTGGTTAAAAGAATTAATCAATGATTTTACCGGTTAGATTTTTGTCGTACCTTTCCTTAAAAAAGGAGGTAAGTGACTTAAAGAAAGAGAAAAAACCCAACTCAGAGGAGGATTTATTCAATGTTGTGGATGCGCTTATGGGAATCAAAATTATGTAGCTAATTACTATGCTGGTTACGGAAGCTCCATTGGAGGAGGTAATACACAATGTGCTAAGTGGGGTGATCCATACCAAATTATTGTTGATTGGGTATAATAATCTTTAAATATTTAGGTGAGGAAAAGTAAATTTTTGTCCTCACCTTTAAAAAGCTAAATATGAAAATAATCAAAACATCTTTAATTATTCTATTTATCTGCAGCGCTTGCTGGGAACATAATGAGACAAAAAATTCAAAAAATATCATTACAAAACCTTATCCTCATGCAATTGATATAGATAAAGGATTTACTTCTCCAGCTATAATAAAACTTAGTTCAATAGCTGATAGTATAAAGTATATTATTCTATCCAAAGATAAAGAAGTTATTATCAGCGATTTTCCTTGGTTGCAAATGACAGATAGTGAATTTTATATAAATTTTCGAGGACAGATCTATCGCTTCGACTTGTCTGGGAAGTTTCTTAATACAATTGGTAAAATTGGGAGGGGACCTGAAGAATATATGCCAGGAAGCCCATTCGCTACTAATCCATCTGCTGATAGAATTTATGTCAAGAGAAATTATATGCATGATTACATTACGTATAGTAATTCAGGTAAATTTATTGGAAATATATCCTTAAAGAAATCAGATAATATTTGGGAATTTGAATGTTTTTCTGACTCAATATTTATGTACACGTTTTATTATATTTTTATGGTAGAAAAATCCATCGAAGATTTAATTCTATGTGGACTGTTTGACATAAACGGAAACAAAATTCACATAATTGAACATCCTGCAAAAAACGTTCCTTCAGAGGTCAATTTTTACAGGCTGGGAATTTCTCCTCCGAGTTACACTTTTTATAATTATGATGTTGTGTTAAACCACATTGATACTGTATATAAAATAAATAAGGATACAATAATTCCAGGATTTATTCTTAACTGGGGCAAAATACCGCATCGACATTCTTTTGAAGAACTATATTATATCCAAGCAGAACCGAGTAAAAAGGTTGAAAAAACCGGTAAATTTCTTGAAATATCTGATAAAGCCTATTTTGGATTAAAGGATTTGGATAAATATTTTCTATTCGAATATGATAAAAAAACGGGTAATACAAGAAGCATGTTGGCAAATGGGGAAGAAAACTTTGGTTTTATCAATGATATTGATGGAGGAGTTAAGTATTATCCAAAGTGGACAAACAAGGCTGGGAATATATGGATAGACTATGATGATGCTTTTAAGTTTAAAAAAAATCATGATGAGGATTTATTGTCAAACTCAATTGCGGTTTACCCAGAGCGGAAAGATAAGCTAAAAAGTTTTCTGAAAAATCTTGAAATCGGTGATAATCCTGTTTTGAAAATAGTCTATTTAAAACCACACATTTGAAATAATTAAAAAGTAAAAAATGGAAAAATATATGGCAGGCTATTCGGTTATAAATGAGTTAATGAAAGTTGCTGATCTAAAGAAATTGAAAAAACTTGAATATGTATTAGATGATAATATTATCAAGCAACAATTATCAAATCTTGACAGAATTGTTTTTGAAGTTAACGGATTCATAATTTAAAATGTAAATATTGCGGTTATGGTGAGTTATATGAGGGATATGATCCTCGCAGGCAGGGAAGCTTCACCAAATGGATGGAACGGGAGATATTGTAACTAAAGACATCAGGCTTCTTAACAGATTTATAAATCCTATAAGAAGTATAATAAAGAATTAGGTAACCAAGCCCCAAACCCCCTAATTGCCTGCCTGCCGGTAGGCAGGGGGGCTAATACGGTTTTAAAGTCCCCCATTTGGGGGATTCAGGGGGTATAAAGAGAGGAACACAAAAGGGCTGGAAAAAGCTTGGGGAATTCAGGGGGTAATGGAGTTCAACGAAACATTTAGTCAAATAAATTCTCTTTTGTTAAAATAAAAATTTAAATTTAGAAGCTATTAGTGTAAACTGCTATATAAGTCTGTAATCATGAAAGTCAGATATCCTTTTGCATTGCTATTGTTCACAGTTCTGATATTTTCCTGCAAACCCAGGAAAACCGAAAATCTCGAAGAGATGGCACGCCGTTCATCACATCCCGAAGCGGCGCTGGTTAAAACCATAAAACTGGAACCTTCAACATTCTTCCACGAGCTGATAAGCAACGGGAAAGCCTGGTCGTCAAAAAAAGCCGTTGTTCCATTTAAAGTGAACGGAATTATTAAAGAAATATATATTCAAAACGGAAAGAAAGTTAATGCCGGCGACCTGCTTGCAGTTATTGATGATTTTGAATATAAAACACGACTCACCCAGGCACAGCAGGGACTCGAGAAAGCTGAGATTAACTTCAAAGATGACCTTTTGAGCAATTTTTCCACAATCGATACAACAGGACTTTCACATGCGAAAATAAAAATATCAAGGATAAGAAGCGGACTAAATGACGCAATTACTTCACTTTCAGTTGCTGAATATAATTTTAATAATACGCGGATATATACTCCGCTTACCGGGGTAGTTGCCAATCTCGATGCCATGCAGTGGAACCCGAGTCAGAACTATAAAAACCTTTGTACGGTAATATTCGACGAGATAATGGAGGTCGAATTCCCTGTGATCGAATCGGAATACAGCTTTATAAGCAAAGGTATGCCTGTTGGTATAATCCCGTTTATTAATGACAGCACTCTCATTTCCGGCAGGATAACACAAATAAACCCTCTTGTTGATGAAAACGGAATGGTTAAAGTAAGAGCTGAATTTCAGAACAATGGCCGTCTTATCGATGGCATGAATGTGAAAATCGTTATTAAAAAACCGGTTCCACACCGTCTTGTGGTGCCGAAAGAGGCTCTTGTGATCCGCCAGGGAAAGGATGTGATCTTTGTGCGGCAGGATTCACTGGCGATCTGGAAATATGTTACAGTTGAGTTCGAGAACAGCGCAAGCCTGTCTATAAAAGAGGGTCTTACAACCGGCGACCTCGTTATAATAAGCGGAAACATAAACCTGGCTCACGAAACAACTGTGAGGGAAAAATGAAAGTGGATTCTCCACATACCTCATTTTTATCAACCTTTACGGTCAACATCCTTTTTGTGATGTTGATCATTATCGGAGCCGGTGTTATTCCATTACTTTCCCTCCAGCTTAATCCCACAAGGTACCTTCCTTCGCTTAATATTACATGGAACTGGCCTGAAACTCCTGTGCGGGTTGTGGAACAGGAAGTCACTACCGTTCTTGAAGGTGTGCTTTCCACTGTCACCAGTGTTAAAAAGATCTCTTCTTCAACTTTCAACGAGGGGGGAATGATTAAAGTTGAGTTTGATAAAAATGTTGACCTCAGAGCCAAAAGATTTGAAGTTGCATCCCTGCTTAGGGAATCGCGTAAAAGGCTTCCTGAAAGGGTCTCATTTCCGGTTATCAGCATGAATATGCCGTCAAACCAATCGGGTTCGTCAATTCTCAGTTTCCAGGTTAACGGCAATGCAAGTACCTCTTTTATCTATTCTCTTGCAGAAGAACTCATAAAACCGAGGATCTCTGTTGTGAATGGGGTTTACAAGGTTGATATCTATGGTTCAGCACCACAGGAGTGGGAGATCATTTATGATCAGGAAAAGCTGGCTGCCATAGGAGTCGGTTCCTCGGCTATCAGTAGTTCCATTGATAACTACCTGCTTGAAAAGGAGATAGGAGGGGCCATGGAAACTCTTTCCGGAGGTCTGACAAAACGAACTTATCTTACTTTAACAGGTAACCATGAAGATACCTTCAAATGGGATGATATACCTGTTGCAAAAGCATCAGGAAGGATCATTCACCTTACAGATGTGGCAAAAGTAAAATTGAATGAGCAACAGCCTCAGAGCTATTACCGTATAAACGGGCTGAATACTGTCAATCTTACCGTCAGCGCCGGGAAAAATGTAAATAACATAAAAGTTGCCGATGCTGTAAAAACAGAGATTGAGAAGATAAAAAAAGAATTGCCGACGGGTTACAGCATAAGAACTTCTTTCGATAATACAATCTTTATTAAAGATGAGATATCTAAGAATATTTACCGTGCTATTCTTTCGGTTATACTTCTTCTTCTTTTTGTCCTGCTTATAAGCCGCGAGTTCAAATATCTTCTCATTATAACCATAAGTCTGATTGCCAACATCTTCATTGCATTCATCTTCTATTATCTGTTTAAGCTTGAGATGCATCTCTATTCCCTTGCCGGTATCACAGTCTCATTCGGGCTCATCATCAACAACACTATAGTGATGACCGATCATATCAGGTATCAGAAAAACAGAAAGGTTGGAATCTCATTACTGGCAGCAACCCTTACCACAATCGGGGCGCTGGTTGTCATTTTTTTCATGGATGAAACTTCAAAAGTAACCCTTTCCGATTTTGCGGCTGTTGTAATAATAAATCTGTCTGTTTCACTGGCTGTAGCGCTGTTTTTTATCCCTTCACTTCTTGAGAAAATAAAACTTACACCAAAGTTCAATGCACTTATTATCAGAAGAAAAAGAAAGGTTGTTTGGTTTTCTAAATTCTATCTTAAAAGTATCAATTTCATAATCCGATTCAGAGTTGCTTTTATTTTTGCTGCTATTCTGATCTTCGGTTTACCTGTCTTTTATCTTCCCGATTCACTCCCGAAAGAACGGAGATATAATATGAAAGATTCGGAACTTACCAGGTTCGAGAGAATTTATAATAAAACTTTAGGTAATAAGAAATATGTCCAGGATGTAAAACCTTTTGTGAATAAGGTACTTGGAGGCTCATTCAGGCTTTTCAACGAAAAAGTCAAAGGCAGCAGATTTTATTATTATGGTAGTTCCGAAGATGTGCAGAGAACAAAACTGACAGTTAATATCGGACTCAGCGAGGAGGGACTGACAATAGATGATCTTAATACAACATGCTCCGGTCTGGAGAATATGCTTACCGCGTATAAAGAAATTGACATGTTCACTACAAGCATCTACAGCGCTGAAGATGCCACGATTGCCATAACTTTTAAGCCTGAATTTGACTTTTCTATCTTCCCCTTCATTTTAAAAATAAAGATTGAAGATTATATGAACGGGATAGGCAGCTACCATGCCTCCGTTTATGGTGTAGGCAAAGCATTCAGCAACCAGGTTTACAGCGACTATATCAGAACAACTTATTCGGTTGCCATGAAAGGATATAACTTTGATGAACTTAATGGCTATGCTAACGCACTGAAAGAGAGACTTATTATTAGTGGTAAAGGAAGAATTAAGGAAGTCTTCCTACTGGGTGGCAGTAACGACGGATATATGTTTGGCAGCAAGAAAAAATCGTATAGGAACAAGCTGGAGATGGACAAATATTGGCTCACTAAAAGTAGTTCCGATGTCGCATTTGCATACGGAGAGGCCCGGAAATATTCCAGAGGTTCATCAGCATTTCAAACGGCATACATAAACGGTTCTATGGTTCCTGTTTCTGTTAAATCGGTTCAATCGGATAAATACGACTACTGGAATTTTATCAATGCTCCGATGAAAACACATACCGGTCTTGCTGTTAAAATGAAAGATTTCTCAAAAATCACCCGGGAGGTCACTGACAATACTATAAGCCGTGAGGATCAGCAATATGTGATCTCTGTCGGCTATGACTTTATTGGTAACTATGAACTTGGAAAGATGATCCTCGACAGAAACATAGATGAAACCTCTGCCATGCTGCCACTTGGGTATACAGCACAAAGAGAGTCATATAATTTTTCGTGGGATCAGAAAAAGACAAACTACTGGCTTGTTTTTCTGGTAATCCTTATAATTTATTTCATCTGCTCTATCCTCCTCGAATCATTCAAACAGCCATTGACTGTTATAAGTCTTATCCCATTTTCTTTCATCGGTGTCTTTCTTACATTTCACCTTTTTAAGATCACCCCTGATGAAGGGGTATTTGCAGCGCTGATATTATTGTGTGGTATTGTTGTGAATGCAACCCTTTACATTCTGAATGATTTTAACAGCATAAGAAGGAGAAAACCTGCTCTGCCTGAAAGAGTAGCATATATCAAAGCATTCAATGGTAAGATAATCCCGATATTTCTTACAAAACTATCGACAATAATCGGGCTTATTCCTTTTCTGCTTACCGGAAAAGATGAAAGGTTCTGGTTCGCCCTGGCAGCAGGAACCATCGGCGGCCTGGTGTTCAGCGTAATTGGGCTGTTTGTATATCAGCCGATAATGCTAAAGCGCACAGAGCGCAGGGCACAGGGCGCAGAGCACAGAGCACAGGGCACAGGGCGCAGAGCACAGAGCACAGGGCGCAGAGCACAGAGCACAGGGCGCAGGGCACAGAGCACAGAGCACAGAGCGCATAGTCCCGTCCCCTGAGCCCTGAGCCCTGAGCACTAAGCCCTGAGCATTTTATTAATTTAGATGAATTAATATCAGTTTGAAATACTAAATAGAAACAGTCATGGATGATTTTAGATTTGAACAGCTTGATATCTGGAAAGAATCAATTGAGATTTCAGATATTCTTTTTGACTATTCTGAGAAAGCAGATGTAAAGAAATTCTTCAAATTTGCTGAACAGTTAAGAGCTGCAGGAATGAGTATATCGAATAATATAGCTGAAGGATCTGGGTCATTTTCTGATAAGGAATTTGCTAATTTTCTTAATATAGCTCGTCGTTCTGTTTTTGAGTGTGCAAATATTCTATATATTTTCAAAAGAAGGAATATAATAACTTCAGAAGAACGAGATGTTATGAAGCAGAAGTTATTGACTCTTAGCAAAAAAATAACGAATTTCAGAAAATCAATTCTATGAATTACGCTGTGCCCTGAGCTCTGAGCCCTGTGCATATAAATTAAAACAACGAAACTATCATCATTTAAAATAATATGATAAAGTTCCTCATAACCCGCCCCGTAGCAGTGATAATGACCTTCCTTGCATTAATAATGCTTGGGATTGTAGCCTCCGGCAGATTGCCCGTATCGCTGATGCCCAATATAGATATTCCTGAGATAACTGTAGCAGTATCGCGATCCAATGTGAGCGCAAGAGAACTTGAGAACACCGTGGTGAGTGTTTTGCGCAGGAACCTTCTCCAGGTGCCCGGACTTGATAACATTGAATCAGAATCCCGTAATGGAAGCGCACTGATCAGATTATCATTTAAATATGGCAATAACATCAATCTTGCGTTCATGGAGGTTAATGAAAAA
>JANYJP010000121.1 GCA_025358455.1 Bacteroidales bacterium
GTATGAGAATAACGTTAATAATAACTGGTACACCAACTCATTAGCTGTTTGGACATTATCCTATACACTTAAGAACATAAGAATTCTGGAAAAAGGAAATCCTGACAAACTATCCGCTCTTTTCAGAAAAATAAATTTTAACTTTTCTGATGAAACAAACAGGTGGAAGGATGTGATTAAAAAGATGCACTTTGCTGTGGATAGTACACGGAATATTTTCCTTCAGCAGGATGGATTTCTTGATAAGGATTTAAAGCCGGCAAGCAGTATCCCAGCTGCTGAAAAACCAATAAACCAGCATTGGTCGTGGGACAGGATACTAAGATCATGTTTTATTAAACAGGCTGATGTGTTGCAGGGTTTATACCTGTTTGAAGATGAATATGATACTGAGACGATAAAACGAAACTTTGATTTTTATGAACCAATGACTGTTCATGAATCTTCATTATCTGCCTGCATTCATTCCATTGTTGCTTCCCGAATTGGTAATATAGATAAAGCATACGAGCTCTACCTTCGTACCGCCAGGCTGGATCTTGATGATTATAATAATGAAGTTTCCGAAGGATTGCATATAACAAGTATGGCAGGTACCTGGCTGGCAATAGTGGAGGGATTTGGAAGAATGAGGATAAAGGATGGCAAAGTATTACTAAATCCACTTATCCCCTCGAAATGGCAATCATATTCGTTTCATTCACGCTTCCGGGGAACTCTTTTTGAAGTTAAGGTGACAAAAAACTGTGTTTGTGTCAGAAATAATTCGCAAGACCCATTGAATCTGGTGATTTCAGGTGAAGATTATCAGATTGAGGGTGCGGGCAACCTTGTCCTTAATTTTGAAGTGGATTCTTTTTCTTAGACAGGTATTTTTCAGGACTTTGAAATTTTATAAATTTACTTAACAATTTGCATATGATTGAAAAACTGCCCTTGAGCATACTGGTTTTGTTCCTGGCTGTCTCTTTAACTTTGGCCGGTTGCTCGATTTTTGGAAAGAAAAAGGAATTAAGACCTTTTATCTCCGACGTGATTCATCCTGAATGGTCGGAGAATTCTGTGATTTATGAAGTGAATATAAGACAATTCACTCCCGAAGGAACATTAAATGCATTTGCTGCACATCTTCCGCGGCTAAAGGAACTGGGTGTCGATGTATTGTGGCTTATGCCGATCAATCCGATAGGAGTTAAAAACCGCAAGGTACCACTCGGGAGCTACTATTCAGTCAGAGATTATAAAGATGTTAATCCTGAATTCGGTAATCTTGAGGATTTCAAAAAACTGGTTTCAAAGGCGCATAAGCTTGGTTTTCATCTGATTATAGACTGGGTTCCAAATCATTCATCATGGGATAATAAGCTTACGGTCGAGCATCCTGACTGGTATGTTAAAGATGCAAAAGGAAGCTTCATTCCGCCGATTGGTTTTGACTGGACTGATGTAATTCAATTTGACTGGTCGAATAAGGAATTACAGGATTATATGCTTGGAGCCCTGAAATTCTGGGTTGACATGGGAGTAGACGGGTTCAGGGTTGATCATCCTCATAAAACACCACCTGAGTTCTGGGATCGGGCAAGGGCTGAATTAAGCAAAATAAAACCTGTTTTTATGGTTGCTGAGAATGAGGAACAGACAGATTTTATGAAAAACGGTTTTGACATGAGTTATGCATGGGAATTACATCACCTGATGAACAGAATCGCACAGGGTAAAGACAGTCTGAAAAGCCTTAATAATTACTATTCAAGAGAATGGACAGTGTTTCCCCAAAATGTTTACAGAATGGTTTTTTTGGATAATCATGATGAAAACTCATGGAACGGAACAATTAACTCCAGAATGGGTGAAGCACAAAAGGCTTTTGCAGTATTTGTTTTTACAGCACAGGGTGTTCCATTGCTGTATAACGGGCAGGAAGCTTGTCTCAGTAAAAGTCTGAGATTTTTTGAAAGAGATACGATTAAATGGGATACCTGTATTTTAACACCATTTTATAAAGATCTTATTAAGCTCAAAAAATCGAACATAGCGCTCTCGAATGGAGAATTCGGGGCTAAAATGGAAATGATTAAGACAAATAAGGACAAAAATGTTTTCTGTTTTTCACGTGAAAAAGAGGGTAACAGCGTACTTGTTTTTCT
Source organism: Bacteroidales bacterium (assembly GCA_025358455.1). GTDB lineage: Bacteria > Bacteroidota > Bacteroidia > Bacteroidales > VadinHA17 > LD21. The sequence continues at coordinate 2,151 of JANYJP010000121.1, forward strand.
TAATCTTAGTAAAAAAGCAGTCGCAATAAAGCCTTCTCTTGCTAATTTTAATGGCGAGTATACCGACTATTTTGCAAAGATGGAAACAACACTTCCATCTAACGACTCTCTCAGAATTGAACCATGGGGTTACAAGGTATTTGTAAAATAAAAATCATCATGAAGTCATTAATGCACTTTTTAGTTCTTCTTGTTTTATATTGTTTACTTGTTGTAGCATGCGGACCTATGGGAGAAAAGGACTCCATTAAAAATAAAAAAGCTCTTGCTTCTGTTCCAGCCTGGGCAAAAGAGGCAATATGGTATCAGATCTTTGTTGAGAGATTCCGTAATGGTGATCCATCAAACGATCCTACCCCGACTGATATGACTGGTTCCTATCCCGATAAGTTACCGGCCAACTGGAAGATAA
>JANYJP010000075.1 GCA_025358455.1 Bacteroidales bacterium
CGTGTTCCTGAATGAATATATGCAGGAAAATCATTTATTGGAGCCATCTGCCAATCAATATCCACTGTTCTCAAACAGCAGGAAGGAAAAGCTTACCCGTGCCGGTGTGGCCTATATCTTGAATACTTATGTGGCCCTTGCCAGGAAAATCAATCCGCTTATTATACCGGAAACGATCAGTTGTCACTCTTTACGGCATTCAAAGGCCATGCATCTTTTGCAGGCTGGTGTGAATCTGGTATACATAAGGGATCTTTTAGGACATGTATCGGTTCAGACAACGGAAGTATATGCCCGTGCTGACTCCAGACAAAAACAGGAAGCTTTTGAAAAGGCCTATGTTGATCTTAATCCCAATGCTGCTAAAACAAAAAAACATCGCATAACGCACAGATATATTATGTATTACAAGGATTAGTTGGAATAATATTCCTTTTTCGCTTTCACCAGTCTTGGTCATGCGAAGGATAGTGAATTGGTCATAAGTTCTTATAGGGATTTTAGTATGTCCAATCTTCATGTTTCAATATGAAACGATTTAATTCCTGCTTATAATTTTGCCAATCCGGCATAAACTTATCCATGTAAGCTACGAATCTCTCAGTATGGTTACGTTCCAGAAAGTGAACCATTTCATGTACAATAATATATTCCAGGCAGTGTTCCGGTTTCTTTGCCAATTCAAGATTGAGCCATATTCGTTTAGCTTCCCGATTACATGTACCCCATTTGGTTTTCATCTTCTTCACTTCCCACTGTACATCCTCTATGCCAATTTCTTTCTGCCATTTCACAATTAGTGGCGGGATTTGTTCTTTCAGATTCTTCCTGTACCAATTGGTCATGACATTTTCACGCTGTTCCCGGGTATAGTCAGCTTTCACAAACAGGTCTATGAACTTCTTGTTTCTGATTGCGACCTTGGGATATCCCGTGTGATTAATCACATTCAGCAGATATCGCTGACCTCGGAAATAATGACTTTCCCCTGATACATATTTCCTTTCCGGTTGCCGTTGCTGGTTAATGTATTTTGCCTGATTCTTCTTAATCCATGACATTTTTGATATTGCAAATAGTCTGACTGCCTCATCATCCACCTGAGTTGGTGTAGCTATTCTGACCCTGCCTGATGGTGGGTAAACTGAAAGGTGAAGGTTCTTAATGTCTTTCCTTACAACATCAATGACAATATTGTTTACAACAATTTGGTGCATTTTAATAGTCAGGCTGATTCTTTACCAGTTCGAAGATTTTCTTTAGTTTCTCTTCGTCTTTAATGTGTTTTTTAATGGCGTACAGAACTTCTTTCTCTTTTATCCTGTTCCATCGCCAGTCATCTTTTTTATTGTAAATGACCTCGTAATCCAACACTTTTGCCAGTTCTTCATCATGGTCAAGGTTGTCATACAGTGCACGCTTTGCTCTTGTATCAAGAGTTTTGGGATACTTGGTTTCGTTTGGTCGCTTAACCTGCCGTGTTAATTCAACAATTCGTGCCAGATATCTTTCATACTCAATGGCTTCCTGTCTTCTTTGCGCAATCAGTTCATCTAATAGACGGGACATATTTTCATAATACTTCGGGTTAATCGGTCTTTCATCATGAATGACCTTTCGAAGGTTATTTTCTATTGTCTCGGCAACCGCTTGCCTGTTCTTGCGAATGCTTGCAGGTAGTTTGTCTATAGCCTGTTCTCCACGTTCCACAATAAGTTCGACAAGCGACATATCATCAAATGCCGATATAACCTGACTGTCTTCGGCACTGATGTAGGTGTCAATCAGATGGCGCATAGCAGGTTCGTATGCTTTTAAATCGATATAATCAGCACTCGCCAGTTTTACTTCTGATTTAGCATTCTCGTAATGCCTGATTTCTTTCAGGATTTTATCGGTTTCAGCAACAGAATAGCCGGCTTCTTCCATTTCATTTGCAATACCGGCATATGCCCTGACCAGGTGTGAAACATGTTTATAAAATGCAAGTCGTTTTTGCTCATGTTTCTTAACCTCATCTTTATTTTCTGTGTTTTCTCCACAGAAATACCGAATATAATCAAGAGTATCTTTAGGTAATTTAACAGGTTCACACAAGGTCCTGATGCTTTCCAGAGCGTCATCAAGAAGTTCTTTTGTTTTCTGCAAACGGTCGGATAGAAGACCTGCTACATCTTCTTTATCGTACCCTTCAAGTGCTCCTGTAGTATAATCAATGACCGATGCTTCGAGACTTTTAAACAGGTCTTTATAGTCAACTATATACCCGAATTCTTTATCATCCCCATCCAGTCTGTTTACCCGGCATATTGCCTGGAAAAGACCATGGTCCTGCATTTTTTTATCTATGAATAAATATGTGGCAGGTGGAGCATCAAAGCCGGTCAAGAGTTTATCTACAACAATCAGAAGTTTCATTTGTCCGGGTTCATCTATGAACTTCTTCTTAGCCTCATCTTCAAAGGTCTCTGTGGATTTACCATTCAGCATTCTCTGGTATACTTCATACTTTTTCAACTTATCCGTCACACTTTCTTCATCAACACTTTCGCCACGGATATCATTAATACTTGGAACATATGAAGTGACAATGGCACATTTCTTCAATCCGGAATTCTGGAACAATTCATAATACTTGCAGGCTTCATAAATGCTTCCGGAAACAAGCATGGCATTACCATGACCGCTTTCCAAACGGTCTTTGGTTTCCATATCAAGCATAATGTCTGCCACAATTTTTTCAAGCCGGGACTGGCAACTCAAAATAGTCTGCATTGTACCCCACTTCTGTTTTAATTGCATCCTGGCATAGTCTGTCAGACCACGTGTTTTAGCATTAAACCATTTATCTATTTTATCCTGAGAAGTGATTTTCTGGTCAACATCACGTGCTTCATAACGTAAATCCAAAACCACATTATCTCTTACAGCTTCATTAAACTTGTAGGTATGAATATAGTTGCCAAAGATTTCTATACTTTTTTGCTTATCAGCTTTAAGTAATGGAGTGCCGGTAAAACCAATGAACATGGCATTTGGCAATATTTTTTTCACTGCCTTATGAAGTTCTCCTGATTGCGACCTGTGGCACTCATCGACATACACATAGATATCACCTTTGGCACTGAAGTCTTTTGGCAGATACTTTGAAATATCTTCAATGAAACCTTCGTAATCTGCTTCTTCCTTATTTCCGAATTTATGTATTAGGGAACACATCAACCATGGCAGAGATAAATTAAGTTTCTCTACCAAATCCTTACCGCTTGTTGTGCGATGAATCTGTTCATCAACTCCCTTGAATACTTTTTCGATTTGTTTGTCAAGTTCATCACGGTCAGTAATGATGAGTACACGAGCATCATTAATATGTTCTCTAATCCATTTTGCCAGCCAGACCATTATCATGCTTTTCCCACTGCCTTGGGTATGCCAGATAATTCCACCTTCACGTTTTCTGACCCGTTCTTGTGCAGCCTTGACTCCAAAGTATTGATTATGACGACAGATTTTCTTTGTGCCTGCATCAAAAACAATAAAATCATGTACGAGTTCCAAAAAACGTTCTTTTTGGCAAACCTGTAGCAGTTGTCTATCAAGAAGGTTTTCGACATCACTTTCTTCTTTCCACTTCAGGTAATATTTTTCTGGTGTATTAATTACACCATATCTAAGACCTTCCGTATCATTCCCTGCCATTACAATTTGTACCGTGGAGAAGAATGGCATTATGAACATGCT
>JANYJP010000019.1 GCA_025358455.1 Bacteroidales bacterium
AGCAATTCCATTGAAAGTCTCAACGACCTTGAGAAGACTCATATTCTTCAGATTCTCAATAAATACAATTGGAATATTTCACGTTCTGCAAAAGCTTTACAGGTCGACAGGGTTACGCTTTATAATAAAATTGCAAAGTACGGTCTGAAACCAAAAGCCTGATTTCAAGGCTATAAGGAAAGTATTTAATCATTGCCGACACTCTTAATTCTTTAAATGGATCTGCAAAATATCACATTGATTTCATTCGGATATTTCGAGGAAAGTTTTCTAAGGAAAACTATCGAAGCAGTGAATAAAGAGTTTCTGTTCCCTGTAAATATTAAGGAAGGTCATATTGATTTAAGTGAGTTTTATGATCCGGTCCGAAGGCAATATAATGGTAACAAACTGTTAAAGGAGGTCGACTCTTTATATGCTTCCGATACTTATAAAACAATTGGATTATTCAATGTAGATCTTTTCATTCCTATCCTGACTTATATATTCGGTCAGGCGTTTTTAAACGGACGTACCGGGATAGTTTCTCATTACAGGTTTAGCAATGAACGTTATGGTATGACCTCAGATGATAAATTTATCATAGATCGTTTTAAGAAAGAGATTATACATGAACTGGGGCACACATTCGGATTGATACACTGCCATATTTCAACATGTGTTATGAGATCGAGTACTTATGTTGAAGATATTGATCAGAAAAGTGAACACCTGTGCCTCAGTTGCAGAAATGGAATAAGCTCTGTTCTGCCGGGGACTGTCTAAACTTTTTTTTCCTCTCCCAGCAAATCTGATACAGCCTTCAGGAACTCTTTAGGGATAAGAGGCTTAGGAAAGACGGCGTTTGCCCCAAGCAGTTTAGCACCCGGAAGATATCCATCCGAGCCTATCCTGCCCCCTCCTGAAATAGCTATTATCTTCAAATCAGGATATTTTCTTCTGAGTTCAAATATAGTTTCCAATCCTTCTTTTTCCGGCATTATAAGGTCGGTTATTAAAAGATCAGGTTTATCCTTGTCAAAAAGCTCCATTCCTATTTTACCATTTAAAGCTATGTTAACATCATGTCCTGCCTTTTCGAGCATTTTTTTTAACATAAGCAGTATCGAAGGTTCATCGTCCAACACAAGAATCTTAGCCATTACTTATTCTGTTTTTACATTATTATTATCAAGAACTCTTCGGATCGCCTTGCTGAAATCGTCTAATATCATAGGTTTCAAAATTACTTCTGAAATTCCGCAACGCGACAGCATTTCATCAGATAAATTGTCTGCAAATCCTGTTATAATTATAACTTTCAGCTCCGGACGGATCTTTTTCATAATCAGGGCGAGCTCTGTCCCGGGTATATTAAGCATATTCTGATCAGTGACAAGAAGAGCGTATTTATCGGGGTTGCTCCTGAATTCATCAAGGGCAGAGAGACTGTCGCTCTTTATTGTAACTTTATAGCCAAGGGTTTCGAGCATTTTCTTGCCCATAAAAGTAATTTCCGGTTCATCATCAACAAAAAGAATATATTCATCGCCTTTTACCGGTTTCTTATCTGATTTATCATGTCCGATAATTTCGGCACCATATTTTGGCAGATAAATAGTAAACGTAGTTCCTTTACCCGGATTACTGTCAACTTCAATAGCACCCCCGTAATTATTAATTATTCCATGAACAACTGATAAGCCCAGTCCTGAACCTGACCCGACTTCCTTTCGGGTGAAGAAGGGTTCAAAAATCCGTTCTTTGGTATTTTGATCCATCCCGTAGCCGGTATCTGAAATGGTAATCCTGATGTAATCACCTTTTTTCAGATTAGGGATCTTTTCAGCAGATTTCCGGTCAATATTAACTTCATCTAATTTTACTTCAAGTATTCCTCCTGTATTCATCATAGCATGATTGGCGTTAGTGCACAAATTCATTACTATCTGATGAATATGGGTAGAGTCTGCCAGAACGCTGCCTATCCGGGGATCGAGAATCTGTCGTATTTCCACGCTGGGCGGGAAAGAGGCTTTCAAAAGATTAAGCGCCTCCGAGATAATTGGCTGAAGACGGATAGGTTTCTTATTAAAGTCAACTTCCCGGCTGAATGTAAGTATCTGTTGTACGAGATCTTTTCCCCTGTGGGCCGCGTTGTTGATCTGTTCAATATCAAACCGCAGATTACTTTCATCGGGAAGTTCTTCAAGGGCCATATCGGTATAGCCAAGGATAGGAGTGAGTATATTATTAAAATCATGTGCTATACCTCCGGCCAAAGTCCCGATAGTTTCCATTTTCTGAAGCTGGAAGAATTGTTTTTCCAATTCGGCTCTCTCCCTTTCTGATTTTTGACGTATTTCAATCTCGTTTTTCAGGTCAATATTTGCATTCGAAAGCTGTTTTGTACGCTCAAGCACCCTTTTTTCAAGAGCGTCATTGGCAGTCTTGACATTCTCTTTTTCCTGTTCCAGCAAGATCCTCATATAAAACTCAGTTCTTGCAGAAAGCTCAAGAAAATAACTGATGAACATTCCAATTATGTTAGCGCTGATAAAGAAATAATTGTTATTAATAAGTGTAGTTACAGGTGTTTGAGAAACCCATATGGCTGATATTTCATATGATATAACGATTGACCAGCCCGCTATTGAAGCATAAAGGAATCGCGCCCTGATAAATGTATATCCAAAAATGAAGATCAGAATGAGCCCTGCATAATATGAATAGACTTGAACTTTTGTTGCATAAATGATCATTATTATGATACCAAAGCCCGTTGTGAACATAATAAATGATATGACTAACTGCATATATTTCCTGAATGACCTGGCATACGAAAAAATAAATACAATTAACAATACCGGAAAAACTATTCCAAATCTGATAACCCAGAATACTTCCTTTAAGGAAGGAACCATAACTGCATCAAGAAAAGCGAAAGCACCATAGAAAATAAGCGATAGAATAAGAGAGAATCTGAAGGGACTAAGTGATTTTATAAAGTAGTCATCCTGAAATTCCTCCTCATTTTGGACCATATCACCTGTAAAAGAAAGAGTCAGGTAGTTAACTGACATTGATCCCTGGCTCATTGAAGGCAGACTAAGAAAACGATTCCCCACATTCTTAAAAATATTCATTCAGAAGTACTTTTATTTTCCCGACCTTCCTGTACAATCCTGTATTTTTGTTTTTTTAATTTTAAGAAACAGGTTGATCCCAAGCGGTTCTTTTTCTACGCTTACCAACTCTTTGTCGATGCCTGCATCAGAAGCGATCCGGTAAAGGTCTGATTCAGTTCTTAGGTTCAGATACCAGTCGGATAATACCTCCATCAGCCTTCGTGTCGGATTTTTTGTACTGAAATTGCTTATCACCATCTCACCTTCATCCTCAAGACAATTGAAATATTTTCTGATAAGAAATGTGAAGTGTTTATCCTTGAAATAATCGAAAAGTCCTGCGCTCCAGATGAGATCATACAACTTATATGAATTAAACCTTAATGCATTTATTCTGTGGTAAGAAACTTGTCCATTAAACCTCTCATTTTTTTTCATTGAGAAATCAATTGCAGCCTGATCAAAATCTATCAGGTCGAAAATTATACTATTATCACCCATCTGGCTGGAAAGAAAATCATAAACATCTGAAGCAGGGCCTGATCCAAGTATGAGTACCTTTGCATCCTTTTTTTCAGATACAAGTTTATTACAATATTCTATAAAAAAATCCTTCCTGTTTCTTACCGCATTCGCCCCCGGCTGGTTCTGAAAAAACAGATCCCAGTTCATGTAAGTGACATCTTCATTAAAACTGAATTGATAAATTTTGTCAATAAGAGTGAAATCCCCCGGATAGCCATATGGTTTTACGAAGCCATGGCCGATAAGAGTATTCTCATTGAGAACACAAGTTATTTCTTCTCTAAAGCTATCTACTTCTTCAGGTTTTAAATTATTGATAATGGATGTGAACTTTTCATAATCCCGCGGTTCAGGACCCCCTTTATTTATCAAAAATTTTAAATATTCTGAAACTTTACCACAAGGGTCAGTCTTGACTTCAGATAGCTTAGCTTTCATGAAAACCAATTAAATGAAAAACCTGATATTAAATTTAAAAAACTTACTCCCCCACGGAATAAAGTTTTAAATGTAGCTTAAGTTTTGTTAATACAATCAAAAAGGATTTAGTTTTGCAATTAAATTGAAGGTCCGGTTATAGATTATTTCTGTTTTCTTTCGGGTCATAAGTTGGCGCGTATACGAATATAATAAGTTATGAAAATTAAAAAAAGATTAACCTGCCATATTATAAACTGCATAATGCCGTTATTATTTTTGTGAAATAATCAAATTATACTATTTTTATAACATTGTTAACCATCTGATCTTCTTTGCATGGATCTGACCCGACGTATTCGTGACAAAATGATGAATGAACGCCTGATGTTTGTATACAGGGGCGTTATAACAAATGAAAATTCTGTTCCCCTTCTGATGCTTCTGGAAAAAGAGATGGAGAATTCGGAATTTGGTTTTGTAGGCAGGAAACGACTCTTCATGTTTGTCCTTGAAAGTCTTCAGAATGTCTCCAGGCACAGTACCCATAGCCAACATGCTGATATGTCGCTGGTTGTCTATTCCAAAACAGACAATGGGTACACCGTGACCACTGGTAATGTGCTTCCTACTTCAAGTATCAGCGATCTTAAGCTCCGGCTCGACGAGATCAATAATCTTGAGACGAAAGAAATACGAAATGTTTACAGGCAAATGCTTAGTTCAGCTGAATACAGTTCAAAAGGAGGAGCAGGCCTGGGTCTGATTGAGATGGCAAAGAAAACAGGGAACAAGCTTGATTATGATTTTGTTCCTCTTGATAGTGAATACTCATATTTTATATTAAGCAAAACAGTTGATTCGGGAGGCGTCGGGATGCATCTTGGAGGCAAAGAGAAGCCATTTCATAGTAAATCAGTTTCACAACTTGAAAGAATAATGGCTGATAATAATATTTACCTGATCTGGTCGGGACATATCTCTCCGGATGTTGGTAAAGAAGTGTTATCATTTACTGAGACAAAGCTAGCCGAAGAAGATGTAGAATCAAATATCAGAAAAAGGGTCTTCAGTATTCTGGTTGAAATACTCGAAAATGTTTCCAAATACAGCCCTGGAAGGGAACCTGAGGAACAATTTGGTATGCCTGTGGCAATGATCAGATTAGAAGAAAAAGTATATTCTCTTACTACGGGGAATCTTATCCTGAATTCAAAAGTAGATCACCTGAAGGAAAAACTCGATACTATTAATAAATATGATAAAGTAGGCCTAAAAGAGTTGTTCAGAAAATCACTTTCAGGGCAGACTATCAGTTCCGATAGCACCGGAAATATGGGACTAATTGATATGGCGAAAAAATCGGGTAGTAAACTGATATATCAGTTTGAAGAGATTAATGGTTTGTATTCCTATTTTACTTTGACAGTTAAAGTCGAAGACCGGATTGATTAAGCTAATGTTTTAAAGTGAAGCGAAGTTCCGTCCCACTCAGCAAAGCTCCCATGTTTTATCCAGTCACCTAAAAATACTATTTCTGTGCCTTCGTGAAGCTTATAGGTCATGGCAAGGTGGCGGTGACCAAATATAAAATAGTCAATTTTGTCATTCTTGAGAACGGTTTTGGCATACCTTATCAGGTCCTCTTTTTCCTCTCCAAGAAAATCCATCTTTATTCCTTTAATTAATCTTGAGTTTAGTGACCATCTGTGTCCGATGCCTACGCCTATTGACGGATGCAGTGCTGAATACATTACGCGTAACCCCTTGTTCCTGAATATTGAAAGAAGAATTTTATACCCGGCATCCTGCGTGCCTAGTCCCTCACCATGAGCGAGGTGGAATTTTTTCCCGTTGAAGTCAACCGTGACCGGTTTTGTATGTATTGTCATGCCACATTCCGAGGTAAGATAATCACTTACCCACATATCGTGGTTACCAGTAAAAAAATGCACCGGGATCCCTGAATCGGTAATTGAGGCAACTTTGCCCAGGAATCTTGTGAATCCACGGGGTACAACAAGTTTGTACTCCCACCAGAAGTCGAAAATATCCCCGAGAAGATAAATCTCTTTTGCATCTTTTGCAGCCGTGTTCAGCCATGCGACTACTTTTTTCTCCCTCTCTACCGGGGGTGATCCTGCCGGTAATCCAAGGTGAAAATCAGAAGCAAAATATATTATCCTGGAATCTTCCAATGTTTTTAATTAATTGGTAAACAACTGATTGAGTTTGATTTGCAGAGATTTGCCATGAAGATTAGAGGCTATTATCGTACCATCTTTATCAAACAGATAGTTTGAAGGAAGTGACTTTATATTAAAAATCCTGGCATTTATCAGATCATTGGGGTCATCTTCCTTAGTACTTATCCAGGGTAATTCATCAAACTTTACGGCAGCTTTCCAGTCCGAATCACTCGCGTCGAGATTTATCTGATATATCTCAAATCCTTTTTTATTGTAAAGTTTATAATACTCCTTAAATTGAAGGTTTTCCTGGACACAATCTTTTGAGTTTATAGACCAGAAGGTTAAGAGAACATATTTACCTTTCAGCGAGGAGAGTGCAATTCTTTTACCATTGGCGTCTTTTAAATCGGGATCAAGTTTTGTCAGAGGTACATCTTTGGCTACACGTTGGAGTTGAGTAGCATACATTTGATTCATCTCCTTTGCAAAGTCACTGGCAAGAGCCTGAACATGTTTTGAGTTTGGGTGATGCAGAGTAAGTGAGTCAGTTACTATTTTCAAAAACTGGAGATCTTTCGGATCATAGAGTACATAGGTTTCAGGGTTTATCTTCTGATACAATGCCTTGATTGAAGCCATAGAGTTTACGTTACTCAAAACGAATGCAATGCTTTTCTTCCTCTGTTCTTTTATAATTGCACTAAACTGTTCCTGCAGTGCCGGACCATTAACATCAAATGCAGGTTCCGTTGAAGCTTTTGTATATAGTGCGCTTAATGAATCAAGCTTTCTTTTTGTATCAGCAAGGTTAATGTCCAGAAATTGAAGCCTTTCTGATCCAGCTGATCCTTTTACTATATAATTTGAGAATAGATTTTTCCCGTTAAATTCAAGGTTTATCTTTTCACCGGGTTCAGCCAGAAGTGTTATAAAATCAGAGGAAGAGAAACCCAGCTGGTAAAAATCAGCATCTGAGGCTTTGACTCTGAAACTGAACCGGCCGCTTTTGCTTATTTTTGCGGAGTCTATCAGAATAGGCGTATCCAAATCAAGCCGGTTTAGATAAATATGTTTTTTGGTCTCCCCTTTTATTACACCATTGACTGTGAATTTGCCTTTGTCTTTACATGCGGAAAAGATAATAACAAGGGCTAACAGAAAAAATACTCTTTTCATTAGATTTCAGATTACCGGTTTTTCTTTAATCAGAATAATAATTATTTATTGAAAAGTTCTGCCAGTTTTAACTGTAGTTTTTCGCCTCTCAGGTTTGATGCTAATATACGACCATTCCTGTCAAGAAGGAAGTTAACAGGGATAGATTCAATTTTATAAATAGGTACAACAACAGAATTCCAGTATTGAATATCACTTACATGTATCCACTTGTCAAGCTGATCATCCTGTATTCCTTTTATCCATGCTTCCCTTGTCTTGTCGAGCGATACCTGGTAAATTTGAAATCCTTTCTTATGGTAAAGGCTATAGGCTTTAACCAGATTTGGGTTTTCCTGCCTGCATGGCGCACACCACGATGCCCAGAAATCGAGCAATACCACCGATCCTCTTGTAGAAGAAAGCTTTATTGTATCACCTTTTGGTGTAGGAAGGCTTATCTCAGGTGCTTCAGTGCCTTCTGCTGCTGCAGATGACCCTGGTGTTACCCCATTCGGACCTGCAACGAGCTCTTTGACCTGGTCATGAAGCGTAATTACAGGATCATACCCAGGATACAAACTGAATAACGATGAATCTACTTTAATAAAGTATTTTAAATCCTTCGAAGGATTGAGAACATAAACATTGGGAGCTACCTGTTGATAAAGTGCTACAAGGCTAACCAGTGAGCTAAGATTACTGTTAATATATCTTTTTGTGTAATTATTTATCTCAGTCAGATAGTTCTGTGCCATACTGTCGAGCGATTCCATAACTGCAGATAACTGTGAATTGTTTACATTCTGCGAATATATTTTATTAAGCCCTGATAACTTATTGATCGTTCTTCTTAGATTTTTGTTGTAATCAGCCATCAATTCTGTACCCTTTGAACCGGTAACCGACACCGGATAATTCAAGGAATCGTGATGGGCATCCAGAATTAATTTTTCTCCGGGCTCAACAAGCATGGTCAGAAAATTGTTAGTATTAAGTTTAAGAAGGTAAAATGAAGGATTTTTAACCTCTTGTTTGAAGAAAAATGTGCCTTTGTCGGATACCTTAACTGAATCGACAGTTTTAAGTGCATTTGATTTAAGTTCATCAAGAAAAATGTATTCTCCTTTTACAGAGTTTGATAAAGTACCTGAAATACGCACAGTATTATTTTTGCATCCGGCAAGTGCCATTAATACAAATAAGTACAGAAAAAGCTTATTATTCATTAAGTAATATGTTAGTTGATAAATATTTTGAATTAATGATTTGTAAAGTTATTCTTTTTTTTAAGCGTCACTAATTTTATAAAATTTAATTAATTTCCTTTACGCTGTGAATTTGAGTTTGTGAGGCTGAAAAAAAAATGTTATCTTACATAGATTTTTTGATCAAAGGAAAACCGCTAAGTATATGAGTTATATTAAGTTCGAAAAGAGTCAGGTTGTAAATCTGGAATTTTCTCTGGCGAGAGAAGTCATCAGAACAAACAGGGGTGGTTCTTACTCCTGTGAAACCATAGTTGACTGTAATACCCGTAAATATCATGGATTACTCGTATGCCCTGTAGATCAGTTGGGTGGAGACAGATTTGTGCTTTTATCTTCTCTTGATGTTACAGTTTTAAACAATGACAAGAGTTTTAATATAGGGATAAGAAAATATAAGGGTGATTATTTCAGTCCCAAAGGACATAAATATATTGAGGATTTTAATGCTGATAATATACCATCAAGGATTTACAGAGTAGGGGGTGTTATTCTGAAGCAGGAAAGACTTCTGGTTCATTATGAAGAGCAGTTTCTTCTGAGATTTACTGTTCTTGAAGCATCAGAACCAATGAAAATTCAGATACGACCGTTTCTTGCATTCAGAAATATCCATCAGCTTACTCATGCCAACCTTTCAGCCGATACAAAGGTTGACCCTGTTGAAAACGGGATAAGATCAAGATTGTATGAGGGTTTTCCATATCTTAATATGCAATTTTCGACCAAAGTTGAATTTGTGCATGTTCCGGACTGGTATCTTGGTATTGAATATCCTGAGGAGCAGAAGCGCGGTTATGATTATTCGGAGGACCTGTTCACCCCCGGATTTTTTGAGTTTAAAGCTAAAGAGGGAGATACGATTGTTTTCTCGGCTTCAACAAAAGAAGAGAAAACATCGGGATTAAAACAGAAATTTACAAAAACAGTTTCCGCTAAAACTCCCAGGGACAGCTTTATAAACTGTTTGCGGAACGCGGCGCAGCAGTTTGTTGAAAAAAGGGGAGGCAAGACTCTTATTATTGCAGGTTATCCATGGTTTGGAGCATGGGGGAGAGATACTTTTATTGCTCTTCCGGGTCTTGCTCTTGCCAGGCACAAGCTCGGCCTTTACAGAGAAGTGCTTAACACCCAGGTTGGAAGAATGAAGGATGGCTTGTTTCCAAATATGGGTGATGCAGGTAATCCTGCATTTAATTCGGTTGATGCACCACTCTGGTTTTTCTGGACAGTTCAGCAGTATATGGAACAAGGTGGTTCTGATGGATGGGAGCGATATGGCGATGATGCAATCTCTGTACTTAATGCATATAAAAATGGAACAGCATTCAATATACATATGAGGGATAACGGATTGATTTATGCTGATGCGCCGGGCAAATCACTTACATGGATGGATGCTGTAGTTGATGGAGTTCCTGTAACCCCTCGCAGAGGCTATGATGTAGAGATAAATGCACTGTGGTATAATGCAATCTGTTTCTCACTTGAAATGGCCCGAAAAAATAACGATAAAAAATTTGTAAGAGAATATGAGAAGCTTGCTGACCTGATAAAGAAATCATTTCTTGAGATATTCTGGGATGACAAAGTTGGCTACCTGGCTGATTATGTTAACGATGAAGAAGGAATAAATCTGTTTGTCAGACCAAATATGGTAATAGCTGTTTCTCTTCCATATTCGATGCTTGATAAAGACCAGATGAAAAAAGTTCTGGATATTGCAGATAAAGATTTAGTAACTGTAAGAGGGTTGAGAACTCTATCCCCGCGAAATAAACTATACAAAGGAATATATAAAGGGAATCAGGAAGAGCGCGATAATGCTTATCATCAGGGAACAGTTTGGCCCTGGTTATTGGGTCCGTTTTGTGAGGGATGGTTGAAGGTATATGGAATACAGGGAATCCAGAAAGTCAAAAACCTGATTTTTGGTCTTGAAGAGGTTATGAGTGAGCATGGGATAAGCAGTATTTCCGAAATATATGACGGAGATCCGCCTCATTTACCGCAGGGAGCTATCTCACAGGCCTGGAGTGTTGGAGAGGTTCTGCGAATAATCGACCTGCTTGAAAATAAGTATGCAAATCAATAATAAACGTAAGATATGCGTGTGTTAATGTTTGGATGGGAATTTCCGCCACATATCTCAGGAGGATTGGGTACTGCAAGCTATGGTTTAACCAAAGGCATGGCAACCCTCGATGACCTGGAAGTGATCTTTGTTGTGCCAAAAGCATGGGGTGATGAGGAACAAAGCAATGTCAGACTTATTGGAGCAAACAAAGTTCCGGTAGCATATAAGAATGTTACGTATAAAGGATTCAGGCGCCCAATTGAAAAGATTGAAGTGTCCTCCAGAATCGTTCCATATACCGACCCGGAAAATTTCTGGAAAATGACCAGGTCAGAAGTATCGGGTTATAATTTTTTTGTGCAGACTAACAGCAAAGGCTTAGTGGATTTTTCGGGGAAGTATGACTGTTCACTGATGGACGAGATATACAAATATTCTGTTGTAGCATCCATAATAGCAGAAGAAAATGATTTTGACATCATTCATGCCCACGACTGGCTGGCTTATCCGGCCGGAATAGCTGCTATGGAGGTGTCAGGTAAACCTCTTGTTATCCATGTACACGCGACTGACTTTGACCGCAGCGGGGGTAGTGTAAATCCTGATGTATATCGTATCGAAAAGAACGGTATGGATGCAGCCTCCAAAATAATTACTGTCAGCAACCTCACCAGAGATATCGTTATAAATAAGTATAATATTCACCCTGATAAGGTTGAGACGGTTTATAATGCAGTGGAACCTGTTACTATCCCTGAAAATCTGATCCTCAAAAAGGGTTTTGACGAAAAGGTTGTCACTTTTCTGGGACGTATAACAATGCAGAAAGGACCGGAGTATTTCATTGAAGCCGCAAATAAGGTTCTGAAGGTTATGAATAATGTCAGGTTTGTCATGGCAGGGTCAGGCGATATGATGGAAAAAATGATGCGAAGGGCTGCAGCACTTAAAATCACCGACCGTTTCCATTTTACAGGCTTTCTTAAAGGTCCGGATGTATTCACAATGCTTGACATGAGCGATGTCTACATTATGCCATCAGTATCTGAACCATTCGGCATATCTCCTCTTGAAGCCATGCAGTCGAATGTTCCGGTTATAATAAGTAAACAGTCCGGAGTAGCAGAGATTCTTACACATGCCGTAAAAACTGATTTCTGGGATATTGATGCCATTGCTGATGCAATTTACGGGATACTAAATTACCCGGCCTTGTCTAATATGTTTATACGTAACGGGAAAGAGGAGGTTATCAGACTAAAATGGGATAATTCAGCCCGTCATGTCAGGGATATATATTACAAAGTGATTGAGAATTATAAGTTTTAAGATATGAGTGTTTCAAGTAAAAAAGCAATTTGCTTCTATTTTCAGGTCCATCAGCCATTCCGGCTCAAGCGATACAGATTTTTTGACCTTGGCCACGATCATTATTATTATGATGATTATTCTAATGAATCTATTATGAGAAAGGTTGCAGAGAAGTGTTATATCCCTGCCAATAATATTATTCTGGAACTTATAGAGAAGCATAAGGGGAAATTTAAAGTTACTTTCTCCCTTTCAGGGCTTGTGATTAACCAGTTCAGGCTATATGCACCTGAGGTTCTTGAATCGTTTAAAAGACTTGCAGAAACAGGCATGGTAGAGTTTCTGGCTGAAACCAGTTCACATTCATTAGCTTCGCTCAAGAGCAGGAGTGAATTTGAACGACAGGTAATAAACCATAAGGAAATGATTAAAGAGTTCCTTGGTGTTGAGGCAACCTCCTTCCGTAACACCGAGTTGATTTATTCTGATGTTATTGGTTCCTGGGTAGCCGATATGGGATTTAAGTCCATTATGACTGAAGGAGCTAAGCATGTTTTAGGATGGAAGAGTCCGAACTTCTTGTATTGTAACTCATTAAACCCTCGCCTTAAAGTATTTCTGAGAAACTTTACTCTAAGTGATGATATTGCTTTCAGATTTTCAAACCGGGGCTGGAATGCATGGCCTCTTACAGCAGATAAATATGCCTCCTGGATAAATAAACTTGCACCTAAAAGCGAACTTCTGAACATTTTTCTTGATTATGAGACTTTCGGAGAACATAACTGGAAAGAGTCAGGGATATTTGATTTTCTAAGTCATATGCCAGGTGCAATACTGAAGAAAACACCATTCCGTTTTATGACACCCAGTGAGATATCAGATACATTGCAGCCAGTATCTGCAATTAATGTTCCTTCTACAATCTCCTGGGCAGATGAAGAACGCGACATCACAGCATGGCATGGTAATGAACTCCAGGTAGCAGCCCTTGATAAATTATACAGCCTTGCCGGTAAAGTTAATAGATGTGATGACGTTCAGATAAAGAAGGATTGGGATTACCTTCAGTCGAGCGACCATTTTTATTATATGGCAACCAAGTTTTTTTCCGACGGAGCTGTACACGCATATTTCAATCCATACGAAACGCCATATGATGCATTTATGAATTATATGAATGTACTAAGCGATTTTGAGATAAGACTAAAGAAATTTTTTCCTGATACCGCTGAACAGGATCAGATTTTTAAACTGGGAGCACAGGTTATTGAGAAGGATATGCTCATCGAAAAACAGGTTGCTGAGATAGGGAGACTTACAAAAAAAGCAGGCAGAAAAACTTTGAAGTCAAAGGCTAAATCTAAGGAAGAACCTATTTTCGAAATTGAAGCTGTTAAAACCAAAAATCAACTTAAGGAAACGAAGAGCCCGTTAAAGAATGTAGCAAAAGCTTCAAGTAAGAAACCAACCCGGAAAGCTACAAGGAGCAAAAAGGCTTAATAATAATCTGAAAAAATAATTACTGAAAATGAAGGTTGAATTTCTATTTGAAACCAGTTGGGAAGTTTGCAACAAGGTTGGGGGTATACATACGGTAATCTCAACAAAAGCGCTTAAAATCAAAAATGTAATAGGTGATAATTATATTCTTATTGGGCCTGACGTCTGGAGAGAAGAAATTACGAATCCGGAATTCATTCCGGATGAAACGCTTTTTGTGGAGTGGAGAGAAAGAGCTGCCTCTGAAGGATTAAGAGTTAAGACCGGAAGATGGAATATTGCCGGAAAACCTATAGTTTTTCTGATAGATTTTACTCCATATTTTGGACAGCAGAATGAAATATTTGCAGGATTCTGGGAAGCATATAAACTTGATAGTATTACCGGTCAGTGGGATTATATGGAGCCAGCTTTATTCGGATATGCTGCAGGTAAGCTTATTGAGAGCTTTACTTCATTTTATCATGAATATCATAATACGATAGCCCAGTTTCATGAATGGATGACTGGAACAGGAATTTTGTACCTGAAAAAATTTGCACCATGGGTTGCTACATCCTTCACAACACATGCAACTGTACTCGGTAGATGCATTGCCGGGAACAATCGTCCGCTTTATGGCAAAATGGAAGAATATAACCCTATCCAAATTGCGCGCGAATTCAATGTTGTAGCAAAACAATCGCTCGAAAAGATTGCGGCTGCCGAGGCAGATGTTTTTACAACTGTTAGTGAAATTACTTCCAGAGAGTGCAGTCACTTTCTTGGGAAAGATGTTGATATAGTTACCCCAAATGGGTTCGAAGATTCTTTTGTTCCACCAAATGACAGATTTGAGGAAACAAGGAATAACGCCAGATTAAAACTGAAAAAGGTTGCTGAGGCAGTTCTTGGTTATTCATTATCAAAAGATTGTGTCTTTCTGGTTAACAGCGGACGATATGAATTCAGAAATAAGGGAGTTGATATTTTTATTGATTCTCTTGCCGGGCTGGAAATGGAAGATAAAATTAATAAAGAATGTGTTGCCTTCTTTCTTATACCTGCCTACAATAAAGGACCACGGAAGGATATAGTTGACATCCTTTATAATAATGGGCCACAAAATGACGGCGACAAATATCTTACTCATAGTCTGCATTACCCCCTGACTGATCCTATTTTGCTTAAGGTCGCAGCTCATAACCTGAATAATAGTCAGGATTCAAAGGTTAAGATCATTTTTGTTCCTTCGTATCTGAACGGTAACGATGGTATTTTTAATATGCCATATTTCGACCTGCTAATAGGATTTGACCTTTCAGTTTTTCCATCATATTATGAACCATGGGGATACACTCCTCTGGAGAGTCTCATGTTCTCAATTCCAACACTGACAACGTCTCTTTCAGGGTTCGGACTATGGGTTAAAAACTATTTTGAAAATCCCGGGAATGGTATTTCGGTGGTAGAAAGGACTGATATCAACGAAACTAAAGTTATTTCTGATATCAGCAATTTCATGTCGATGTTTATCAGACTAAATGAGGCTGAGGTAAATGAAGCACGAAAGAAAGCACATGAAGTATCAAGAATTGCCCTGTGGGATAACCTGGTTACTCATTATCTCACTGCATATGAAATGGCACTTGTACACAGCAGTGAAAGAAGGGATGAACCCCGGGAATTTATTAAGTTCATTGAGACTCCGGGATTACACGTTCGCAAACCGCATCAGGTACCTGTATGGAAAGATATTTATGTTCAGAGCGATGTCCCGGATAAATTATCCGGGCTGAAGGAAATCTCAAATAATCTGTGGTGGTCCTGGAACTCAGAGGCTGAATCATTATTCAAAAGCATGGATCCGTCTCTCTGGGATCAGGTTCAGCATAATCCCAAACTTCTTCTTGAAAAGATTGATTATAAACGACTTCTGGTACTTGAGGACGATGAGGATTTTGTAGCTGAATTGAAAAGGATTTATGATCTTTTCAGGGCACATATCGATCGTCCTGATATACCCGGACTACCTTCAATCGGATATTTCAGTATGGAGTTTGGTATACATCCCTGCCTGAAGATATACTCCGGCGGTTTGGGGATCCTTGCAGGCGATTATCTTAAGGAAGCCAGTGATTCAAATTTGAAAATTACCGGAGTAGGGTTGCTTTACAGGTATGGTTATTTCAAACAAAAACTTGGTCCCAGAGGTGAACAGCTTTCAATATATGATGCTGAAGAGTTTTCCAGACTTCCGATCAGCCCTGTAAAAGACTCTTCTGGTAACCAGCTTATTGTAAGTCTGGCATGGCCGGGGAGAACAGTAAAAATCCGCGTTTGGGAAGCTATGGTAGGGAAAGTAAGACTGGTGCTTCTTGATACTGATTTTGATGATAATTTACCGGAGGAAAGAACAGTTACTCATTATTTGTATGGAGGTGACAATGAAAACAGGCTACGTCAGGAACTTATTCTGGGTATTGGTGGGATAAGAGCCCTTGAGGCAATGGGTTTGCGACCAAATATTTACCACAGTAATGAAGGGCATTCGGCATTTATCAGTCTTGAAAGACTAAGAATGTTTATCAGTGAGCTTCATCTTACATTTAATCAGGCAATTGAAATTGTCAGGTCATCGACACTTTTTACAACACATACTCCGGTACCAGCAGGCCATGATGCTTTTGATGAAGATCTTCTCCGTAAGTATATTTCTCACTATCACACCCGGCTTGCAATATCCTGGGTTGAGTTAATGACACTGGGTCAATGTGAGGGTGATCCTGATAAGAAATTTAACATGAGCTTCCTTGCTACTCGTATGTCGCAGGAGGTGAATGGCGTCAGCAAGCTTCATGGAGAAGTAAGTCAGGGGATGTTTAATAAATTATGGCCCGGTTATCTTAAAGAAGAATTATTTATAGGATATGTAACCAACGGAGTTCATCATCCAACCTGGACAGCTCCCGAATGGAGAGAGATATACAGGGAGCTAACCGGAAGTGTAAATTTTGATCAGACCGACAGATCCTTATGGGAAAAGCTTTACAATCTAGAGGATAAAAAGATCTATGAAGTTAAAACCGGTCTTAAAAAGAACCTGTTTTCAAATATCAGGAAACGCCTTCAGGCTGAAATGATAGAAAAACATGTTAGCCCGCGTACCTTACTAAATGTCAGCAACCATCTTGATGAAAAAGCCCTTACAATAGGATTTGCCAGGAGGTTCGCAACATACAAAAGAGCATCTTTGCTTTTCAGAGATCTTGACAGGCTTGACAGGATAGTAAATAATCCGGCTAAACCGGTACAATTTATTTATGCAGGCAAGGCACATCCCAATGATGGTGGAGGACAGGATCTTATAAAAAGGATTTTCGAAATATCTCAAATGCCACGATTTTCCGGTAAAGTAATATTTCTTGAGAATTATGACATTGAACTGGCTAAATACCTTGTAAGAGGTGTTGATATCTGGCTTAATACTCCAACAAGACCTCTTGAAGCTTCAGGAACAAGCGGTGAGAAGGCCGTTATGAACGGAACAATTCATTTCAGTGTCCTTGACGGATGGTGGGTTGAAGGGTACAGAGCTTTTGCAGGCTGGGCTTTACCAAAGAAAAGAACTTTTGAAAACCAGGATCTTCAGGATGACATTGATGCGGAAACTATTTACAACATGCTGGAGTTTGAAATAGTTCCGGCATACTATGCCTTTAATCCACAGGGGGTGCCCGTTGAATGGATAAGCCTGGTGAAAAATACAATGGTAAAAATTGCACCTGAATTTACGGCGAAAAGAATGATAGACGATTACTATGAAAAATATTACAACAAACTTTTTATTCGTAATAAATATCTGATTGACAATAATTTTGAAAAAGCAAAAGAACTTGCTGCCTGGAAGCAGTCAATAAGAGAGGAGTGGGATAATATTGAGGTATTGAATTATAGTTTTGAAAAGGCAGGAGAAAATGTTTACCGGTCAGGTCATGATTACAGAGCGGAAATTGCCCTTGATGTTAAAAAAATCCCTAAAGAGAATGTTGGAGTGGAATTCATTATCACTCACATGGGTAAACATGGTGAATATGAGTTCGTTGCAAGTGAAGAATTTAAACTTATAAGCTGCAAAAGCGGGAAATGTCTTTATAGGGCAAATCTTGTTCCTGAAAAAGCCGGATCGTTCTTTTATGGTATAAGAATTTACCCGAAACATAAGGATCTGCCTCATAAACAGGATTTTTATCTTCTGCGCTGGATTGACTAAATATCGGTAGCTTTTCTTACAGGTTCTCTTTTAAATACAAGTCCTGTTCTGGCTGGCAGATAAAGATAAAGGTATAAAGGAGCATTTATAATGTTCCTTTCTCCTTTTTTAATAGAGAGGTAAACCCTGGTCCTGTCAATTCTGTTATAACCACCAAAAACCTGATCATCAGTATCCAGAACAATTCTGAACCTTCCCGTTACAGGAATTCCATAATCGGTGAATGATAGATTAGGATGAAAGTTTAGCACAAACAATAAGTCACCTCTCATAAAAGCTACCACTTTATCAGAATTATTCTCATATATTCTGTTAACCTGGAGATTATTGAGAAATCCAAAATCCTGCTGAAGTTTAACCATGTTCCTGTCAAATTCCGCAAGGCTGTAATATTTAAGATCTTTATTTTGGGCAAGGTTCCACTGGCGTCGGGCATATTTATAACTCCAGTTGTTTCCTTCCCTGGGGAAATCTATCCATTCCGGGTGACCGAATTCATTGCCCATAAAATTAAGATATCCTCCTCCTGAAGTACTGAAAGTAATAAGCCTGATCATTTTATGGAGGGCAATTCCCCTGTCGATGGTAAGAGTATGTATGGTTTTATCCATCCCGGAATACATCTCTGCATCTATCATTCTAAAAATCAAAGTTTTATCTCCTACCAGAGCCTGGTCGTGCGATTCACAGTACGAAATTATCTTCTCCTCAGGCCGGCGCTGAGTCAGCTCATGCATAAGCTTTCCCATATCCCAGTTTTCATCAATAGTCTCTTTTACCAGTTTTATCCAGAAATCAGGCACTCCCATTGATAACCTGAAATCAAAACCATATCCTTTTATATCAGTCCCGGCTGCTATGCCTGGCATTCCGCTCATCTCTTCAGCAATAGTAATAGCACCCGGTTTGAAATTATGGATCAGTTTATTAGCCAGGTAAAGATAGATCAGGGCATCTTCATCCTGATTGCCGTCAAAGTATTCGTGATATGAAGTAAAATTCTTTTCAAGGCCATGATCATAGTAGATCATGCTGGTAATTCCGTCAAACCTGAATCCGTCAAATTTATATTCTTCAAGCCAGTAGCGGCAATTAGAGAGAAGAAAATGGATCACATTATCCTTTCCATAGTCAAAACACAATGAATCCCAGGCCCGGTGAAATCGTCTTTCATTTGAATGGAAATACTGGCCCGGTGATCCGTCAAACAGACCAAGACCTTCATTTACATTTTTAACAGAATGTGAATGAACAAGGTCCATAATTACCCTTAAGCCTGATAGATGAGCCGTATCAACCAGTTCTTTAAGATCATCGGGTGTTCCGAACCGGGAGGATGCAGCAAAAAAACTTGAAACATGGTAGCCAAACGAACCGTAAAACGGATGCTCCTGGATGGCCATAAGCTGGATTGTATTATATCCTGATTTTTTGATTATTGGAATGACCTTTTTCGTGAATTCCCGGTATGTTCCTGTTTTCTCTTCCTGAGTAGCCATCCCGATGTGAGCTTCATAAATAACCGGTGCGAATTTTTCTTCAGAAAGAAGAGTGTCGCTCCATTTATATTGATGTTCAGGGTACCAGACCTGAGAACTGAATATTTTGGTCTTATCATCCTGCACAACCCTGTTGGAATATGACGGGATACGCTCCCCTTTTCCACCATCCCAATGAACTGACAATTTGAAAAGGTCATCATGTTTCAGAGCATCGTGAGGCAGCCGGAGCTCCCAGTCACCATTAGGATTAACCCTTTGCATCCTGAATTCTTCTTTTTCATTCCATCCTGTAAAATTACCTGTAACAAAAATGTTGGTTGCATTTGGTGCCCATTCTCTAAATATCCAGATTTCATCGGTATGGTGCAAACCATAGTAATGATGTCCCATGGCAAAATCCGAAAGGGATCCGTTTCCAATTAACTGATTTTCCTTTGAAAGACACTTCCCGATACGTTTTTCTATGATACCTTCAAAAGGTTTCAGCCATGAATCAGATATATAGAAACCGGCAGGTGGCATATGTCTTGTTTAATAGGGAATCTTTTTATAAAAGTACGAAATCTAATTCATTTATATAGTCATCTTCCTGACTACTGGTAATAAGTTTAGGATTTTAACTATCTTTAAATTTCTATAATCATATTCTGGTTAATTTAAAATCAAAATATGTCTGTAATGAAACTTGCATATATCGGAACATATCCTCCACGGGAATGTGGTATTGGCGCATTTACCAGAAATCTTTTTGACTCAATGGTTAACAATGATGAAGGGAGTAAAGATCCGATCGAAGGATTTGTTGTAGCTATGAATGATCATGAGCAAACCTATAATTATCCTGAAGAAGTAAAACTGACAATAAGGCAAGAGCATCAAAGAGATTATTTATCGGCAGTAAAATTTATAAATCTCAGCGGAGTTGACCTTTGCATACTCGAACATGAATTTGGTATATTTGGCGGACAAAATGGGATACATATTCTTTCTTTGCTTCACCGGCTTGAAATTCCTTTTATCGTTACCCTTCACACAATATTAAAAACGCCCTCCTATAACGAAAAAGCTGTATTGGCAGAGATATGTAAACTGGCTAATAAAATAGTAGTAATGAGCCATATAGGTATTGAGTTTCTTACTACTATCTATAATGTGGATAAAAAGAAAATTGTATATATTGAGCATGGAGTACCGGATATTCAGTTTGACCATTTCCAATCTAAAAAAGAGTTCAATCTCGAAAATAAGAAAGTCTTGCTTACTTTTGGTTTTATTGGCCGGAATAAAGGGATTGAAACAGTAATAAATGCATTACCGAAAGTTATTGAAAAGCATCCTGAGGTTTTATATATGATTTTGGGAAAAACGCATCCCAATGTTCTTCGTTATTCAGGAGAAGAATACCGGAATTATCTACAACATTTAGTAAAAAGGCTTAAGCTGAACAATCATGTTATTTTTCTGAATGAGTATATTTCTCAAAAAGAATTGTTTAAGTATTTGTCGGCGTCTGATATTTATGTTACACCCTATCTGAATGAAACCCAGATTACAAGCGGTACCCTTTCCTACGCGGTGGGTGCGGGTTCGGCTGTTGTTTCAACACCTTACTGGCATGCCACAGAGTTATTGGCTGATGGGCGGGGAAGGCTTTTTAACTTCAATGATTCAGAAGGGCTTTCAAATATTTTAATGGAATTACTTGATAAGCCGGATGAATTGAAAATGCTTCGTAAAAAGGCATATAATTATGGTAGAAAAATAACATGGCCCAAGACCGGACAAAAATATATTGCAATCGTTAATAAAATTCTGGCCGGGAAACCGGTATCCTTTACAAAAAAAGAAACTGTTCTTGATCCGCTTATTTTGCCTCCGTTTTCACTTTCTCATATTAAACGGTTGACAGATGATACCGGTATAATCCAACATGCAAATTTTGGTATTCCAAATTTAAAAGAAGGCTACTGCCTGGATGATAATGCGCGGGCTTTACTTATGGTACTGATGGCATACAGGCAAAAAAAGGATTCTCTTGCACTTGACTTATCTCCGATCTATTTAAGCTATATCAACTATATGCAAAATAAGGATGGGACATTCAGGAATTTTCTCAGTTTCAACCGTAATTTTCTTGATGAGGTGGGTTCAGAAGATTCTTTTGGAAGAACCATATGGGCGCTCGGGTACCTGATAGGGAATGCTCCTAATGATGCCTATTATCAAACTGGCAGATCTATTTTCTTTAATGCCTCGCCAAATTTTGAAAAACTTCAATCTATCAGGGGTATTGCTAATACAATGGTTGGTATAAGTTATTATCTCGGGAGTAATTCGTCTGATGACTCCATGATTGAAAAATTAAGGAATCTTTCCTATAAGTTAGTTAAACATTATGAAGAAAACAATTCCCCTGACTGGAAATGGTTTGAACCCTTGTTAGCTTATGATAATGGAATGTTACCCCTTGCTCTTTTACATTCGGCAGATTTACTCAGGGATAGCAAAATAACTGAGACCGCGCTGGAAACCATGAATTTCCTGTCAGAGATTACACTAAAAGATGGTTATTTTTCAGCCATTGGTAATGAAAAATGGTA
Organism: Bacteroidales bacterium; assembly: GCA_025358455.1. Lineage (GTDB taxonomy): Bacteria > Bacteroidota > Bacteroidia > Bacteroidales > VadinHA17 > LD21. The sequence goes on from JANYJP010000019.1 coordinate 21,910, forward strand.
TAAAAAAGGAGGTGCGCGTTCCATGTTCGCCCAGCAGCCTGTGGATGCCCTTGCTATGGTATTAATGTATGATCAGGCTTTCCATTTAACAAAAGATAAAGAATATCTTACTAAATTGTTTACTTGCTTCATGTGGTTCCTGGGAGAAAATGATCTTGGGATGAATTTGTTCGATTTTGAAACTAAAGGCTGCTGTGATGGCTTTGAAAGTTATGGGGTAAATCGAAACCAGGGCGCCGAAAGTTCAATTGCCTATTTGATTTCTCATTTAACAGTTCTAAAAGCATTTGAAGAACTGGAGAAAATAAATTAGCGCTAGTCTTTGAGTCAGAAGCGCTGGCAAAAGCGCTTCCTTTCTAGTGCAAGTTCTAATTTGATTTCTATTATTTTGGACAATTTCGAATTTCATCAAAGAAGGGAGTTCTTTTTTCTTCAACGCATTTTGCAGCGTATAGGTAAAGCGCGGCGGACCAGGTTTGCCAGTCCTGCCCCATTGGTTTACCATTTTGGGCTTTCAGCCATTCATTAAAACCAAAATCAATGTTTCCGGTACTTGAAGTTTTTATAATACGGGTAAGTGCCATGAGCTTTTCCCTGGCGAGCTTGTACCTTTTAGCAGCGACTAAGGCTGCCACGTAAAGCCCGCATATAAAGGGCCATATACCTCCATTATGGTAGTCGCCGGTTTTGTTAAATATTTCATATCGAGGTAGCCAGTCGGGATCTTCAGGTTTAATAAAGGGGAAGAAATTAGGTGGCAGGTCAACTGTCAATTCTCCTCTTTTTCTCATTTCTGCGCATTCCTTTTCGATCCAGGAAATCATTTTCTTTGCCCGTGAGGACGATGCTATTCCGGAGAGAATGGCAAGACTATTACCGAGCAGGTCGAATCGTTCGCTGCTATAAATTTTATATGACCAGAATGCAAAGTACGCTTTATGTTTTATAGTGAATCCTTCTAATACATTACGGGGCTGAACTCCTCCAGTGATTTTGAATTTCCTCATCTCTTTGAGCATCATATCCGCTTTTCCATTTTGATCAAAGAGACGGAGGTAACTATATACTATCGTATTGACATAAAGGCCATAGCCGGTTACCCATTGTTCATCGCGCCAATCGCTTGTTGGCTGTTGGGCAACGAGGTTCCGGTCTGAGGGGCTTTGATACTCCATCCATGTCAGCGCTTTTTCAACAGCTTCACCAAGAAAGTCCGATTCACCCGATACTTTTCTGAAAATGCCAACGCCCAGCAAAAATAAAGGAGTAGCATCGCTTGATCCACGATCTTCTTTGTCGTGTACCAACGAAGGTATATGACCTCGTTCAGTCTGATTTTTTGCCAGCGTTTCCAGGACCCTCCGGATGCTCTCTTTTAATTTCTGATTCTCAGATACGCCAATTCCCAGTACAGAAAACATTAAGTCTCTTGTATAAGGTTCCGGATATCCCCAGCCTGCTGTACGAGGGAGCTTGAGGTATGGACCGTGGGCATTATTAATCAACACTTCAATAGCTGCCTTTTTTGCCTTTTCTATATCATGCCAGTTTATAGTTTCCATGGTTTTAATTTGGAAATTTTAAATAAATTAAATAATTCGTATTTCCTCATTTTCAAATTATCTTATTCCCAATCTCTCGTTTATAATCTGAACAAAACGTTTTGCGACAACACGATAGTCGAAATACTTAACTACACGTTTTCTAGCTGTTTTGCCCATTTTTTCGCGTAATTCCGAGTTAGTCATAAGTTCCATTAAATAGTTGGCAATATCATGAACACTTGCACGGTAATCCACTGTTCTGGGATCTTTAAACACCACCCTGTGTTGGTCTTCGAAGCCCGATTCGTCACCAAGAATCACTTCATTAATGATAATTTTCTCTGCAACATTTGCCAGGAATGCGGTTTTGCCATGAACAAGCGTATCGAGCATTCCCATAGCATTAATACCTATTACCGGTTTCCCACAAGCGCCTGCCTCCACTTGCGGCATTCCAAAACCTTCAAGGCGCGAAGGTGCAGCATATATATCGCAGGCGCCTATCAGATAAGGCATGAAATTACGTGAAATAATATTTGTTGCATAAGTAACATTTTTTTCGATGCCTAAGTGTGTTGCCAGTTCCAGATCGGCCAGATTCTGAAGTTTTGTCCGAGGTTGGGGCCAGACTTTACAAACATATTTCCAATCGGGTGCTTTAGTATCTATTATTGCAAGCGCCTGCATTACCTCCTGTGCACCTTTTGATGCAGCATCACCACCAACGGTCAGAATCATTAATTGATCAGGCGATATACCCAACGATTCGCGAACGGACAGAATTTTCGGGTCGTCTTTATTACAAGGAGCAAAAGCATCTGTATCACAGCCAACCGGTAGTACCTCAATTATATCCTCATTTATCCCATCGCGAACATACATTTCCTTTACCCAATTTGATGTCACCAGAATTAGTGGAAGCGCATTGAGAACTTCCTGATAGTTTGCAATATAACCATCGGCGACTAGCCATGGAACAGGCTGAGCTCCATATCGTTGCGGATGAAGTACCAGATGCGGTGTATGCCCCCAATAACCTATACCAACAACAACATCCGGCTCAAACCAACGGTAGTACCATTCCTTCTCCTGAGGTGAGTCGAAATTGACCGCATGGGCATCGATTCCCATTTGAATTAATCCCTTGTATAACAGATCTCCTTGTGTTGCAAGTCCTCCAGGCGATGCAGGGTAGTCATATAATACTAATACTTTCATAAATAAGTATTTTGAGAATGTGTTAATTTGAAGATTATAAATCAATTAATAATTTGAATTTTTTCATTTTCAAATTTTCAGGTTTTCAAATTTTTTAAACCATTTTTGAGCGTCATACGAATCTGTAAATTGCCAGAATGACTCAGCTTTGGGTGTAGTTATTGCTTCAAAACTGTTTTTTTCAAATCCATACGTTTCAGTAATTATGCTATATTTTTTCAGCCATGTACGTTTTGCAAGGACTCTGTAAAAAGTAGCTGTTTCTATAGGCCTGGGATAATATTTCTTATCTCCATCCTCATAGGCAAAAGTCCAAAGTTCATTTGTAGATATCTTACCTTCTTTCCAAAGTTTCATAACGGCTTTGCCGGTTTCTTCATGTCTGATATGTCTTGTATATTCACCGTTGGGATTATGCGAAATAATCAGGTCGAAATGTTTGGAAGGCAACAACTTCAGTATTGCATGCTCCAGTTCATTTTCATCGAGAGGCTTTTGTCCGGGGCTGTCGTCCAAATCGCCCATTATACCCTCAGACCCTAACTTTTGTAATGTTTTTAAGAACTTTGGAGCACGATCGCTATCGCTTCCTCTGCAAAGGCAAACGATAAACCATTGCCATGACTGATGGCTAAGGATGGTTCCACCGGCCCATAATGTTTCGTCATCGGGGTGAGCTACTATTACGGCAACTGTCTTCGAATATTTTTTATTCACTGCTATTTTGAGTTCTTAAGTTCATTCAGAAGTTCAACTAAATTAATTGATGCGTAAGTAGATGCGCAGTCTGACATACCATAAGGAATAATCAGATCCTTATTGTGTATAATAGAACCGCATGAGTAAACAACATTGGGCACATAACCTTCCCTTTCTTCAACATTGGGAGCCAATAAAGGTGTCTTAAGCCTTCCAATTTCTTTTTCAGGATTATCAAGTTCATATAAAGATGCTCCTAAAACGTATTCCCTCATGGGCCCTACTCCATGTGTAATTACAAGCCAACCATCTTTCGTCTCAATTGGGGAGCCGCAATTTCCAACCTGTACCAGATCCCAGGAAAATTTTGGTCTTTGAATAAGTTTGGCTTCTCGCCAGACATTTATATTATCCGAATAAGCTATATAATTATTTACCCCATCTATTCTGCACAGCATTACATATTTACCATTTATTTTTCTGGGAAATAATGCCATTCCTTTGTTTTGGGCGAGTTCCCCATGAATTGGTAAACCTTTGAAATTATAGAAATTTTTGGTTGTAAGTAACTTTGGTAAGATAGACATGCCATCATAAGCAGTATATGTAGCATAGTAATTTACTTCGCCGTTTTCCTCAATGAATTTAACAAAACGTGCATCTTCAATACCATTTTTTTCAGTATCGGAGACCGGGAAAATAACTCTCTCAGAGATAGCCGAATCAAGTGAAAATTCAATTTCATAATGTGATTGGGCCAGCCACATCATTTGATTAATGATTAATTCTTTATTTGGTGAAAGTTGATGCATCTTTTTTGTTTCTTCAACGGCCCTTTTCAATTCTCCATAAGTAAAACTGTCACCTAATTTTTCTAATACGAAGACCGGGGAAATTTTATTGTCGAAATCACGCATTTCATCGAGCTTCTTTATAAAGGATTTCTTATTATAAATATGCCTTTTGATTCGCTCAGCTTCTGCCAACATTTTGCCTACAGGTTCAATAATCAGATTATTATTCTTATCAATAATTGCTGAACGAAAAACAATTGATGAAATATGCCCTTCTCCTGTTGCCCTGAAACTAAAGATCACTCTTTTCTCATCAGTTCCTAATTCTGACTGATCGGGATCTTCTACAATAGACGGGTTAAAAAAAGCTGCCGATTCAATGGAATATTCCATCGTGAAATACGAACCAATAAGAGCCTTTCGCGAATTATTAACCTTGGCTGTTTTAATTCCTAACTCATTAAACAATTCAGACAGTTTACTAAAATGCGTTTCAAATATCATTGAAATATTTCTATGACGTCTGGAATAACCTCTAAGCACCTGGCTTAATGCTATATTTACCTCACTTTCGGACATTGCCAACACATTACTGATAATATCTTTACTTCTTTCATCGGAAGTATAATGGAAGCGGGCGATTATCCTGCTTGGATCGGGGAGAAATTTACTACCCTTTCTGGTAACGGTAACTTGCATAATTATCTAATTTTAATTTATAAATATAATATATTCAGAGAAAGTAATTAATAAAGCTTTGAGTATTAGAAAATATATTTCAAAATACAAATGTTCTTTTATGGTATGTTAATTTCCACTGGCTTTGCTATTTTTGCACCATAATAGTTTTTTATGATTGTTCACGAGGGATATGAGAATATAAAATTAGTAAATCCTATAGTTACCCTGGGGATATTTGACGGAGTTCACCGGGGCCACCGCTCTCTTCTTGACAAGCTTGTTTTAAGAGCCAGGGAAGAAAGAGGAGAGTCGGTAGTCATAACCTTTTCTCCGCATCCACGACTTGTACTGGGAAAAGATCATTTAAATCTATCATTCCTTACAACTTTAGAAGAAAAGAAAACCCTGCTTGAAAAGGCAAATGTAGATCATCTTATAATATTGGAATTCAATAAAGCCTTCAGCAATATACATGCCTGCGATTTCATAAAAAATATCCTTGTAATGAAGCTTGGTACGACGCATCTGATAATAGGATATAATCATCATTTCGGCTGGGGAGGAGAGGGTGACTTCAATACGATTAAACAATGTTCGGAATCGCTTAATTTCAGAGTTGAACAGGTGCAGGGATTTCTTACTGAAGAAGGTACAATAAGCTCATCTTTAATACGTAAGGCATTATTGAAGGGACAGATAGATGAGGCAAACAGTTTACTGGGATACTCCTATTCCGTAACAGGAACTGTTGTCGGAGGGAAGCAGATAGGCCGGTTAATAGGTTTTCCTACTGCAAATATAAAACCTGATGACGAATTTAAACTTATCCCGGGCAATGGTGTCTATGCTGTCGATGTAAAGCTTGGCGGCAAAGATTTCCCGGGAATGATGAGTATAGGTACGAACCCGACTGTTAATTCTGACCTCAGATTGCGGAGCATTGAAGTACACATCCTGAATTTTGATGAGGATGTTTATGGGAAGAAAATTACAGTTACTTTCAGAAAAAGACTCAGAGATGAAATGAAGTTTGATAATACTGAACAGCTGACTGAGCAAATGGGAATCGATAAACTGAATACCCTAAAGTTGTTATCCTGAAAGTTTTCAATAGTTTTATTATCTTTGCATTCCTAAAATTCAATAAAATTATGAACGTAAATGTTGATAAAATGCAGTACCAGGTAAAAGATATTTCTCTAGCGGAATTTGGCAGAAAAGAGATCGAAATCGCAGAAAAAGAAATGCCCGGTCTTCTGGCAATCAGAAAAAAATATTCCGCTGAGAAGCCGCTTAAAGGAGCCCGTATCACAGGTTCCCTGCACATGACAATACAGACAGCAGTACTTATTGAAACACTTGCAGAGCTTGGAGCGGAAGTACGTTGGGCAAGCTGTAACATTTTCTCAACCCAGGATCATGCTGCAGCTGCTATAGCCGCTACAGGGATTCCGGTATTTGCCTGGAAAGGGGAAACCCTTGAAGAATATTGGTGGTGTACAGCACAGGCACTCACTTTTCCGGGAGGCAAAGGTCCGAATCTTCTTGTTGATGACGGAGGCGACGCTTCTCTTATGGTTCACCTTGGCTTTAAAGCTGAAAAAACACCCGAAATACTCGATATGAAACCTTCTAACAGGGAGGAAGGTATAATCCTCGCAACCCTGAAAGATATTCTGGTAAAGGAACCAGGTAAATGGCACAGGACAGTTAGTGAACTTAAAGGAATATCAGAGGAAACAACCACAGGCGTTCACAGGTTGTACCAGATGATGGAGACCGGCGAATTGCTTGTACCGGCAATTAATGTTAACGATTCTGTTACCAAATCAAAGTTCGACAACCTCTATGGCTGCAGGGAGTCGCTGGCGGATGGCATAAAAAGAGCCACTGATGTTATGATTGCCGGGAAAGTAGTAGTTATTTGCGGTTATGGCGATGTCGGTAAAGGATGTGCTAAATCGATGAAATCATACGGAGCCAGAGTAATTGTTACTGAAATTGATCCAATCTGCGCTTTGCAGGCATCAATGGAGGGGTTTGAAGTTAAAACAGTTGATGATACCCTTGATGAAGGGAATATTTTTGTTACTGCAACCGGCAACAAAGATATTATAACCCTGGAACATATGAAGAAAATGAAAGATCAGGCTATCGTATGTAATATCGGGCACTTCGATAATGAAATACAGGTAGATAATCTTAATGATCTTAAAGGAATAAAAAAAATCAATATTAAGCCCCAGGTAGATAAATATCTTTTCAGTGACGGACATGCAATTTTTATACTTGCAGAAGGAAGACTTGTGAATCTCGGTTGTGCAACGGGCCATCCGTCATTCGTCATGAGTAATTCATTCAGTAATCAGACTCTTGCACAGATTGAATTATGGAAGAAGAAATATGAAATAGGGGTTTACCGGCTTCCCAAAGATCTTGATGAAGAGGTTGCCCGTCTCCACCTTGATCAGCTTGGTGTGAAACTTACTAAACTCACAAAAGAGCAATCTGCTTATATCGGAGTACCAGAAAGCGGACCGTACAAACCTGATCATTACAGGTATTAGTAGTTATTCCAGACTCTTACATACCTGCCGTCGAAGCTTGTTTTATAGTTTTTCAGCGGATATCTTCCAATGCCTGACGCGGGAGTGCCAAATGATATAAGCTCATATGATGTGCTGCATTTTGGACATAATGCTTTTGCAAATCCTGTAATGTCGATATTAACCTTTACCGTACTTTCATCCAGGGCATAATCATATGGGCAGGTACGGTCGTAAGCATAAAACTCATCGACCCCGCGTGCGATAATAATACCATCGCCGGCATATCCGGCAGCTCCTCTGCCCCAGTTATTTGTATAACTACCGACAGCGACTGCCCCTCCAATGGAACTAAGGTTCACAAATTCAGGATCATTAATATCGAGTGTGAAATCGACATATACATCCGGGATAACATCGTTTTTCTTATTACACGAACCTAACGCCAGGGTAAGTGTCAATGTGATTAAAAAAAATCTTATTTTTGATAATGATGCCACCTGATTCAATTAAGTATTGTAAAATTAATATTACCTATGGAAATTTAACGGTTGCATTAAATAATTATTGTAATAACTGAAAATGAATAATTTATCAATGAAACGACTTTTCTTTTTTATATTCATTTTATACATGGCAATCAGTTCATGTAATGCTCAGATCTTTCATAAGAATGTGTCGCGTAAGGCTGAAAAAGGTTTATTTGGTAAATCCCCTGGTAATAAAAAGGAGGTCAGGATAAATGAACACGGAGCTGTCCTTAGTGCTAAAAAGAAACAGGAAGCTAATGACCGGAAACTTAAAAAGGATTATGCAAAATCTGTGAAGAAGTCACAGAAAAGAACAATAGATATTCAAACACCTGAAGTGCAGGCACGGATGAAACAAAACAAGAAAAATACTGAAGCTAATAATAAAACAAAAAAGAAAAAATTCCATTCAGGTACCAGGAAGGCGGGGAAAAAATATGATTGATGCTTTTTTATTGGTGATAAATACTTGTAAAACACCGGGTCACAGTTTTATTTATTTGTAATTAATTAAAAGATTTTATACATTTGTTTTTGAAGAGTTCCGGCAACCCCGGGATTCTTCTTATTTTTTTAATATAAGAGAGAAAAATGTCAGATGTTATATATGTGACTGTGGAAGGTCTGCAGAAGCTTAAAGAAGAACTCGACCAGTTAAGAAATGTCGAGAGACCTTCTTTATCAAGGCAGATTGCAGACGCTCGGGATAAAGGCGACCTGTCTGAAAATGCTGAGTATGCTGCTGCCAAAGAGGCCCAGGGCATGCTTGAGATGAAGATAAACAAAATGGAAGATATTGTTGCCCGTGCAAGAATTATTGACGAAACAAAGATTGATACTTTAACAGTGAGAATACTGAACAGAGTAAAGATAAAAAACAAAGTCAATAATACAGTTATGGAATATCAACTGGTACCTGAGAGTGAGGCTAACTTCAAACTTGGAAAGATTGCTGTCAGTTCTCCTATTGCCCAGGGTCTTATGGGTAAAAAGGTGGGTGATATTGTACCGATAACTGTTCCATCGGGAGTTATTCCATTTGAGATCGTGTCTATTTCATTATAGTAATTCAACTTTAAAACCGTCATGGCAACTATTTTCACAAAGATCATTAATGGGGAAATTCCTTGCTATAAGATTGCAGAAGACAAAAATTATTTTGCATTTCTCGACATAAACCCTTTAAGAGCGGGGCATACACTGGTTGTACCTAAAAAGGAGACGGATTATATATTTGATCTTAGTGATGCTGATGTATCAGGGATCATTCTATTCGCAAAAAAGGTTGCAGTTGCAATCAAAAGTATTATTCCCTGTAACCGTATCGGTGTAGCTATTCTTGGTCTGGAGGTGCCTCATGCACATGTACATCTGGTTCCCATGGATTCTATGGATGACATTAACTTCAAGAGAGCTAAACTGAAATTTTCCCCCGAAGAATTTAAGGATATAGCGGCTAAAATAAGCCGTAAGGTCATTCTTTAAATAAGATTGACCCTGCTGCATGAGTTATTTTTATGATTTGTGGGATGACTTTATAAGCCTCCTGTTTCCACGGCTGTGCTATGGCTGTGGTAATCATCTTATGAGGAATGAAAGCCTTATCTGTACAGAATGCTATGTGATTATTCCAAGAACCGGTTACCACAATCAAAAGGAGAACCCTGTGGAACAGCTTTTCTGGGGCAGATGCCTGATTGAAAAGGCTGCAGCTTTTTCATATTATAACAAGGGAAGCAGGATAAGAACTCTAATACATAATCTTAAATACAAAGGAATAAAGGAGATAGGGATGGAACTTGGCAGGATATATGGTCTGACACTTAAATCATCGGGCTTTACGGATGAGATTGACCTGATAGTACCTGTCCCTCTTCACCCTTCTAAAAAGAAAATGAGAGGTTTCAATCAGAGTGAAATTATTTCAAATGGAATTTCAGGAGTAACAGGGCTCCCGGTTGACACAAATTCACTGGTCAGGGAGAAAATCTCAGTAACACAGACACGAAGATCGCGGTATGAAAGATGGACAAATGTTGAGGGAATTTTCCTTGTAAATGATCAGGAATCATTAAAAGGGAAACATGTATTATTGGTGGATGATGTAATTACTACCGGGTCGACAATAGAATCATGTGCGAATGAACTTCTAAAGGTTGATGGGGTTAAAGTGAGTGTTGTGGCATTAGCCTTTGCTGTAATCTGACATGTTATTAGCTACTTCTATTTTATTCGTTTAGGATTTTTATTCATAAAATCTTTCCAGCTGTTATAAGCCTTTTCCTGCACAGGCTTATTTGTCTGATAGAAATGACATAACGCGGCTGCAAGGCCGTCAGTAGCGTCAAGCTTAATATTGGTAAGGCTGAATTTTAATATATTCATCAACATAGCTGCCACCTGTTCTTTTGATGCTGCACCCTGCCCGGTTATGGACATTTTGATCTTCCTGGGGGCATATTCAAATATTGGCAGTGAACGGGATAGCGCTGCTGCGATTGCAGCTCCCTGTGCCCGGCCCAGTTTTAGCATTGACTGAACATTTTTACCATAGAAAGGAGCCTCAATGGCCAGTTCATCAGGATGATACTCATCAATTATACCAGCGGTACGTTCGAAAATATGTTTCAATTTAAGGTAATGATCCTCATACTTTGAAAGATCTATCGATCCTATTGTAATAAGCTCGGGTATTGTCCCGACAGTTTTTATAACTCCATATCCTGTAATGCTTGTACCGGGATCAATTCCCAGGATTATCCTTTCTTTTGGTTTGGCGTTCAATGGTTGGGTTTTCTGCGAATATATTATTTATTTAGTATATATGCGTTACTAATCTTTTCAGTTCCTTCAGAAAACCTTATTGAAGGTTGATGATTAACTGAAAACGCTTTTGCTGAAACACTACCATGCTCCAGATAATAAATAGCTTCTTTAAGGCAAGACTCATTTCTGTTATTCCAGTCTTTGGTAATATCATCAATGACGTATTTTTCAGGAGTGATCCCTTTATAAAAATCACCGAAATCTGCAGAATTGACCAGGGAGAAAGTTATCGGGAAAAACATATAATCGGTTTTGTATTGAACACCAACCATTCCGACAGGTTTCCCATTAGTTGTATCCCCAAAACATTTAACATCGAGAATGGGTCTTAATCCATTTATTAAATCTTCACTTGCAGAGGCTGTTCCCCTGGTGGTAATAACAATTAATTTTGTGAGACTCAGCGGGTAAGCAACAGAATTGAAATTGTACGTCTTGTTCGATGCAGTATTTTTGTCGTTAAATGTTAATTTAAGAAAGGGGGTATTGAATTTTGGTGCGCCTGCAATATAACTGGCCAGATTTGTCAGTACGCTTATATCTCCTCCTCCGTTATACCTTAAATCTACAATTAGATCTTTAATATTATTCTGACTGAAATATGAAAAAGCAGTCATCAATTCCTGGTTTGATGGTGGAATAAACTCATCAAATACAAGATGTCCCGTAATTCCGGATTTCAGATGCAACGTATCGGCAATAATTACAGTATTCAGGGTAAAGGAAGCTTTTGTGGACGTAATTGTGGAGTCTTTACCCGCAGGAGTCTGAAAAAGAAAAGTATTGGTTATACCGGCCTGTGACGCACCAATCAGGTTTGAATAAGCCGTACCATCATTTGCTATAAAGATTGGAGCCAGATCAGTACCGTTCAGTTTTTTAACTATCCAGCCTCTTCTTACGCCTTTACTATACAGAGGTGAATTACTGTAAATCTGGGCTATTCTTACATTTTTAGAAGGATCAAGTCCCAGGCTGATTCCATGTCCAACAAACCCTCCCGAATTCTGAGCCTGGAATTGAGCATAGGTTTCTACAAAACTCCATCTGTCAAGTTTCTTGTATTCCATGGCATCCAGAAGTTTATACGGATCGGGGTAATTTTCTTTAACCACTACAGGCATAAGGTTATACCAGAAATAATTCGAATTCATTTTGGTATAAAGATAATCCCTGGCCTGTTCATCTGCAGTTAACGTTGGTGTAACTACAACCGGAGGAACATCCTTTTTACACGCACTTGTTATAAGTGTGGTCAGAAAAAGTATAATGAATAATTTTTTCATATTTTCGGAATATTATATTATCCTATAACAATTAAACTCTGGTTTTTGCTCGTGTATTCTGAAAAAAGATTCCAGCAATAATAAGTATTAAACCCAGAGGTGTGGTATAATAAACGGATTCATGAAGAATAAAGTGTACAAAAACAAGAGAAAGGAAAGGAGCCAGATAAACCAGGTTACTCACCTTGTCGGTGGTAGAAGCCAGCTTAAGAGCTTTCAGCCAGAAGAGGAATGTTATTCCCATTTCAAAGATCCCAACATAAACTGATGCTGCTGCTCCTCTGAACCCGATATCAAGATGCCATTTCCCGGTAATGGTCATTGCTGCAATTAGATACGCTGAGCCAAAAATAAAATTCAGGAGCAGCTTAACAGCTTCATCCCTTTTATCCCTGACATTTAATATAAAATATAATGCCCAGAATACTGAACTGCCCGTAGCAAGAAAAACACCAGTGATATTGGAATGCCCCGGATTAAGAGGATTGCCCTGTGATGAAATGATATAAACGCCTGCAAAACTGATGAAAAGAGCAATAAAACTTTTTCTATCTATCTTTTGTTTCAGTAGGGGCACTGAAAGGAATACCAGGATAATAGGCCATATCATGTTGAGGGGCTGTGCCACCTGAGCAGGGAGTAATTGATATGCCCTAAGAAGAATCAGGTAATATATAAATGGATTAATCAACCCTAAGGCAGCAGAGCTGAGAAGTTCTTTAGCGCTTGTTTGTTTTATAAGGTAAGTTTTATTTTCAGCCAGTACCACAATCATTAGAACCACAGTACTGGTGATTGCAGCAATTGTTAGCATAGGAAGGATTTCAAGCTCCCCCAGACTGATCTTAAATGCTGTTGGAACTGTGGACCAGAATAAGATAGCTAATCCGGCATAAATGTATGATTGTCGGGTTTTATCCATGAAAGTTTTAACTTATCAGGTCAAATCCTGTATAAGGGATAAGTACCGGCGGAATCTTTATTCCATTATCGGTCTGATTATTTTCAAGAATAGCCGCTACAATTCTTGGTAATGCAAGAGCGCTGCCATTTAGTGTATGTGCCAGTTTTGTCTGCTTGTCACCTTTGTCTTTAAACCTGCATTTCAACCTGTTTGCCTGGAATGATTCAAAATTTGACACCGAACTTACTTCAAGCCAGCGTTTTTGTGCAGCTGACCAAACTTCAAAGTCATATGTCAGAGCCGATGTAAATGACATATCTCCTCCGCAAAGTCTGAGAATACGGTAAGGCAGCCCGAGTTTGGAGACGAGTCCCTCTACATGGCTAACCATTTCTTCGAGAGATTTATATGAATGGTCAGGGTGTGCGATCTGTACAATTTCAACTTTATCAAACTGATGAAGCCGGTTGAGACCTCTTACATGAGCTCCCCACGATCCGGCTTCTCTGCGGAAGCATGGTGTGTATGCAATGTTTTTAACCGGAAGGGCATCTGCATTTAAAATTACATCCCTGTATATATTTGTTACAGGGACTTCAGCTGTAGGTATTAAATAAAAATTATCAAGAGTTGCATGGTACATTTGTCCTTCTTTATCAGGTAATTGTCCTGTACCAAAGCCTGAATCTTCATTGACCAATATCGGAGGCATCACTTCTCGATAACCTGCTTTTTCGCCTTCATCAAGGAAGAAGTTTATAAGAGCTCTCTGTAACCTGGCCCCTTTTCCCAGATAGACAGGAAATCCGGCCCCGGTAAGCTTAATACCCAGTTCAAAATCAATTATATCGTATTTTTTAATAAGGTCCCAGTGGGGTAGGGCTTTATCTGAGAGTTTAGGTATTATTCCGCCTTCTTTTACCTTTAAATTATCATCGGCACCATATCCTTTTGGAACTGATTCGTGGGGCAGGTTTGGAAGCCTTATAAGTTCACTTTTCAGTTCATTATCTATAGGCATCAGTTTGTCGGTAAGAGATTTGATCTCTTCTTTCAGTGAATAAGTTTTTTCTTTTGCAGCTTCAGCTTCCTCTTTCTTTCCGTCTTTCATCAGTATCCCGATCTCTTTGGAGATTCGGTTCATCTCTCCCTGCATGGAATCGGTTTTTACTTGAATTTCACGACGTGAAGCATCGAGTGTAAGAATTTTTTCAACTATTGGTCCGGCTTCGAAATTTTTTACTTTCAGACGTTCAATGATAAATTCTTTCTTTTCCCTGATGAGATTTATTGTTAACATATCAAGTTTTGATTAAATAAAAAAAGCAGGCTGGATGCCTGCTGTAAAAATATTAAAAAACTCCCGATAATGCTTTCCTGCAACAGAAAAGAATTTCGGGAGTCTGTAACTTTTACCTGAATTTATTATTCAGTTACCGGTTTAACCGATACATAGGTCTTGTTATTTTTTTTTCTTTTGAACTCAACTTCACCGTCTGTGAGTGCAAAAAGAGTATGGTCTTTTCCAAGTCCGACATTCAGACCCGGGTTATGCTTAGTTCCTCTTTGACGGACAATGATGTTTCCTGCTTTGGCTACCTGGCCGCCGAAGAGCTTCACCCCCAGTCGTTTACTTTCAGAATCGCGACCGTTTCGTGAACTACCTGCCCCTTTCTTGTGTGCCATAATTTTATATTTTTATTTGCTAATACTTCTAATTATTTTTATTTGCCTTTTGCAGGTTTCTTAGCAGCTGGTTTTTTTGCTGCCGGGATTTTCTCCGCGACTTTTTTCTCAGAAGCTTTTTTTAACGGGGCTCCTGCTTTCTTTGCGGCTGGTTTTTTAGCTGCTGTTTTCTTTCCCTTAGCCGGTTCTTCAGCTATTGTTTCATCAGCTACTTTAACTTCAGCTTTTTTCGGAACCACTTTTTTTGGTGAACTTTTCCCATTTATATGGATTATTTCAAGCTGGGTAAAATTCTGGCGATGTCCGTTTTTAACCCTGTAACCCTTTTTTCTCTTCATTTTGAAAACAATCACCTTGTCGCCTCTGACGTGGTCGAGAACCTTTCCTCCAACAACAGCATCTTTGATTGTCGGTTCTCCGATAGTGATTTTACCTTCATCCTCAATTAAAAGAACTTTGTCAAATTCGATCTCCTGTCCTTCTTCCACTTCAAGACGATGGACAAAAATCTTTTTGCCCTCCTCTACTTTAAACTGCTGACCTGCAATTTCTACGATCGCGTACATCTTATATTTATTTTACGTTACTCCGTGAGGCGTACATAATCCTGTGATTACATAACTTTCAGTGGCCCCCGCGGATTTATCCAATTTTGGACTGCAAAGATATAAAAATTAGATTATTTACAAACCAATACGTGGAAATATTTAACGGGAACATGAAGTCTTGTTCCTGAACCCGGATTTTAAACTTTTAAAATAAGTGCCTGTCTTGCTTCTGCCGCGGTCAGTGCAGATTTTATTTTATTAGTGTTGATAAAAAACAATATAGTTATTAAAAGTGTTACTTCTAATATCTTTATATTTGTCTGAGACAATAAAAAGCATGTTATTCAATTGAGCTATAAATAATTGATATGAAGAGAGTAAAGTTAAAAGTTATGGGCATTTCATATAGCCAGACTCAGTCCGGGGCCTATGCTTTAATTCTACTTGAAGAAAAGGGCGACAGAAGGATACCTATTATAATAGGCGGGTTTGAAGCTCAGGCGATTGTAATTAAACTTGAAAATCTCGATCCGCCTCGTCCGCTTACACATGACCTGTTTAAAAAATTTGCAGATGAATTCAACATTTCGGTTATTGAAGTAATGATATATAAGCTAGAGGAAGGAGTCTTCTTTTCAAAACTTGTCTGTAATAACGGAGAAAAAGAATATTCTATCGACAGCAGGACATCTGATGCCGTAGCAATTGCTCTGCGATTCGGATGTCCGATATTTATTACTGAAGACATCCTTGAAAAAGCAGGAATTACAATAAATCCCGCCGATTCTGAAACTCCTCAGACAAGTGATATTGACAATATATTTGAACCGGAAAACAATAAGTATGATTCATACACAGATGAGGAACTGTATAAAATAATAGATGAAGCTGTCAAAACTGAGGATTATGAAAGAGCTGCATCTGTCAGGGATGAGATTGAAAAAAGAAAAAAGAAAAAGAAAGATTAACTCTTCCTGTATTCTTATATTATCATAAAAATTAACAGACATTTGAAAATGAAAAAATCGTTATTGCTTACCCTGTTATTTGCATTACCTGTATGTTATTCTTTTTCAAAAGATTACAAAGTCAGTTCCCCTGATGGAAAGATTACTCTTACAGTAACTGTTGGCACTGACATAAAATGGTCAGCAACAATACAGGGCAAAGAGATCTTCAACTGCTCAAAAATCGCAATGGTACTTGATAATGGTAAAGTACTGGGGGAAAATGAAAAGGTTAAAAAAGTAAAGGCCAGTCAGTTGAATGACATTATTAAACCTGTAGTGGCCAATAAAAGATCAGAGATAATTGATAATTGCAACATTCTGATAATTTCATTTAATGCAGGTTTCTCAGTCCAGTTCAGAGCATATAATGATGGAGTTGCTTATAGGTTTGAAACGTTATTAAAGAATGAAATTATTGTAAAGAATGAGATATCAGAATATAATTTTCCTTCCGGAACACATTCATGGTATCCTCTTGAAACAAGTTTTATGTCGCATAATGAAAGGACTTTTATCTATTCCTCTCTCGACACAATAGGCAAAAAGCACCTTGCCAGCCTTCCGGCACTCTTCCAGATAAATGGGGCGAATGTTCTGATCACAGAATCTGATATTGAAGATTATCCGGGTATGTGGCTTCTGGGTGAGGGATCAGGAAAAATATCCGGCACCTGGCCAAAATATCCTGATGCGGAAAAACTCAGCAGGGACCGTGATTTACTTGTTACAAGCACTAAAGATTATATAGCTAAAACCAAGGGTACCCGTTCATTCCCATGGAGAGCTTTTGTGATTGCCGAAAACGATGTGAAACTAATTGAGAGCGACCTGGTCTATAAACTGGCACAACCATGTAAAATTGCGGACACAAAATGGATCAAACCCGGACAGGTAGCCTGGGACTGGTGGAATGCGAATAATATATACGGGGTTGATTTCAAAGCCGGGATTAATAATGATACTTATAAGTATTATATCGATTTTGCCTCCCGGAATGGCATTGCATATATTATACTGGATGAAGGCTGGTACAACACTGGTAATGTAACTGAGCAGGTTCCGGATATTAATGTTGAAGAACTTTGCAAATATGCTGAAAGCAAACATGTCGGAGTTATTCTATGGGTTGTATGGAAATCTTTCTGGGATAAAATTGATGAAGCAGTAGTTCTTTATGAAAAATGGGGAGCAAAGGGTGTAAAGGTTGATTTTATGCAGAGAGATGATCAGAAAGTTGTGAATTTTTACCTCGAAGCAGCAAGAAAAACTGCTGAGCATCACCTTCTTATAGATTTTCATGGGGCATATAAACCAGACGGATTGGGGCGTACATGGCCAAATGCACTCACACGCGAAGGAGTAAAGGGAATGGAAAACAATAAATGGAGCAGGGATATAAACCCCAGACACGATGTAACCATACCTTTTACGAGAATGGTAGCCGGTCCTATGGACTATACCCCAGGTGCAATGGTAAATATGGATAAGGTCAGCTTTAATCCTGTGTATACACGGCCGGAAAGTCAGGGAACAAGGGCTCACCAGGTAGCGCTTTATGTTATTTATGAAAGTCCGTTACAGATGCTCTCTGATAGTCCTTCGAATTATATGAAGGAGCAGGAGACTACAGATTTTATTGTAAAAATTCCTGTAGTCTGGGATGATATTGTTGGACTTGATGGTAAAGTTGGTGAATATCTTCTTCTGGCGAGACGCTCAGGTAAAGACTGGTTTGTAGGTGCTCTTACAGATTGGACAGATCGCGACATGGAGCTTAATTTATCATTTCTTCCAGCAGGGGATTATATAATGGATATATTTCAGGATGGCATTAATGCCGACAAATATGCGAGTGATTATAAGCATTTGAAATCAAACATTAAATCGGGCGACAAAATGAAGATTCACCTTGCACCCGGCGGTGGCTGGGCTGCAAAAATTTCACCTAAACAGTAAATTTATTACAGGGATGAAGCAGTATCTTGATCTTCTTTATCACGTTTTAAAGACAGGAAGTGAGAAGACCGACAGGACAGGAACAGGTACCATAAGTGTTTTTGGTTATCAGATGAGATTTAACCTGGAGGAAGGGTTCCCTCTTCTTACCACAAAAAAATTACATCTTAAATCTATTATTCATGAATTGCTCTGGTTTATTTCAGGTGATACAAACACAAAATACCTCAATGATAATGGGGTGAAGATATGGGACGAGTGGGCGGATAAAGATGGAAACCTCGGACCCATTTACGGGTTCCAGTGGAGATCGTGGCCGGCCGATGGAGGAAAGAAGACAGACCAGCTGTTAAATGTAATTAATTCAATTAAAAAATCTCCCGACTCGCGTCGTCATATTGTCAGCGCCTGGAATGTAGGAGAATTAGACAAGATGGCTCTTCCACCATGCCATGTTCTCTTCCAGTTTTATGTTGCCGGAGGCAGATTGTCATGCCAGCTTTACCAGCGAAGCGCTGATATTTTTATCGGAGTGCCGTTTAATATTGCATCTTATGCCTTGCTGACACTGATGGTAGCACAGGTTACTGGTCTTAAACCGGGAGATTTTGTCCATACTCTGGGTGATGCACATATCTATCTTAATCATATTGAGCAGGTTAAGCTGCAACTTACAAGGGAACCATATAAGTTACCGGGGATGGTCATAAATACTGATGTGACTGATATTCTTAATTTTAGGTATGAAGATTTTACATTGACAGATTATTTAGCTCATCCGCATATTAAAGGTGATATTGCAGTATAACATTTAAGGTATGATTTCAATAATAGTTGCTGTTTCTGATGATTGGGGGATCGGGAAAGAAAATGAGCTTTTGTGGCACATTTCCGAAGACCTGAAGAGGTTTAAAAGGCTGACTACAGGGAATACAGTTATTATGGGTAAAAGAACATGGGACTCATTACCCAGACGGCCTCTCCCGGGACGCAAAAATGTTGTTCTTACCGATATTCCAAAAGAGATTATTGAGGAATCAGTAACTGCATACTCAATTGAAGATGCTTTAAGTAAATGTGATAAGGAGGAAGAGATATTCATTATAGGCGGAGGGAGTGTCTACAGGCAGTTCATGCCGGTAGCAGACAGGCTGTATATAACACATGTTCATAATAAGACGCCGGCTGATGTCTATTTTCCGGAAATTGACCTTAATACATGGGAGGTTGCTGAGAAGGAGGAGTTTCCTTACAGCGAAACTAATCCTGTTCCGTATACATATGTGATATACGAAAGAAAATGTTAAAAATGCCTAAGCGAAGTTCTGAACTTCACTTTCAGATATAAGTCTGAGTCCTTGTTTTTTTATTTATATCCGATACATTTCCCCTCCTTTTGAAGGAAGGAAACTTTTTTACGCAGTTTCTCATTCATCCCCAGAGCTTAACTTGACGGCTATGCCCATTATGATACTCCTAAAAGTTTTATTATTAGTAGTCCATATACACATTTGCACATCAAGTATTATGACAATTATGTATGTATCTGATAATGTTTGATTTATGAAATGTTGTCATTAGCAGAGTTGTATGAGAACACTTACAACTACAATCAAATTAGTTTTTTAATTCATTATTTCTACCTTTATCTGCCACTATAAAATAATATGTGTGGTAAAGAAAAGTAAATCATTGGAAGTATATAACGAGTAAGTATGTCAATAGGAAAAAGGATTATTAAAAGGAACTCCCATAACGGTTTTTTTAAATCTCTTGCAGGGTTCGGAAGAGCATTGAACAGATTTTATGAAAACAGAAATCATGACATTTACAGTAATGGTGAAATGACAGTTTTAAAAAAGATTTCAAAATTTAATCCTTCGGTTATTATAGACGGAGGTGCAAACGTTGGAGATTATTCTTTATTAGTTAATCAAATTATACCTGATTGTAAAATATACGCCTTTGAGCCTGTGGAGTCTACCTTTCAGAAACTAATGGAAAATAAAAAAGATCATTCCAATATTATTCCCATTAAGAAAGGATTATTTAAAGAAAACTGTTCATCGGAAATAAATTTTTACATTTCAGATGAGCACTCATCATTATATGACATTCCCGGACTACCTTATGGATC
>JANYJP010000031.1 GCA_025358455.1 Bacteroidales bacterium
ATATCACCGGAAAGCAAATTGATATTAAAAACCTTGAAAAAATTAGTGTCTGTTGCAAAAATCCTGTCAGAATAAAACTTGTTCTCTCCTGCTTTTATTGCAGTATGCCGATAGGGCTCTAATCTTATTAATTCCTCAATCAGTGGAAAAACTCCCGGCATCTGCCATATCCATTTTTCATAGCAACGAGCGAAATGGATACGATTCCCGGAGGTATTTGTTTCAAAAGTAAGTCTGTAAATGCGGTCAGCACCGGGTAATTGTTTATCGTAACTTAATTCGTTTTTCACCCAGACAATTATAACAAGAGTACACGCAAATCCGATAGCCAGTCCGGTGATATTCAAAATTGTATGTACTTTCCCTTTGAGAAGGTTTCGTGTTATGAGCTTAAAGTTTAATTTCATAGATTATTGTAAGTTTCTAATTAAGAATTATTTTATTGTTTTTTTACCCCAAATCCCCATGTGTCTACCCCCTAAATCCCCGAGTTTCCACCCCCCAACCCCCAAATGCCTGCCTGCCGGTAGGCAGGGGGGGCTATATTCTTACACCTCAGCCTCACGCCTCACACCTCACGCCTTTCAGCCTCCGAAGCTTTAGCGAAGGAGGCTCACACCTCACTACTCATACCTCAGCGCTTCCATCCCGATATGCTTCGCTATCGAGGATCTTCGCTCTCCTCACTATTCGTATCGGAGAGCTTCGACCGGGTTCCTCGTTGCAGCCGTCCAGCTCTGCCAGCTCACAGTGAGTAAGGCAATTCCAAGTGCCAATACCCCTGCCAGCAAGAAGATCCACCAGCTTAATCCTGTTTTATAAGCAAAGTTTTCAAGCCATTTGTGCATTGAATACCAGGCAATTGGTATTGCAATCACGAATGCAATGGCAACCCATTTTACGAAGTCCTTATTAAGTAAAACAATAACTTCCGAGACTGTCGCCCCATTAACTTTTCGAAGTCCTATTTCTTTGGTTCTCCGCTCATTCATGCTTAATGAGAGCCCTAATATTCCCAGCACACACAGAAAAATAGTTATTGCAGCGAATAGCAGGAACAGATTAAGCGCCTTATGTTCCGATTGATAATAGTCAGCTATCCTGTCACTGAGAAATTTGTATTCAAAAACCTGACCGGGAAAGATTATCTTCCATTTGTCACTCAATCTTTGCAGCTCGCCAGTTGGTATTCCGGATTTACCTTTTACAGTATTTCCTGACGCTGTCAATTTAATATTCACAGTGCTATATGACCGGGGATTAATATAAAACAAACAGGGTCTGATTTTATCGTGCAGGGAACCGGAATGGAAATCTTTGACAATTCCTTTAATATATGACCCGTTCTTTCCAATTCCCTCAATATTCAGGCTGAGTGCCTGGTTGGGATCTGAGATTCCCAGTTCCGTTAAGAATTCCATGTTTACAACAATCGAATTTACTGTATCTCCTGCAGTAAGATTTCGTCCGGCTATTAAATCAAATGAATATAATTTCAGATAAGAGCTATCGATCGATTTCAACTCAGCATCAATGCTTTTCTTTTCGTTATTTATGAATAAACCGAAGTTGCTCCACGATTCTGATTCTGCAGGAAGCACGGAACTGAAACTGACCTCTTTTACTGAAGGAACAGAAAGAAATTCGGTTGATAAAGCATTTAGTTTCAGAGCGGCATTTTCAGGAAGTCTTGCATAAATAATATTTTCAGTTTTATAACCGAGATCTGTATGATTGATAAAATATATTTGTTTCACAATAATTAATGTCGCGATTATAACTGTTTGCGTCACAACAAACTGAAGAATTACACTCACTTTCCCAAAATTGTTTCGTTTGCCTGAATTTCTTGAATTGACTGAACCGGCCTTTTTTAATAATGCAGATAAAGACTTAAGTTTTAAATTAAAAATAGAGAATATTACTGATAGAAAGCTTCCTGCAAGGAGAAGAAGCAAAACGAATAGAAATATTGATACTCCAATTTTTGGGATGTATCCCTGCGGGATATCAATAAATGAGTAAAAGTTCCTGATAATCGGCACAGTAAATTGCATACTGACAACCAATGCAATAAAGTTGACCAGCATAGACTCTGTAATAAACTGAAAGAAAATTGAATATGGCTTACTGCCAAGGATTAATTTTAAAGCAATCTGTTTCTTCTGTTTAATAGTCTCAGCCAGGAAAAAGTTACTGTAATTAAAGGATGCTATCAGAAAAATGAAAGTGCCGATAAGTGTCAGGGCTAAAAGTAATCCCGCGCTTACTGTACGGTTGTTGTAATTCCCGAATTGACTTTCTTTATGAACCTTTGAAAGTGACTGTAATTTGAATTGACGTCCTTCAAGTCTTTCAGCTCCTGCATTGGAGGAATAGATGTCTTTGAATTTTTTTTCAACTGATAACACATCACTTTTGTTATTCAGAACTACATAACACTGAAAGTTGTCGGACAAACTGCCCCAGTCAGAAGCAAATCCCCGATGAAGCTTTTCAGAAAACGTTCTGAACGATAATAAAACCTTAAAAGGCAGATCCGTATTTTCCGGAAGATCCTGAATGACTCCTTCGATTGTGAATTTTGTATTAAGCAGGAGAATGTCCTTACCAATAGGATCCTGATCAGCAAAGAGTTTATGGGCAATATTCTCAGTAATAACTGCAGTGAATGGTTTATCCAAAACCTGATTGCCTTCACCTCTTAACCATTTAATCCCTGGTTTCCCGAAATCAAAAACATTAAAGAAAGCAGGCTCAGTCAATACTATGCCATCCTCAAGGATAAATGATTTTTCTACTTTGCTGTCAGTGGCCGGAATAATGATTTTCTGACCATTCAGATAATACATAGCCACCACATCACGCAACTCGGGAATTGTTTTTTTTAATAAAGCCGGAAGCGGGAAATGGACGCCGGTGCGGTACTCCAATCCTCCGTTTGTATATTCCAGTCCTGACGTTACTCGCACAACCCTGAAAATGTTTTTGCTTTGTGTGTGATATTTGTCAAAACTTAATTCATAATTTATTTTTGTATAGATAACCAGACAACTTGTCAATCCAATAACCAGCCCTGCAAAAATTAATAGATTTGATTTGAAGTTACGTGTAATCCTTCTGATGGCTATTTTGAGATTCTGTCCGTTCATAATTAAAGATATATATAGTTAATTTCACTCATATTTCTGTTTCGCATTTATCGAAACTTTTATCCCCCAAATGCCTGCCTGCCGACACCTTACACCTCACGCCTCACCTCACGCCTCACGCCTCACACCTCACGCCTCACGCCTCACGCCTCACTCCTCACTCCTTCTTCCTAATGCAGCAACGTCACATCTCCCACCTTCTTGAACGGCATGCCATTAGCATACTTCCCTTCTACATACCATACATAGACTCCCTGCTGGCAGAGACTGCCTCTGTAATATCCGTTCCATGGTCTGTTTATGTCGTGACTTTCGAAGATCAGTACTCCAAGCCTGTTGAAGATCTGCAGTTTGTAGTTAGTAACCTTATCCCTTATTGGCGGGAAGAAGAACTGGTCAATCTCAGTGCCTCCTGTCGGCAGATGATCCATATCAACAGGTCCACTCAGATTGGGGGTGAATACTGTTGAAAACCTTATCACTCCGGCAGGCTCTACTGTTACTCCCGGAGAGAGTATAAACTTGTCGTAGCAGCCATTGTTCGAGTAAGCTGAAAGGGTTATGTCGTAGACCCCTGCTTCCATATACTTATGGAACGGTTCCCTGACCTTTGATGTGTCTCCGTCGCCCCATTCCCATACCCAGTAGTCGTCACCCTCGCTAAGGTTAAAGGCTCTTACTTTCTCATCATTGACAAAGACAAAGAGCGGAGCAACTTCAAAGTATGCCTTCGGTGAAGGATATGAATTAATAACCTGTGAGTGGCTTGATGTTCCACCCGGACCAGTTACTGTCAGTTCAACACGGTAAGTACCCGGATCAAAGTAAGTATAGGTCGGATTCTTTGCCGTGGAAGTACTTCCGTCGCCAAAGTCCCACCTGAATGTGGTCCCCGGAGTATCAGTATACAACGATGTGTTGTTGATAGTGAGACTTAATGGTTCACAACCTGAAGGTATCGAATCAAAGGCTGCAACTGGTGGAATCGGAATTACATTTACAGCATGCTTAACACTGTCTGAACAATTCGCGTTGTGTGTTATCAGAACAACACTGTAGGTGCCAAGTGCTGAATATGTATGCGAAGGATTCGCATCTGCTGATGTTACACCGTCTCCAAACCTCCACAGATATGTCCATGTACCGGTATTTGTGGTATTTGTGAATGTTACCGGGTTGCCGGCTGGATTATAGATCTGTGTTACCGGTACAGCGCTGAACTGAGGAATAGGCACAGGCATCACTGTTACAGTAAATGTTTTCTCATCGCTGCAACTGTAGAATGAAGTCGTTTTTAATTTGACTGTTAGAACTTCCGGAGCGGTTGTGAAATTGGTATAGGTGTGACTTGAAGCGTTCAGACCATATCCGCTGGCGCCATCACCATAATCCCAGAAGTATTTGCTGGCTCCCGACATTGCAGTGAAAACAATAGGATTACCGCTGCAGATAATATTGGTACTTGCAGTGAAGGTGGCATCAATTGATGGGTAAACAGTTACCAGTGATGTGAATGTTTTTTTACAACCACCCGCTGAACGAACAGTCAGTTCCACATTATGGTACTCAATCGATGAAGCATTGGCATTAGTGAAGACATGAACAGGATTTGCATTAACCGAATCTTTAGGCGATCCGTCTTTGAAATCCCACCAGAACTTGGTAATACCAGTCATATCCTTAGTGAAAGAAACTGTGAGCGGAGTGCA
>JANYJP010000047.1 GCA_025358455.1 Bacteroidales bacterium
CGCATGAAATACTCTTTCTGCTTCCGGGGGTAGAGGCATCTTTCCTGAATGAACACATATCTGAAGATCAGATTCCGTTTCTGGACTCAGGTTTCTGAGAAACCTTGCTGATGGAATAAGATCCGGTCCTGAATCCGATGCTTCAAAACCTATATTATAACCTGCAATATTTAAATTAAAGGTCCTCATAAAAGAATGCTTCTATAGAATGTCCTGAAAAATTATTTAATTATTGGATAATAAGATACTTACTCAGATTCTCAATAAAAGTAAATACATCACTTTCTGCATTCTTCCTATCAATATCATAATTCTTTGTAAGTGCAAAAATAATATCTTCAACGCTTCTTTTTCCGTTAATATGTTCCCAGATGAATGCGCCTGTTTCATTAAGAGTATAAACACTGTTCATATCGGCGATGTTATTGGTAACAGGGACCAGAACATATTCATTACCTGTTTTCCTGGTTACTATTGAAGGCGAATGGGAAAGTATTGATTTCAAACCTGTCATGACATCTTAATTTAAACCAAATGTATTAAATTTTTGTTCCTTATTCGTACCTTCGCAAAAACAGAATTATGAGTAAAAAGGGAAAGGGTAATGAAAGTCCCGGCATTTCAAGAGAGACACTTACCGCACAAATACTTGCAGCATTATCAAAAAATCCTGAACAAGGATTCAACTATAAGCAGATCGCAAAACGTTTAAATATTACTGAAACACCTGAAAAACAGATGGTATCAGATATTCTTCGGGATCTGACCAAGCTAGGCGGAGTTCAGGAGATTTTTCATGGTAAATACAGGGTGAAGCAAATCCGTGGTTATATAACCGGTACAGTAGATATGACCCGGATGGGTTACGGTTTTATTTCAACAGACGATCTTGAAGATGATGTCTTTGTAACAGCTAAAAACCTTAAGACAGCCCTTCATGGAGATAAAGTGAAGGTATGGCTTTATGCCAAGAGAAAAGGAGCCCGGCCCGAAGGAGAAGTTGTGGAGATAATTGAAAGATGGCGTACTTCGTTTGTGGGTACCGTTGAGATCATGCCAAACTTTGCATTTCTTATTCCCGATAACAAGAATATGCCTTTCGACCTGTTTATACCTACAGCAAAACTAAATGGAGCACTACAGGGTCAGAAAGCTGTTGCAAGAGTGGTTGACTGGGATCCAAAATCAAAGAATCCGGTGGCTGAGATCATTAATGTACTGGGATATCCCGGTCTTCATGAAACAGAAATGCATGCAATACTCGCGGAGTTTGAGCTGCCTTACAGTTTTACCGGAGAAGTTGAAAAAGATGCTGATAAAATTTCCGGAGAGATCACAGAAAAAGACATTCAGGAACGTCGCGATTTCCGTCATATTCCAACCTTCACTATTGATCCCAAAGATGCCAAAGACTTTGATGATGCACTATCGCTTAAGCAGCTTGAAAACGGAAACTGGGAGGTCGGAGTGCATATTGCTGATGTAACTCACTACGTTAATATCGGGTCGTTGGTTGAAGAGGAGGCAAAACAGCGGGCGACTTCAATCTATCTTGTCGACAGGGTAGTACCTATGCTTCCTGAACGACTGTCAAATCAAATATGCTCTCTCAGTCCTGCTGAAGATAAACTTACTTATTCTGCAGTTTTTGAACTGAATGATAAATCGGAAGTGATCAATGAGTGGTTTGGCAGGACAATTATCAATTCCGACAAGAGATTCTCATATAATGAAGCACAGCAGGTTATTGACACTGAAGAAGGCGATATGAAGGAAGAAGTGAAAGTTCTTCACAGACTCGCCCAGCAGTTACGGACAAAAAGATTTTCTTCAGGTGCATTTGCTTTTGAGAAGATTGAAGTTATGTTCGATCTGGATGAGGCAGGAAAACCACTTGGGATAAAATTCAGGGAAATGGGCACTGCCAATCAGCTTATTGAGGAGTTTATGCTTCTGGCAAATAAGCGAGTTGCTGAGTATGTCGGGAAAATACTTAAGGGAAAAACATTTGTTTACCGCATCCATGATAAACCTGATCCTGAAAAGATCAGTAATTTCAGCCATTTTATAACACGCTTTGGATATAAACTGATGGAGGATGACAAGACTTCCCTTCCTAAAGCGATGAATAAATTGTTGCATTCCGTTGCCGGCAAGAAAGAACAGAATATAATTGAGACGCTGGCCCTCCGGTCTATGGCAAAAGCGATATATTCAACTGACAATATTGGCCATTATGGACTTTCGTTTAAATACTATACACATTTTACTTCTCCAATCCGTCGTTATCCCGATATGATGGTGCACAGGCTTATGTCGGCATATCTTGCTCAGGAAAACCCAGGCCCCAGGGATAAGTATGAAAAGCTCTGTAACCATTCATCAAAGATGGAAAGACTTGCCGCCGAGGCTGAAAGGGCTTCAGTTAAGTACAAACAGGTTGAGTATATGAGTGATAAAACCGGCAAAGTGTTTGAAGGTGTTATCTCGGGCGTTACTGAATGGGGGATTTATGTGGAAATTGTTGAAAATCAGTGTGAGGGAATGATTCATATAAGGGAACTTGCAGACGATTTTTATGAATATGATGAAGAAAACTACTGCATAAAGGGACGTTCAACAGGGAAAGTCTATACCCTTGGCGACCGGGTTAATATTATTGTGGTAAAAGCGGATCTGCAGAAGAAGCAACTTGATTACAGATTAGTCTGATCACTCTCGATCAGTTTCAGCAATTCCGCTGCTGCATCTTTTTCGGGTACGTTTTTCAAAACGGGAACAGTACCTCTGTAAATATGTACTTTACCATTGGAAGCTCCGACATATCCATAATCGGCCCCTGCCATCTCGCCCGGGCCATTCACTATACAACCCATGACAGCTATCTTAAGACCTTTCATATGGCCGGTTACTTCCTTTACCTTTTTCACAGATTCCTGAAGATTGAATTTTGTGCGACCGCATGTTGGGCATGACAGGTACATTGTCCGGGTGATACGCGTCTCAGTGCACTGCAATATTGAAAAGGCAAGAGCAGTTAATTCCCGTTTATCAACCTCGCCGTTATTGGTGACAGAGATTCCTGCAACTCTTTTATCAATAACATACCGGCCAAGAAGTGCAGCAGCTTTGACCTGGAGATCTTCAAGATTATTTTCATGAAAGACCGGGTTAAGTATTATGTTATGTCTCAGATTGTTTTCCTCAAGAGAATTCAAAAATGTATGTGGGGCATACTGCTCCTTCTCAGGATCAAAAGTGAAAATGATGAGAACCCTGTCAGGATCTGGTTTTTTAAGATATTCTATATTGAAATGCGATCCGGTAAGCAAAATATTCAGCTTCTCTGAGCTGTAAGTACTTTCATGAAATGTTTCAGGGGAGAATAATGGGAACAGTTTTTCATTATCCCTGTTGTTGTACCATATTTTGAAAGGCAGAACCAGTGATACATTATCCGGTATGTTCTCAGGAGGATTTTTTATAATGATCAGATCAGCGGATGCATCACTTCTTTTTATCATAAGTGATTCAGAGTTCACGCTGAATCCCGCATCTTTATAAGCATTCAGATTGAGTTCAGGGTACGACGTCAGATTTACAATTACAAGAGGCCCATTTATTCTTTTGGTGATTTCCGGTTTTATAGATGGCGTTATAAATGAAAGTGGTTTTTCAGGTTCTGATCTGGAAATACCTCTTGGATAATATTCTGCCAGTTTTTTTGCTACCGGGATTTCTTTTTCCGGATCTTCTGATAATGACACTCTTATTGTATCTCCAATACCTTCAGAAAGAAGCGCCCCTATTCCGGCAGCTGACCTGATACGTCCGTCTTCTCCTTCTCCGGCCTCTGTAACCCCAATATGCAGAGGATATGACAGGCCTTCTTTTTGCATCATAAACGCCAGTAAGCGTGTTGCCCTGATCATGATGGAAGTGTCTGATGATTTCATTGAGAGAACCAGGTCAGTAAAATTCTCCGCCCTGAAAATTCTGATAAACTCCATCGCCGAATTAACCATTCCTTCCGGAGTGTTCCCGAAACGGGTCATAATGCGGTCGGAGAGTGAACCATGATTAATTCCAATACGTATTACTGTTTTATTCTCGCGGCAGATATTAATCAGTGGAAGCAGTTTCGAATGAGTCCTCTCAAGTTCTTCAATATATTCCTTTTCGGTGAGTTCCTGCTTTTCAAAAGAGGCTCTTTTGTCGGCATAATTACCCGGATTAATTCTCACTTTTTCTATAAGACGTGCTGCTGTTTCGGCAGCAAGGGGATTAAAATGGATGTCAGCAATTAATGGAGTTCCAAATCCGGCTTTTCGTAACTCTTTTTTAATTACCCCCAGATTCCCGGCCTCCCTTACTCCCTGGGCTGTAAGTCTGACGTAATCAGCTCCGGCCTCAATAATTCTTATACATTGTGCAACAGAAGATTTGGTGTCTAATGTATCGGTATTTGTCATGGACTGGAGACGGATAGGGTTATCGCCACCAAGAGGGGTGGAGCCAATCAGAACCGGTGAGGAGATGTACTTTGACCCCCCGCGGTCCCCCTGATAGGGCGACAAATCCGGTATTATGACGTTGTTCTTCATTTTCCTTTTCCTCTGTGGTTTCCCTTTGCAGGGGACAAAATTGCAAAAATGACTGATCTTATTTTGCTGATCGCTGAATCAATATCTACTCATGGTTGATCTTAGGGAGTTTTAAATTTTATTCCCTTTCCCACTCAGCACCATCTTTTAGATCCTTCAATGCAATTCCTGCACTTTTCAGTTCATTTCTTATCTTATCCGAAGTAGCCCAGTCTTTATTAGTTTTTGCATTCTGTCTTAACTCAACAATGATCTTCATTAATTCAGCCGTGAGCTTCTCATCATTTTTCCCGGTCGATTCATCTTTTAATCCGAGTATCTCAAAGACAAGGGTGTTGAACAACTCTTTTAATGATTCAAGTCCGGTAGCATCTATCTTCTCACCACCATCAACCACTGAATTAATAATCTTTACTCCATCGAACAGATGTGATAATAAAATGGGGCTGTTCAAATCATCATCGAGCGCTTCGTAGCATTTCTTTCTCAGTTCATCGACATTGATTGTGGAGGTGGCCGATGGGTTAAGTTTGCTGAGTGTGATAACAGCTTTCATTAGTTTCTGAAGTCCTTTTTCTGCAGCCTGCATTGCCTCATTTGAAAAGTCTATTGTGCTACGGTAATGAGCCTGCAGGATGAAGAATCTGATTGTCATGGGACCGTATGGCTGCTCTAATGCCGGGTGATTACCACTGAAAAGCTGATCGAGGGTAATAAAATTACCGAGTGAACGGGCCATCTTCTGGCCGTTTATGGTGATCATATTATTGTGCATCCAGTAATTTACAGACTCTTTACCCAGGGCTGCAGTTGATTGGGCAATTTCGCACTCGTGATGAGGAAACTGTAAATCCATTCCTCCTCCGTGAATATCAAATACATCACCAAGATATTTAACGCTCATTGCAGAACATTCAAGATGCCATCCGGGAAATCCTGTACTCCAGGGAGAAGGCCATTTCATTATATGCCCGGGAGCAGCCTTTTTCCATAGGGCAAAATCAAATGAATTATGTTTTTCTTGCTGGCTGTCAAGGCTTCTGGTATTGCTCTGAAGATCCTCAAGTTTGCGTCCGGAAAGCTTTCCATATTTATATTTTTCGTTATATTTCAGAATGTCGAAATAGACAGATCCGTTTACTTCATACGCGTAACCGTTTGCCAGTATTTGTTTTATAAATTCCTGCTGTTCAATAACATGGCCACTTGCTCTGGGTTCTATTGAGGGAGGCAGGGTATTGAGCTGTTCGAGATTCCTGTGGAACGTATTCATATATTTCTGAACAACTTCCATCGGTTCAAGATGCTCCTGCCGTGCTTTTTTCGATATTCTGTCTTCTCCCTCTCCTGCCGTTTCATCTTCGAGGTGTCCGACATCAGTTATATTGCGCACATAACGCACCTTGTAATCCAGATGTGTAAGGTAACGAAACAGCAAGTCGAAGGTAATATTCGGTCGCGCATGACCAAGGTGCGTATCACTGTAAACAGTGGGTCCGCAGACATATAATCCGACAAAAGGTGAATGAATTGGTTTGAAGAGTTCCTTCTTCCTCGACAGGCTGTTAAAAATGGTAAAGTTATTCTGCATTATTATATTATTTGGTATAACAAAAGTAAGGTAAATATTTATCCATTAGGAACTTTTTTTGCCACAAAGACTCCGGGACGCCAGGAACCGGCAGGGTTTATCAGTCAGGTGCAATTCATGGTGAATGACGATCTTAAACTTAGTGCCTTTATTTCCTGGTGGCAAGGAAGATATAAGTAGTGTAAATTTTCTTAATTTTAACCCCTGTTAAATTCTTTTACAATTCTCTGATAATTAAATTTCGAACCAATTGAAAACGACTGTAAATAAATCTTTTACGCTGATTGAGTTTCTTATAGAGCAGTATCCTGATTCTCCCCGGACAAGGGTAAAAAAGTTACTTCAGAGCGGTGTGATCCGGATAAATAGCAAACCGGTTACATTACATTCCTATCCAATCAAGCCCGGAGATATTGTTGAGATCAATCACCACGATTTGAAAGCATCAAAAGTTGAGGTTCCATTCCCCGTTTTATATGATGACCAAAGTGTTATTGTGATCGAGAAACCAGCCGGCATATCAACTTCAAGTACCGATGGAAGCAAAAATGTCCAGGATATCCTTTCGGAGTTCCTGAAAAAACAAAGCGTTGGTAAAATCAGGTCATATGTTGTGCATCGGCTCGATAAAGAAGTATCAGGAATATTGCTGTTTGCCAAGACGCGTGAGATAATGGAAACGATTAAAGAAAAATGGGAAGAAACTGAAAAACATTATTATGCCCTGGTCGAAGGAGTTCCTCCGGAAGCTGAAGGCACTATTAAAAGCTGGCTAATGGAAGACAAGTCACAGAAAGTACATTCGACACATGAAACACCTAACGCTAAATTTGCAATAACAAACTATAAATTAATAAGACCGGTAAATGAGTATTCGCTTCTGGATATTAAAACTGATACCGGTCGGAAGAATCAGATAAGAGTTCACCTTTCAGATATAGGCTGCCCAATAGTAGGAGATCGCAAATACGGTGCATCCGCGAAATTTATTCGCCGTGTGAGGCTTCATGCATATTCCTTGTCTTTTCCTCATCCTGTAACCGGAAAAACAGTCTCCGTTCAATCGTCAATGCCAAAAGGGTTCCTGTCAATTAAAGATAAAGACGAACATTATAAATAGAAAGACTAAGAGACGAAGAGACGAAGAGACGAAAATACCTGTTTCTCAGTCATTTAGTCTTTAAGTCTCTTCGTCATTTTAACACCTCATCTGTTTCAAAAAATACACAATTAATTTTAAATTTTGTATTTCAAAAAATCATTCCTACCTTTGACGCTTCAAATCAAATATTCCTTCCTTTCAAGGGTGTTTGATTTTTATTAAGAAGGGTGAAGAGATTAGGCTCCGCGAAACCCTGGCAACCAAACCGCCAACTGGCGGTGAACGGTGCCAATACCTAATCCCGGAAAGCCGGGAGATGATAAAAATTTTAACACGAAAACAATGAATTCGATTCATTTGACACACAACAACCTCATTATGCCGCTCATGCCTATGTGCATGTGCCGGTAAGAACAATTACTGCAATCCGACATTTTCTAGTTAACACCGGAGGTCATGAGCGATAGCTATATCTGTCTGTCCGGTATTTTGTAAAATTTAAAATTAAATAAAAATGGAAACGCGAAAAATAAAATTTGAAACATTACAGGTACATGCCGGCCATCAGCCTGATAAAGATACTTTATCCCGGGCAGTGCCAATCTACCAGACTTCTTCTTATGTTTTTAAGAATGCCAAACATGCAGCAGATCTTTTCGACCTTGCAGAATGGGGGAACATTTATACCCGTATTAATAATCCTACAACCGACGTTTTCGAAAAAAGGGTGGCTGCACTTGAGGGAGGAGTCGCTTCTCTTGCAGTGTCATCGGGACATGCTGCTCAATTCATAGCACTCACGACCATTCTCAGGAATGGAGAAAACTTTGTGACTTCACCTTTTCTTTATGGGGGAAGCCACAACCAGTTCAAAGTTACATTTGCAAACTTCGGTATCGATGCCAGATTTGCAAAGGATCTTAACCCGGCTTCATTTGAAAAACTTATTGACAGTAAAACAAAAGCAATCTATGTTGAAACAATTGGCAACCCCGGTTTCGATATTCCTGACTTTGATGCACTTTCTAAAGTGGCTGTGAAACATGGAATTCCGTTTGTTGTCGATAATACATTTGCTGCCTGCGGCTACCTGTGCCGTCCAATAGATTATGGCGCCAATATTGTTGTTGAATCTGCAACTAAGTGGATTGGTGGACACGGTACCAGTATCGGGGGCGTTATCACTGATGCCGGAAATTTTAACTGGAATAACGGCAACTTTCCTGTTTTCACAGAACCTGCAGAGGGATATCACGGAAAAATATTCGGTGATATTTTCTCACAAACATCTCCTGCAGGAAACATTGCATTTATTGTAAAAGCACGTGTTGAAGGGTTACGTGATCTTGGTCCGTCAATCAGTCCCTTCAACTCATTTCTTCTTTTACTGGGACTCGAAACTCTTTCACTTAGAATGGAACGTCATATTCAGAATACTCTCGCACTGGCAAAATGGCTTGAAGGAAACCCGGCTGTGGAGAAAGTAATCTATCCCGGGTTACCCGGCAACCCTTATTACAATCTGGCAAAGAAGTATCTTCCGAAAGGAGCCGGAGGAGTTCTGAGTTTTGTTCTGAAAGCTGATAAATCAAAATCTGTTAAGCTGGTTGAATATCTTGGATTGGTCAGCCATCTCGCAAATGTTGGCGATGCCAAAACACTTATAATACAACCTTCAGCAACAACTCATTCGCAACTTTCTTCTGAAGAGCAGCTTGCTATCGGAATAGAACCCGGTCTTTTCAGAGTATCGGTTGGGATTGAACATATTGATGATATTATTTATGATTTCGAACAAGCATTCAGTAAGGTTTTGTAATGGAGATATTGAAATATAATCAACCTTTTAAGACAGAGACAGGTGCAGCGCTTCCTGGTCTTGAAATAGCATATAACACCTGGGGTTCTTTAAACAGTGAGGCTGACAACGTCATCTGGATTTGTCATGCTCTCACTGCCAACTCCGATGTGGAAGCATGGTGGCCGGGCATGGTTGGGAAAGGTCTTCTTTTTGATCCTGAGAAATACTTTATTGTATGTGCTAATGTTCTGGGGTCCTGTTATGGTACAACTGGTCCGGCATCGGTAAATCCGGTGACCGGCACTCCCTGGTTGAATGATTTTCCTTTGATTACGATCAGAGACCTGGTAAATGTTCATGAGATACTCAGGAAACATCTGAGTATTAAACGTATTCATAGTGTTATTGGAGCCTCAATAGGAGGATTCCAATCACTTGAGTATTCGATAATGTATCCTGAAATTGTGAAGAGACTGGTATTTGTCGCTTCCAGTACTAAACAATCACCCTGGGCAATTGCATTCAGCGAATCGCAACGGCTTGCCATGGAGGCGGATCAGACTTTTATTTCGAATGATCCTGATGGTGGCAAAAAAGGGTTAAAAGCTGCCAGATCTGTTGCACTGCTCAGTTACCGCAATGCAGCAGCTTATGATCTGACACAGGTTGAGGATGATGATGAGAAAATCTCATCTTTTAAAGCAGCTTCATACCAGGTTTACCAGGGCGATAAACTAGTTAACCGGTTCAATCCCTTTTCATATTACTGTCTTGTTCGCCTTTCCGATACCCATAACGTCGGGCGGGGAAGGGGAGGAACAGCCAAAGCGCTTTCAACTATAAAGGCGAAAACATTGTGCATTGGCATTACCTCAGATATTCTTTTCCCTGTCGTGGAACAGAAGTATGTTGCAGTTAATATCCCTGGAGCACAATATGTTGAGATCGATTCCTTTTATGGTCACGACGGGTTTCTGATAGAAGTGAAACTTGTAACTGAAGCTGTAATAAAGTTCTGGGAAAAAACAGTGTAATTAAAATTATTATATTGATAAGAAATGACACAGCAGAAATTAAGAATAGGCTTATTCGGCTACGGATGCGTTGGGCAGGGACTTCATGATGTACTGAACAGCAGCAAAGGATTCAAAGCAGACATTATTAAAATTTGCGTTAAAGACCGGACAAAAAAGAGAAGGATCCCGATGACGAATTTCACTTTCGATAAAAATGAGATCCTTAACGATTCATCAATAAACCTGGTTGTAGAACTTATTGACGATGCAGATGAGGCATTCAACATTGTTACAACCGCGATGAAAAGCGGTAAAAATGTCGTTACTGCCAATAAAATGATGGTGGCAAAACACTTCAAGGAACTTGTTGATCTACAAACAGAATATAATGTGTCACTTCTCTATGAAGCTTCAGCCGGCGCTAGTATTCCGATTATCAGAAACCTTGAAGAATATTATGATAATGAGTTACTCTACTCTTTACGCGGGATACTTAATGGGACTACAAATTATATCCTCACAAAAATGCATAACGAGGGAATTACTTATTCAAAAGCATTAATGGAAGC
Organism: Bacteroidales bacterium; assembly: GCA_025358455.1. GTDB lineage: Bacteria > Bacteroidota > Bacteroidia > Bacteroidales > VadinHA17 > LD21. Next base: position 10,684 of record JANYJP010000047.1, read on the forward strand.
ACAGGAGAAAGGTTTTGCCGAGTCAGATCCTACCCTTGATGTTGAAGGATGGGATGCCAAGTATAAGCTTTGCATTATTACCGGGCATGCTTACGGACTTTTTCTTAAACCGGAAGAAGTCTTTCATTATGGCATTAATAAGATCTCAGAATTTGACATTCAATATGCCAAAGAAAAAGGATTTAAGATCAAACTGGTGCCATATGTTGGCAAAACGAACGAAAATACTATAACCAGTTTTGTACTTCCACGGTTTATTTCATCCGACAAATATTTATATAATGTTGATAACGAGTACAATGGGGTAATAACTGAAGCCGCATTTGCCGATAAGCAATTTTTCAGCGGCAAGGGTGCAGGCGGGCATGCAACAGGTAGCGCGGTGCTTTCCGATATTTCAGCAAATTCATATGGATACAGGTATGAATACAAAAAATTTCAGCAGGGAACCGTTTCTAATTATACCCGTAATCATAAACTTGAAATTTATCTGAGGTATAATGATGAAAAGGACAGGGAATTATTTGGATTTGAGGAAGTCTCGGAATACTTTAGCGGGAAATTTTATAAATATGTTATCGGAGTTGTAAATCTTGAAAGACTTTACATTTTGAGGGAACAACTTCGTTATCTGGATGTCTTTATAGTAAATACCGGACGGAAAGGAATACTTTAATGAAATACTCACTGGAACAGCTAATTCAACAAAAAATTCTAATTCTTGATGGGGCCATGGGCACCATGATCCAAAAACACAAGCTTCAGGAAAGCGATTTCCGTGGCGAGAAGTTCAAAGATCATCCTCGCCTCCAGAAAGGGAATAACGATCTGTTATCCATTACTCAACCTAAGATAATTAAAGGTATCCACCTGCAATATCTTGAGGCCGGAGCAGATATAATTACAACCAACACATTCAATTCCAACAGGATTTCCATGTCGGATTATGGATTGGAGAACCGTGTCTACGAGTTAAATCTTCAATCAGCCCGACTAGCGGCTGAAGCAATAATTGAATTTGAAAACTCAGGGGAACCTGAAGGACACTTTATAGCGGGAACTCTCGGACCCACAAATCGGACTGCATCAATGTCATCTGATGTCAACGATCCGGGTGCAAGAGCAGTGACTTTTGATCAGCTTGTTGAGGCATATTCCGAACAGGCCCGGGGACTCATTGATGGCTGTGTTCATGTTCTTCTTGTTGAAACAGTTTTTGATGTTCTTAATTGCAAAGCTGCCCTTTATGCAATTGATTCTGTATTCAGGGAAAAAGATACCCGTCTTCCTGTGATGGTTTCAGGGACAATTACTGATGCCAGCGGCAGAACGCTGACAGGCCAGACTCTGGAAGCATTCATGGTGTCCGTTTCACATTTTCCTCTTTTCAGCATAGGTCTGAATTGCGCTCTTGGAGCTGAACAATTACGTCCATTTGTTGAGGAACTTTCGCTTAAGTCGGGGTTCTATGTTTCTGTTCACCCTAATGCAGGCCTTCCAAACCAGTTTGGGGAGTATGAACAATCTGCATCATTCATGGCATCCATCGCGAATGATTTCATGAAAGAGGGATGGGTTAACATTATAGGAGGCTGTTGCGGTACCACTCCACAACATATCAGGGAAATAGCTGAGGTATCAAAACAATACAAGCCGCGGGTAAGACCTGAAATAAAGAAATTTACAAGACTGAGCGGCCTCGAGGTCCTGACTATTACCCCTGAAACCAACTTTGTAAACATAGGCGAACGGACGAATGTGTCAGGCTCTATTAAGTTTGCCAGGTTAATAAAAGAAGAAAAATATGATGAAGCACTGGCTGTAGCCAGGAACCAGGTCGAGGGCGGAGCTCAGGTTATCGATATCTGCATGGATGAGGCTATGTTAGATTCGGAAAAGGCAATGGTTAAGTTCGTAAATCTTATTATGTCCGAACCGGATATTTCAAAACTTCCTCTGATGATTGATTCCTCACGCTGGAACACCATTGAAGCTGCTCTTAAATGTATCCAGGGGAAATCGGTGGTAAACTCTATCAGCCTGAAGGAAGGTGAAGAAGTTTTTCTGTCGCATGCACATAAAGTGAGAAAATACGGGGCTGCTGCCGTGGTAATGTTATTTGATGAAACAGGTCAGGCTGATACATATGAAAAGAGGATAAGTGTTGCTGAAAGATCATATCGCCTCCTGGTTGATAAGCTGGGTTTTCCTCCCGAAGATATAATTTTTGACCCTAACGTTCTCGCTGTAGCAACTGGTATTGAGGAACATAGTAATTATGCTGTAAATTTTCTCAGGGCTACTGAATGGATTAAACAGAACCTCCCATATGCCAGGGTCAGCGGTGGCATAAGCAACTTGTCATTCTCCTTCCGCGGAACTGATAAAGTGCGCGAAGCAATGCATTCGGTTTTTCTTTTCCACGCTATAAAAGCCGGACTTGATATGGGAATTGTTAATCCCGGCATGTTACAGGTTTATACTGAAATACAGCCCGATCTTTTGCATCTTGCTGAAGACGTGGTACTAAACCGGAGAAAGGATTCCACTGAAAGGCTTGTGAAATTTGCTGAAGGAATTAAAAATGAAGGGAAGAAACCAGAGAAAGAAGACGCGTGGCGTCAGCTTCCGGTTATCGACCGTATAAAACATTCTCTTATCCGGGGACTCGATGAATTTATAGAACAGGATGTTGAGGAGGCACGTTCTCTTTTCAGACGTTCGATTGAACTTATTGAAGGTCCTTTGATGGGAGGCATGAATGAAGTGGGTGATCTATTTGGTTCAGGTAAAATGTTCCTTCCACAGGTAGTCAAGAGTGCCCGTGTAATGAAAAAAGCTGTTTCAAAACTGTCACCATATATTGAATTGGAAAGTGAGGGAGAAGAGAAAAAAATTGCCGGAAAAGTTTTGCTGGCAACAGTAAAGGGCGATGTGCACGACATTGGAAAGAATATAGTTGGTGTTGTACTTTCGTGCAATAACTATGAGATAATTGATCTTGGGGTAATGGTCCCTGCAGAAAAGATTATTGACACTGCCATTAAAGAAAATGTTGATATAATTGGTCTAAGCGGATTGATCACTCCTTCACTCGAGGAGATGGTTCATGTAGCTTCTGAAATGGAGCGCAGGAAACTTCAGATTCCGCTTCTTATTGGTGGTGCAACAACATCAGAAATTCATGCAGCAGTAAAGGTGGCGCCGGCGTATTCAAATGCAGTAATTCATGTTAAAGATGCATCAAAGGCTGCAGGAGTTCTGTCATCATTGCTTCAGAAGGAGAATAGACTATATATAAAGGGCATTAAAGACAAATACAGGAAGATGAATGAGGATTATGCCTCACGCCAAACTGATAAAAACCTGATATCCTTAACTGAAGCAAGAAAGAATAAGTACGTTACTGACTGGAAATCTGCGAAGTTGTTCGAACCGCTAAAACCAGGTCTTCACGTTTTACAGGGTATTGATATAAAAGAACTTTCAACCTATATAGACTGGACCTATTTTTTCTTTGCATGGAAAATATCAGGTAAATATCCGGCGATATTCAGTGATCCGGTAAAAGGTGTTGAGGCAAAAAAACTGTTTGATGATGGACTTTTATATCTTAAAGAAATAATTGATCAAAAGCTTCTGACCGTAAAGGGAGTATTAGGATTGTTCCCGGCTGTTTCTGACGGAGATGATGTTAAGGTATATACTGACAAGAACAAAAAAATAATGAAATCGGTTTTCAGGTTTTTAAGAAACCAGGAAACAAAAGAAAAAGGTGTTCCGAACCTCTCTCTTTCTGATTATATTGCACCTGAATCTTCAGGATTAGTTGATAATATCGGAGCTTTTGTGGTAACTGTTGCAATTGATAATGTGGCGTTTGTAAAGTACAAAGATGATGATTACGCAACTATTATGATCAGGATCCTGAGCGACCGTCTTGCTGAAGCTGCCGCAGAGTGGCTCCATGAAAAAGTCAGACGTGAATACTGGGGTTATGCAGCTCACGAAAATCTTACTATTGATGAAGTGCTGAAGCTTAAATATAAGGGGATCAGACCGGCTCCCGGCTATCCCGCATGTCCTGACCATACAGAAAAAAGGGTTTTGTTTGATCTCCTCGGCGCTGAGAAAATGGTCGGAGCTGAACTTACTGAAAACTTTGCAATGGCGCCACCTGCATCAGTGAGCGGATACTATTTCGCACACCCGGGATCAACTTATTTTAATATTGGTAAATTAAGTGCAGATCAGCTGAAGGATTATGCAGCACGAAAAAATATGACTATTGAAGAAGCTGCCAGATGGCTGGCTCCTAACTTATGATTTTAATATATGAGTGTTATTGATAAAATTAAGAATGCCTCCGGGCCTTTATTTACCTTTGAATTATTACCCCCACTTAAAGGGCATAGTATTGAAAGAATTTATACTGCAATCGACAGACTTATCGAATACGCGCCTGCTTATATAAATTTTACTTCACATCGAAATGAAATTGTGTTCAGAGAAAGACCTGACGGCCTTATTGAAAAAAGGATTACAAGGATTCGTCCAGGGACAATCGCCCTGGCTGCAGCTGTAAAATATAAGTACAATATTCCGGTTGTTCCTCATCTTCTGTGCGGTGGATTCAGTAAAGAAGAGACTGAAAATGTTCTGATTGAAATGAGATTCCTCGGGATTGATGATGTTCTTGCGCTGAGGGGTGATCCTCAGAAAGGAAGCAGAACATTTATCCCGGAAAAGAATGGGCATACTTATACATCTGATCTTGTTGTGCAGATAGCCGATATGAACAGGGGAAAATATCTTGAGGACAATCTTGAAAATGCCGATCCGACAAATTTTTGCATCGGCGTGGCAGGCTATCCTGAAAAGCATTTTGAGGCGGCAAACAGACACATAGACATGGAGAACCTGAAGAGAAAGATTGACGCCGGAGCCGCTTACATTGTTACTCAGATGTTTTTTGACAATAACAGATTCTGCCGTTTCAGGGATGAGTGCATTAAAAATGGGATTACCGTTCCGGTTATCCCGGGGATCAAGCCTATTTCAGCGCTGAATGACATTAAGCTGCTTCCGCAAACATTTCATATTGATTTGCCGAATGACCTGTTCACGGCAGTTCAGAAATGCAAAAGCGACAGTGAAGCACGGGAGACAGGGATTGAATGGGCCGTAATGCAGTCTAAAGAATTAATTAAGATGGGAGTTCCCGGTATTCATTATTATACTCTCGGGCGTTCTGATAATGTAGCCAGGATTGTAAAAGCGTCGTTCTGAATTTGCCCTTCAGGCCCCTTCCTTGCGTCGTGCGTCCTGTATCGTGTAACCTTCTTATTTTGCCTTCCTTGCGTCGTGCGTCCTGTATCCTGCAACTCTCTTATAACTTAAATGCCTTCCTGATCTTGTCAACATAATCAAGTTTTTCCCAGGCAAAGAATTCTACTTTTTTGTTATAAGCTTTTTTACCGTTGCCATTCAAAGATTTTGGCTTGCTTCCCGGAACCTCATAATATACCTCAACATTTCCGACAAAATAATCGCGTCCGAAATGCCCGTAAGATGCAGTTTGAAGAAACACAGGGTTCTTTAATCCGAAACGCTCTACAATAGAGTAGGGACGCATATCGAAGAGTTTGTTGATCTTTAATGCGATTTCCCCGTCATGGAGGATATTCCCTTTGCTGTCTTTTACTTTAGCTGTTCCGTAAGTATTGACATACAATCCGACAGGATCTGCAACACCAATAGCATACGCAACCTGAATTAAAGCCTGGTCGCAGACGCCTGCTGCCACGAGATTCTTGGCAATATGACGTGCAGCATATGCCGCTGATCTGTCAACTTTTGAAGAATCCTTGCCTGAAAATGCACCGCCTCCATGAGCGCCATGACCTCCATAGGTATCAACGATGATTTTTCGTCCTGTAAGACCGGTATCCCCATGAGGACCTCCGATAACAAACTTACCAGTTGGATTTACCATAAGTTTGGAATCTTTATTAAACAACTTCTGTATCCTTGCAGGAAGTGTTTTCTTAACTCTTGGTATGAGAATTTTTTCAATATCCTCCCTGATCTTATTTTGCATTGTTTTTTCTGCTACCAGTCCGGCTTTATGCGATTTGTCTTTTGGAAGAACAAATTCGTCATGCTGGGTACTGATGACTATAGTATCAATACGAAGAGGTTTATTATCATCATCATATTCGAGGGTGACCTGAGATTTGCTGTCGGGTCTGAGGTATTTCATCTGTTTCCCTTCTCGGCGTATTGATGCAAGTTCCTGCAGTAGCCTGTGAGCCAGCTCGATAGTTAAAGGCATGTAATTATCCATCTCGCGGCATGCATATCCGAACATCATGCCCTGGTCACCGGCTCCCTGTTCTTCCGGTTTTTCACGAACAACACCCTGATTGATATCACTTGACTGTTCATGTATTGTTGAAATAACACCGCAGGAGTCGCAATCGAATCGGTATTCAGCTTTTATATAACCAATATTACGGATCACCTCACGGGCTGTCTCCTGAACATCTACCCATCCGTTGGTACGTACTTCCCCTCCGCAGACAACGAGGCCGGTAGTTACAAATGTTTCGCAGGCAACCTTTGATTCAGGATCCCAGCGAAGAAACTCATCCAGTAAAGCATCTGATATCTGATCGGCAACCTTGTCCGGGTGCCCTTCTGAAACTGATTCTGAAGTAAATAAATATCCCATATAACAATAATTAAATTATTACTAAAAATACTGATGGTAAGATTGGTTGATTGTGAAAAAGGATATTAGAAGCGGTTTAGCATTTTTTTCCTGTGGTTGCAATCAGCACAAATTTTTCCACCAAAATATAATGGTACAAAGCAAGTAAAAAAATTCAGGATTACCAAATGAATTATAAATTGGTAAGATGTCTGAATACTTCCTCCAGGTTACTTTCTTGTTTTTGAAGTGAAAGAACCGTGAGTTTGTTGCTTACTGCAAAATTAAATATTGAGGGTCGGATATCAACGTCCCCTTCGGCTTCGATAAGCCATATATAGCTATTAATTTGTAGTATGGTACTTAAATTGATAATTTCCGTGAACAACGATTTGTCAATCATCTTATCGAATTCAACCCGGATAACCTGTTTAGGGCGCTTTAAAACAGAATAAATGTTGTTTTTTTCTTCATTAGCTACTATGATCCCTTTATCGAGTATTATAACTCTGTTGCAAATTGCTTCGACCTCCTGCATAATATGCGTTGAAAGCATAACGGTTTTTTCTTTTCCCGCTTCCTTAATGAGGTTACGTATCTCAACTATCTGATTCGGGTCGAGACCCGTGGTTGCCTCATCAAGGATCAAAACCCCGGGATTATGGATCAGAGCCTGGGCCAGACCTACTCTCTGCCTGTATCCTTTAGAGAGGGACCCGATTTTTTTCTTTTGTTCCGGAACCAGACCCGTTAATTCAATTATATTATCAATCAGGCTTTTCTTTGATTGTCCGGTGTTATATATGGAAGCAACAAATCCCAGGTATTCCCTTACATACATTTCGGGGTATAAAGGGTTGTTTTCAGGAAGGTACCCAATTTGTTTTTTTATCTCAATATTGTCAGTCCCTACTTCAATATCATTTATCTTAATCTTACCTGAGGCGGCAGGGATGAAGCCTGTAATAATCTTCATCATGGTTGATTTTCCGGCACCATTTGGGCCAATAAAACCTACTATCTCACCGGTATTTACCTCGAAAGAGACATTATCAAGCGCTTTTTGCTCACCATAAAGCTTTGTAACCCCCTGAACTACAATTGACATTTTAAAATTTATTCCTGATGAAAATGAAGGATAAATATAATATGTAAAATTAATAGAATATTAATTGGATAATTAAATTACTCTATATCCCTTTATCCGTCGGTTAAAACCGACGGCAAGCAGGAAAAACTATTTTTAATGAAAGAGAAGAGGATCTCCTGATCTATATGTTCGTCCCGGATTTTTTATTAGTCTCCCCAGCCTCCCATAAACTGTCCTGTTTTGGCATACGTTGCCTTGGGATTTACACAACAGACAGGTATTTTTGAACTGTTTGCAATAATAAATTGTTCCGAAGCTCCCATTACGTAATCTGCAACAGTAATGTTCTTGGTTGTCATTATCAATATAAGGTCAGCACTTATCTTCTGTGCAAAATCGATCGTTTGTTCGGCAAAATTACCCCTGGGCACTTCATGAATCTCATATTCTATGTTATTCTGTATGAGATATCTAATTGCGAAGTTAATATTAGTGTTAGTCTTCTTGAGTATATTTTTATCAGTAGTAATTGTAACAAGGAACCGTATTTTTGAGTCAAAATATTTTCCCATAAAAATGGCCATTTTAATCTTTTCTTTATTCTCATTTCTAAAATCAACCGGGAAAACTATATTATGATATTTATCCTGGTCGGCAGGAGGATCCTGTACCACAATGAAGGGAACTTTTGATTTGACAATAACCTTTAGGGCCCAGCTGCCTGTCAGCTTTTGCATTCCCTTCATCCCATGTGTTCCCATCACAACAATGCTCGCCTCTTTATCATTCGCAAATTCAGCAATAGCTTTAAATATGCTGCCTTTTATAATATGATAACTAATAGGCATATTATATTTCTTGCCGTTTGCCTCAGTAACATGGTTCAGAAGAGCTTTTTTCTCACCCGCGGCTCTTGCGGCAATTCCCGCATCAACAATATGAAGAAGACATATTTCATTCCCGACCATCCGGCTGATTTTTACTGCATGGGCGAGTGCATGCTCAGCAACTTCAGTAAAGTCCCATGGCACAACTATTAATTTCTTATGTTCTTCCATAGCTTTTTTACAGTTTTCAATTTATACTCAAAGTTATTCAGATTTTACCAATTTTCAAACCATTATATAAATGGGCAATACTGTAAATTTAATAACTGCGATAGAGGGTAATTAGTATGACTGACGGTCAAATAATCTGAACAAGAAGCCTCTAACGCACAAAAACAGTGCCATAAAGGTATAAAAACGTCGCTTAATAATTGATGCAATGAGTTTCTATAACTTAATAATGCAAAATAATGGTGAAATAGTGGAACATAGCGAACAACAATTTATTATTTTTGCGCTACAATTTTTTGAATATAATTGAAAAGTATGAAAAGGATTAAGATTAAACAATTGTTATCCGAGCCGGCATTGGATTCAGAGGTATTGGTAAAGGGATGGGTCAGAACCAAAAGGGGGAATAAAAACATAGTCTTTATTTCTCTTAATGACGGATCGACAATCAATAATATTCAGGTAGTTGCCGATACCGCTTCTTTTGATGAGAACCTTCTGAAGGATATATCAACAGGTGCATGCATAGCTGTAACCGGGAAACTTGTTGAATCGCAAGGGCAGGGTCAGCAAATCGAGATCAAAGCAGTCTCCATTGAATTATATGGCAAAAGCGATGCAGAAACTTATCCTCTCCAAAAGAAAGGACATTCAATGGAATTCCTGCGAGAGATTGCTTATTTCCGTCCAAGGACAAATACTTTCAGCGCTGTACTCAGGATCCGTCACTCGATGGCTTTTGCCATTCATAAATATTTTAACGATAAGGGATTCTTCTATCTTCATACGCCAATAATAACTGGAAGTGATGCGGAAGGAGCCGGTGAAATGTTCCATGTTACAACATTGGATCTTTCTAATGTACCCCGTAATACTGACAATTCAATTGATTATTCAGGTGATTTTTTCGGAAAATCAACCAATCTTACTGTTTCAGGTCAGCTCGAAGGAGAATTGGGAGCTCTTGCTTTAGGTGATATTTATACCTTTGGTCCAACCTTCAGAGCAGAAAACTCTAATACGCCCCGACACCTTGCAGAATTCTGGATGATAGAACCTGAAATGGCATTCTATGATCTTAATGACAACATGGATCTCGCGGAGGATTTTGTCAAATACCTTATAAAATATGCACTTGATAACTGCCCTGAAGATCTTGAGTTCCTCAATAATATGATTGACAAAACACTTATTGATAAACTTAAATTTGTGCTTAATAATCAGTTTGTAAGAATCACATATACTGAAGCTGTATCCATTCTCACAGCTTCAGGGAAAAAATGGGATTACCCGGTTAGCTGGGGTACTGACCTTCAGTCTGAACATGAAAGATATCTTGTTGAAGAGCATTTTAAACGCCCGGTAATTCTTACCGATTATCCGATGTCTATTAAGGCATTTTACATGAAGCAGAACAGCGACGGGAAAACGGTCAGAGCTATGGATGTTTTGTTTCCGGGTATAGGCGAGATCATTGGAGGTTCGCAGAGAGAGGAGAACTATGAAAAGCTTCTTGGCCGTATCAGGGATTTGAAAATACCTGAAAAAGATCTATGGTGGTACCTTGAGACAAGAAAATTCGGTACAGCGCCGCACAGCGGATTCGGTCTTGGTTTTGAGAGACTTATATTATTTGTTACCGGAATGTTGAATATCAGAGATGTGATTCCATTTCCAAGGACCCCTAAGAATGCTGAATTTTAGAAAACCTTATTCAGGAGATCTTTTGATTATAAGAAATGTATGTTAAAGCAAAGGTTACAGCAGAAACTGCTTCAGAAACTTTCACCGCAGCAGATACAGATGATCAAACTGCTGGAAGTTCCTACTTTGCAGATAGAGCAGCGCATAAAAAAAGAGCTTGAAGAAAATCCGGCTCTTGAAGAGGGTCAGGAGGAAGAAGAAATTCATTCAGAGGAGGAAGAAGAACAATTCGAGGAAACAGACAAAGACCAGGACGAGTTTACTATCGATGATTATATTGAAGAAGACGAGATTCCTGAATATCGCCTCCAGACAAAAAACTATAGCAAGGATGAAGAAAAGAGAACCGAGATACCCTTCTCTGTCGGATACTCTTTTCATGAACATCTTGAATCGCAGCTGGGCCTTCGTGATCTAAATGATAAACAAAAAATCCTTGGAGAGTACATCCTCGGGAATATCGATGAGGATGGATACCTCAGAAGAGAACTGATAAACATTGTTGACGATCTTGCTTTTCTTCAGAATATAGAGACAACAGAAAGCGAACTGGAGGAGGTACTAAAAATTATCCAGGATCTTGAACCGGCAGGCGTTGGTGCAAGAACACTCAGGGAGTGTTTATTGCTTCAGCTTGAAAAAAGAGACATATCGCAACCGTCTATGAATCTTGCGCATACAATCCTTGATTCTCATTTTGATGAATTCACAAAAAGGCATTATGATAAAATTATTGCAAGGCTTGGAATTTCAGAAAATGAACTAAAGGCTGCAATCGAGGAGATTCTTAAACTCAACCCTAAACCGGGAGGAGTTTTCAGTGACCCTTTTAATAAGACATCTCAACCAATAATTCCCGATTTTATTCTTGAGCTTTCTGAAGACGGCTTTGACCTTCATCTAAACGCAAGAAACCTCCCGGAGTTAAGGTTAAGCGCTGCCTACAGCGAAATGCTTCAATCGTACAGCAGAGACAAGAGCCAGAAAAAGGAGATGAAAGATGCTGTAATGTTTGTTAAGCAGAAAATTGATTCGGCTAAATGGTTCATCGATGCAATAAAACAGAGGCAGAACACTCTTCTGCTTACCATGAATGCAATTCTGGAGTATCAACAGGAATATTTCATCGATGGTGATGAAACAAAATTAAAACCTATGATCCTCAAAGATGTTGCTGAAATGACAGGACTTGATATTTCAACTGTTTCACGAGTCGCTAACAGTAAATTTATTCAGACTCACTTCGGGATTTTTCCTTTAAAGTTTTTCTTTTCAGAAGGACTTCAGACAGATAGTGGAGAAGAAGTATCAACCAGGGAGATCAAAAGGATCTTGCAGGATTGTATAGAAAATGAACAAAAACGAAGACCATTAACAGATGAGAGGCTTACTGAAATACTACAGGAAAAAGGGTATCAGATAGCACGACGTACGGTTGCCAAATACCGGGAACAACTTAATATTCCGGTTGCGAGGCTGAGGCGAGAGATTTAATGTCTGTAACAAACAACTCTGAATGTGGAGTGTTATATTAAAATGATTATTAAGTATACTGAATGAGCACAGACGAAAAAAAGAAAATCCCGGATATACTGGCAAGAATATTTTCATTTACATTTCATCCATTGTTAATACCTGCTTACGGACTGGCAATAATTTTATCCGCGCCGACACTTTTTGGGTATCTTCCTTTTGAGTTGAAGAAATTATTATTCTTTATTGTGGTAATAAATAATGTATTGTTACCACTGTCGGTTTTACCATTACTATTCAACAGGAAAATTATCACTTCCTGGACTATCAATGACAGAAAAGAACGGATAATTCCCCTTATTATTACAACTGTTTTATATGCAACAACATCATTCATTATTTTTAAGTTTCCTATCCCATTTTTTTTGAAATCGTTTCTTTATTCCTTAGGCTTTCTCTCTCTTGTGGTTACTTTAATCAATTTAAAGTGGATGGTATCACTACATTCTGTTGGAGCAGGAGCACTTCTATCGATTGTGCTTATCCTTTCATTTAAAATGTACACTCCTTTGGTGTGGTATCTGATTTCAGTTATTATTATTGATGGATTAGTGCTTTCATCGCGACTACAGCTTAAAACCCATAATCCGCAGGAAGTATGGCTCGGATTTCTTACAGGATTTCTTGGTTTAGCCGTTTTTATGATTCTTCTCCAATAACTCGTTTAGTGCTTCGGTTAACAGTACCAGACTTCTTTCGATTATCTCTTTTGTCCATTGAACTTCTTTTGACGGCATAGTCATTCCTCTTTTAATTTCACCCTGAGATACAGTGGAAAACCAACCTTTTTCTGTAAGATAGCCAGCAAGGTATTCCTGTTCTGTCTGACCGGGAGTGGGTATCAGCAATGCATGTTTATTAATGCTTATAAGATCCATAATTGTTGTATAACCCGACCGGCTGATTATGTAATTGCTACCGGTCAACATCTCTCTCATCTCCTGAGAAGCAAGATGATTATAATAAATTATGTTACCTGATTTTACTATTTCATTTGGCTTATCCGGTCTTCCTCCCAGCATTACAGTGGGTGGCTCCTGTTCTTTTAGTAAGGAAGTCAGCTTCTGTTTTAACATTTCCCGTTGTGGTTCAGGGCCCGAAAGAATGACAGTATTATGTTGAAAATTAATAGGATTCCCGGGAATCGGTTCTTTGAAAAAAGTAAACCTTGACAAGATTCCTGTAAATCTTGCATTATCAGGAAGATTGATTCCATGGGATAATCTCCCTGAAACATTCAACTCTCCCGGCAGGTCCGGGATAAAACAAAATGAATATCTCTTCATAACAGCCCGGTGCAACCGGACTCCTATTCTTTCAAGAAACCTAAGTGGTTTTGGTAGAGGGATCCGTGGCATGTGGGTCACATATACAGTTGTTACATTATTATTCCATAATCCAAACCGGTTATCACTTATGACTATATCAATTGCATTTTCCCTGATAATACTTTTTAACCTTAAATGTTCATGGATTATGTGATACAGAAGGAGTGGTGTTTCTAAAAGGAGAACAAGATACTGTGGAAAGTATCGTGAATACACGGGTCTGAACCCACTGAAATTAATATAGGTTAGTCCAGGCAATTCAGCGCGGAACAGTGCAAGATGCTTCTCTCCGGAACCAATTAAAACATTGTTATTCATCTCCCGGAGCATTCGCGCCAGTGGTATCATACGGGCTGCATGCCCCAATCCCCATTCAAGGGGACAGATAAGTATGTTTTTGCTTTCCTTCAATTCTAACCGGAGACCTGTGTTTCAATTCCCAGATTTTCAACAAGCATTGCTATTTCTCTGAGTTCCTTAGCAGGTACTTTTTTTAGTTGTCCTCCAGCCGGAGTATCCCTCGATATTGTATAGATCATCACAGCAGATGGTTTGATCCGTTTAATAGCTTCAAGCCAGGCGTTAATTTCGATGGGTGTTGTATTGTCTATAACATTACCGTTATATAACCCACGAACAAAGAGGGTCTGTATAATGAGTTTCCCATTAAATCCGGCAAGGCTTTCTATAAGTTCTGACACATTTATTTTAACACGGGGCTGATTATGCACTTTTATGGTTGCATCAATGGCAGAGTCGAGTTTAAGAATATTCTTGTCAACTTTTAATAAAGCTGCTTTAATCAGAGGATCAGTTATTGTTGTTGCATTTGAGAGGACAGCAATTTTGGACTTGGGGAAGTACTTGTTTCTCAATACAATACTATCGTCTATAATACCGGGGAATTCAGGATGAAGAGTAGGTTCCCCGTTACCGGCATAGGTAATAACGTCAGGAGTATTGTTTTGATCTTTCATTTCGGTAAGCTTCTTCTCAAGAGCCCTGTAAACATCCTCGCGGTTCGGAAGATGGCTGACTGCTTTTTCAATATTCACTGTCCACCCGCATTCGCAATAGATGCAATTGAAATTACAGATTTTTCGCTTCACAGGTAAAAGATTTATACCAAGTGAAACTCCAAGGCGTCTGCTTTTTACAGGACCGAATATTATTTCATCAAAAAGAAATGTGGCCATTATTTAACCTTTTACCGGGCTCAAAATTAATATAAAATGATGAATACTTTTATCACCCGGAGTGAAATCCATTAAACCCAGGGATTACATATGTTTTTGGGAGAAATAAGTAGCCGGATGTAAATGAGTACTCCTTAGGCCAGTCTTGTAACAAAACTATCAGGCAGGAGCTTCATGTTCTGTAAGTCAACATTATCAAGAAGAAGTAATCCTGGCTTTTTTCCTGGTTCGATCTTGCCAAACTTGTCTTCCTCACCAAGAGCTTTCGCGCCATTCAGCGTGGCCCATCGCACAAGATCTTCAAGTGAAACCGTCTGAAAATTTGACTGCAGCGTTATGAGTTCACTGAGTATATCAAGCCTTGAATTTGAAGCCAGGCTGTCAGTTCCTATAACTATTTCGCATCCCTCTTCTATGAGCAGATTGACCGGGGGCATGGTTTTTTCAATATAATAATTGGAGTTTGGGCAAAGGCACCAGTATAAATTCTTTCTTTTCAAAACAGTTTTTATAGTCTTCCTGTCAGCAAAAGTATTATGAACAAGTATCAGGTTTCCTGACGGGGTGATCTCAGTCAGAATCGCATCAGCATGGTTTCCGGCTGTTTCCAGCCTGGTCGGTATTAGACCTGTCCGCATGTAAGATGTCATAAGAGGCCCTGTTTTATTTCCGAGGAAAGCACTTTCTCCTGATGTCTCCATAAAATGAAGAGATGTGACTTTGTTTTGCAAGCTTTGTTTTCTTAACAATCGCAGGAGGGAAAGCGACATCGAATACAGGGAATGTGGAACCAATGAGAAAGGAAGATTCATTTCCTTTGCATTAATGGATATTCTGATGACTTCATCCAGGCAATGCGAAGCTTTATCAGGGTCCATTCCAAAAACCTCAATCAGGTTGATATATTGTATCCTGCTTTTATTTTTAATATTAAAAGATTCTGTTGTGTTGCAGATATCCGCACATAATGAAATGCCTCTCTTATACATGTCATTATCAGCTGAGTAGGCTGTGTCAATAATTCTATCGACAGTCGAATGTCTTTTGTTTATGATCTGCTCTATAAAAGTTCCCAAACCGGTTCCAGGGGATATTGCTCCTTTCATATGTGATAATTCCAGGTGACAATGGCAGTTTACAAAGCCAGGAATTATTATGCCGTTATGAAATTCGATTGAATGTGCTTCAGTCAGAGCTCCCTTTGTATCCTGAATATTTAGTATTGTGCCATCATCACTGGTCGTTACCACGGCCCTCTTTAACATGGGACCCGAATTGGTAATCAGGTATTGTGATGAAAAACGTTTCATACGGCACCGGAGATGAAAGTAAATGATATTTTTTCAATTTTTATATGTTTGCCCGAATCATCCGGATTATTATCAAAATCGTAAAGCAGGCCTTTCAAGCTGAAGTGCGATTTATCTGCAATTCTTACAGGAAAAGAATATAAATGTGGCCGGCCATCTTTTATGTAGTTAATCGATGGTATATAATACCTTTTTCCTGTAGTGATACTATCGGGATTAATTGTATAAGCTGTCATACGAGGATTAACCGTTTGATCATCAGGGAATAATGTTACTGAACAGGATATTGCGTACATTCCGGTAACGGCAGCTGCAATATCAAATCCAGCTGATTCTGTGCCTCGTGAGGGCGGGTATGAATAGGAATCTTTTCCTGTCCATATATTTGCTCCCCGGTTCTGTAAAATAACCTCTTCTTTTTGAAGTCGTGAATCCATCTCACTTAATTTTCCCAGAGCCTGGTCATAAATCTTAACAAGTTTCTTTGGGTTTTTGATAAAATAGTACTTCATTGTTTTGTCCATCACTTCCTTAGTGAAGCCATGTTTTTCTATAACCTCTCTGTATGATGAAATAGAATCAATCCTGGCAAAATCATTACGAATTTTAGGAATGTTCAGAAGTCCGTTGGTAATATAAAGATCTGTTATTATCGATATCAGTTCTTTTTCAGGTATCAGATTACTTCTGTCAAGCTTATTAGTCCTGCTGGTACAGGAGCCGGTTAGCAGTGAAAATATTATCAGTATAAAAAGTAGTAACCGCGTCATCGTGTTTGAAGTCGGTAAATATAATGATAGATTGTTATACATCTTTGTTAAGAAATTTTTTCGTAAGATAACGGACGGGGTACCATGCTGCCCAGTAGCCTATTAACAATACAGTTCCGGGAACAATTATGAAATCTTTGAGCTTCATAACCACCGGGTAGGAATCCATAATGAGCGATTCACTCTGTAGTTTTATAAGTCCGTAGGTTTGCTGCAGCCAGCAAATAATAAAACCCAGGATAATACCTGCTACTGCACCAATTATTGAGATGAGCCATCCTTCAAATATGAAAATCTTACGAATCAGGTTATTATCTGCACCAAGACTTTTAAGGATTTGAATATCCCGTTCTTTTTCGATTATCAGCATTGTTAATGATCCAATAATATTAAATGAAGCTATAATAAGTATAAGTGTAAGAATGAAGAATATAGCAAGCCGTTCCGATTTCATCACCTTATAAAATATCTCCTGTTGCTCGTACCGGTTCTGAACAATGAAACCTTTCCCGAAGATTTTTACTATACTCTTTTGAACAGACTGCGGATCTGCATTCTCTGAAAACTTAATTTCAACTGAAGTTACACCTTTATCTATTTCAGTTAGTTCACGTGCAACTTCGAGCGGGATATAAACATATTTTGAATCATATTCCTTTTCAACTTCAAAAATACCGGCAGGGAAAATATATTTATTTTTTAAAGCTGTCTCCGGATTAAAATTCGTACTTCCTGTTTTTCGGGGAAGGATAATATTTAATGGAGTAATAAAGTTGATCCTCATTCCAAGGTATTGGGCGACTCCTAACCCGGGGATTGCAAATACACGGCCTTTATCGTTTTTAAGCACAAAATCACCCTCCCACATTGAACTGTCGATATTAGTCACCATGGCATAGTTATCATCCACACCTTTTATGGTTGCAATATATTGCCGGTCACCATACTTCAGCAGTGCATTTTCCTCAATAGTAAGAGAATAACAACATAACCCCCTGACATTAGCCAGAAGTTTCAGACGAGTGGTATCGGCAATAAATGTTTTGCCTGCAGCAGCCGTTATCTTAATATCAGGGTCAAACTTATTGAAAATGGAAGTGACCATTGTTTCAAGTCCGTTAAATACGGAAAGTATTATGATAAGCGCCATTGTTCCAACTGCAACCCCGGCTACGGATACAGAGGATATAACATTTATTGCGTTCCGGGATTTCTTTGCGAAAAGATACCTTTTTGCTATATATATTGATAGTTTCACTATGTTTATTTTCTGGCTGTAACGAGTAATCCGGTTCCTGTTTTATGCTTAATCCGGAGATCAAAAATGTTAAGAATTATTGAAACAGGGAAGAAAATCAAATAATAAAAGGGAAGTACGATGAAAAAGAGATAGGAGACATTGAGCATTTTAATCGGGAACTTCATAGAAAGTCTCCATGAGATATTTCCGGGTTTTCCATACGTATATCCTGCTTCGATATCACGGAACCCGGCAAGTGACAGCTTATCAGTTATATCCTTAATACTGTAACCATCGCGTACATGTTCATCAATAAAAGATTCTTCGCTTTCGTTGTGTACATCTGATCCTCCCCTGTCTGATGGGGTGGATATCAGTAATATGCCATTGTTCTTAAGCGACATGTAAAAGCGTTTAAAGACCAGTACATCCTCTTCGATATGTTCCATTACATCAACCGAAAGGATTATATCATAAACGGCAGTATCAGTAAGAGCAGTAAGATCTCCGGTTTGAAAGGCCACCCTTTCCGACAAACCTGTTTTTCTGAAAAAACTATTGCAGTCATTTATCTGTTCAGAGTTAATATCAACGGCTTTTATATTCCACTGTTTATTTATCTTGCTCATACGCCATGAATACTGGCCGAACCCCGAGCCGGCATCAAGTACTGAAGCTTTGCCGGGAAACTGACGGGCAATTTTCCGCAAAGCCTTCTTTACATGCCATGTGCGCAAAAGCAACAGGTCGAGGAGGAAATATAAAGTTTTTCTCAAAAACAGAGATCCTGCAAAGAATCTTCCCAGAGATCTTTTTATAGGTTCGTATTGCATATATTCATCAGGATTTCAGAAGCTTGTCTATTTTATCGATATAGTCAAGGCTGTCATCGATATGGAAGGCGATATCAGGAACAATACGAAGCTGTGTCCTTACTTTTTGTCCGAGATCAAACCTTATCTTAGAGCTATATTCCTGAATGGAGCTAAGAACATCTTCCTGATTTGTTGCAGGGAATATGCTTATATAGACCTTTGCAAATGACAGATCAGGGCTGATCCTTACACGCGTAATTGAAACCAGTTTCCCATGGGCGAATTCATTACCTCTTTTCAGAAAGATGTCGGCCAGTTCTTTCTGAATTAATCGTGATACTTTTTTCTGTCTTGTCGATTCCATGGCCAGTATTTTATTGATCCGGCAAAGGTAATAAAAAAGGCTCAAAAGCACAACGGTACTATGGCAACGACAAATCTATAAAACCTTTAAGCCGCTACGCCGTTACACCTTTTTTATTAGCTTTACGCTGAACTATTACTAAAGATTAAAATGGATACAGTAGTTAGCGGTATCAGATCCACGGGGAACCTGCATCTTGGAAATTATTTCGGTGCCATTAAAAACTTTCTCAAAATGCAGAAAGAAAATAATTGCTTTTTCTTCATTGCTGATTACCATGCTCTTACAACTCATCCTAAACCAGAAGACCTTCATGGAAATATTAAACAGGTACTTGCTGAATATCTTGCATGTGGTATCGATCCTGAAGTGGCAACTGTATTTGTTCAGAGTGATGTTCCTGAGGTATCTGAGTTATATCTTCTATTGAATATGAACGCCTATGTCGGAGAGCTCGAAAGAACAACTTCATTTAAAGAGAAGATAAGGAAACAACCTGATAATGTCAATGCAGGACTCCTGACATACCCTGTTCTTATGGCTGCGGACATAATAATACATAAGGCTAATAAAGTACCCGTAGGGAAGGACCAGGAGCAACACCTCGAAATGACAAGGCGATTTGCGAGAAGATTTAACATGATGTATGACGTTAGTTATTTTCCGGAGCCTGACGCATATAATTTCGGACAGCAACTTGTTAAGATACCTGGTCTTGATGGCACTGGTAAAATGGGCAAAAGTGAAGGTAACGGTGTTTTTCTTTCAGATACTCCTCAGGAGATTAAGAAAAAAGTTATGAGGGCTGTCACAGATACTGGTCCGACTGCACCAGGGCAAGAACCTTCAGAGCCTGTAAAGAATCTTTTCACCATTATGAATGTTGTATCAGAACCTGATACAGTTAAGTTTTTCACAGAGAAATTTGCCTCCTGCGAAATCCGCTATGGAGATATGAAAAAGCAACTCGCTGAGGATATTATTAAGTTCACTGAACCTATACGGATAAGGATCAGCGACATACTTACTGACAACAAATACCTTTCAAAAGTAGTTGCAAACGGTGCTGAAAAGGCAAGGGAAAGCGCATCAAAAACTGTACGTGAAGTCCGGGAAATTATTGGATACAGGCCCTTCTGATTAAAATAAGAAAGCCAGGCTTCCTGCCTGGCTTGCCCTGATCGCTCAGGGATATGATTGAGATTGCCTGTGTAATAAAAATAAATCAAATTACGTGCCAAAGGTTTTAATCTGGCACGTCCTGTTTATAAAGCAGGCATTAAAATCAATTTCATTAATCATAGAACCCGCAGGTATGAACTTTTATTTGTTAATTTTGAAATGGAACTTTTATTAATGACCTGACAATGGGAAAAAGAATTGCAATCATCCTGTCGGTACTCCTTGTTTCAGCTTTGGTCATATTGGGATATTTTCTGCAACAAGGCAGGAAAACCTTATTTACTGATCCTTATAAATCAATATCGCCCGAAGCATGCATAGTTGTCGAAACTATTGACCTTCAGAGTTTTTTGAATTCTCTCACAACAGGAAAGGGGATATTCGGAGAGACAGGAAAGGTCAAAGAATTTGAAAGTTATAACCGGAAATTGAAATATTTAGCTGATCAGTCGAACATGGCCGGGTTCAAAAAGTATATTGCCGGTGGTTCAGCTATTATTTCCTTTTATCCGACCAGGGAAGGAAAGCTAAATAGCCTGCTTTCAATGACTGTCGCGGGTGAGCTGAAGAACCGGCATATCAAAGAAATGCTGAGTTCCATTGGTGTTAAACAGGTGCTAGATATTAAGGCCAACGGGAACATGGTTCTTAAAATACCGTATTCCGAAACCAACTCAATTGATACAGCTTATGTTTCAATAATCTCCGGTCTGTTGCTGTTCAGTAATTCATTTGATATTATTAAAAAAGCCGGAGCACAGATGACTCTTGAAAATGATGTCAGAAGTATGCCTGGTTTTTCCCGGGTATTAATGGCTTCCGGTAAGAACGAAGATAAAATCTTTGTTGTTTTTGCTAATCTGCCTTATCTTTTTAAATCTGCCCTGGCAGGGGATGGTCGTGGCTTGACTGATAAGATAATTAAGCTGGCCGGAACGGCAGGAGGCGATATTTATATTAATGAAGATGGTATTGTCCTGAGTGGTTATACCGAAAGTACAGATTCATCACAATATCTTTATAAGTATAAGTTTCTTCCGTCAATTGAATTACACACCTATAAGATATTACCGGCTTCAACTGTGCTATTTGAAACTATTATTTTTCCTGAACAAAAGCTTGTAAAAATGGCCTCTGGCACTGACTCTCTTGAAGCTTTTAAGCTGGCAGTCAAACTTAAAGAATTTACAGGGAAGGAGGTCACCAGAGCTTATATAGACATTAAAGAAGGAGAGGTTGACAATAACACTTTAATTATTTATGAGTTAAAAAACAGAGCCCAGGTTGAGCAGCTTTTTCTTGAGGAACTTGGAACCGATAGTGAAGTTTTATATTTCGAACCTGATGACCAGACTAAAATTCCGGTTTACAAAACTACTTTCAAGGGATTAATTAATATTCTGATGCCGGGTTTTGCCTCCGGATTTAATGATACATATTTTGCTTTTTATGATAATTACATGATCACCGGCAACTCATACGTTACAATTTCACGGTTACTGTATGACAATCTTCTTAAAAGAACACTGGCCAATGATCTGATATATCGTGATTTTGAGGGCACTCTTCCAAGCCGGGCAAGCTATTTCTTTTATTGTGTCCCGGCCAGAATAACAGATTATCTTGCCGGGTTCCTTAATGAGAATATAATTAAGGCACTTAAAACAAATAGAAATTCACTTGGTAAGATTCAGGCCGCAGGATATCAGGTCTCCTCAAGCAACGGGATGATATACAACAGTTTATCAATCAGGTATAAGGAAGAGGCCAGGGAAGAATCCACAACCGAATGGGAAACATTACTCGACACAACGGCAAGCATCAAACCTTTCTTTTTTACCAATCACATTACCGGGGCAAAAGAGATCTTCATTCAGGATATGAAGAACAATACTTACCTGATCAATGCAGCGGGACGGGTGCTATGGAAAGTGCCGCTTAACGAGAGGATCGCGGGTAATATTTATATGATCGATTATTTCCGCAACGGCAAGTATCAGTTACTCTTTTCAGGAAAGAATTTTATACATTTACTCGACAGAAATGGTAATTATGTTGAGAGGTATCCGGTAAAACTCAGATCTCCGGCGACAAACTCCATTTCATTATTTGACTATGACAATAATTTGAATTACAGGCTTTTTGTTGCCGGGGAAGACAAAATGATTTATTCCTATGAGAAATCAGGAAATGTCGTCAAGGGATGGAATCCTTTCAACACCCAGGGGAATGTGAAAGCAGATATCAGCTATTTTAAAGTATCAGGAAAAGATTACCTCGTTGCTTCTGATGAGATATCAATATATCTTCTTGACCGGTCAGGGAATAAAAGGGTCACCCTGAGAGAACCTGTTACAAAAGCCAGGGGATCAGCAATGAGATTGAACCCGGGCTCAGAATCCTATTTGGTTTGTACCGCGCCTGATGGTACAATACAACAAATATATTTTGATGGCACGGTTAAGAAATTCAGTATTAAAAAATTTTCAGACGATCATTCATTTGATATATTTGACGTGGATGGCGATGGCATTACTGAATATATTTTTATTGATAAAGGTAAGTTGTATCTTTATGACCATAACAAATCAGAGATATTCTCCAGGGAATTTGGCTCAACTGTGCTGGGAGGCCCTATCAGCTTTATTTTTTCAGCTTCAGACAGAAAAATAGGTGTGTTCGACAGTAATAAAAAGCTAATATATCTTTTAGGGAAAAACGGAGAGACAATGAAAGGATTCCCTCTCAGGGGAGCATCAATGTTCTCAATAGGAAAATTGTCGGAAAAAAGCGACTGGCATCTTATTGTTGGCGGAACAGACAGGTTCCTGTATAATTATAAAATTGACACCTGGATTAAATGAATCAGATTATGATAAAGAAATTTTTGTACTTGATCTTCATACTCATGACATTCTTAACAGCCGGTTGTGTTAAGGAAACATATGACATGAACAAGCTCTCGAAGAAGGCACATATTTCGCCAACCATGGCTGTTTCAGCTATAAAGGGAGATATTTCATTCAGCGATATAGTAAAGGCGGGAGATACTGTCCTGTTCGGGCAGGATAAATCAGTTACACTTATATTCAAAATAGACTCTGTACTCGATTTATCCCTTGCTGATTTTGTTAGTTTAAAAAACACAGGTGAATTTAGTGCCGGGCCCCAGGCTGATCCAAATCTTCCCAATCCTCTTTTTGATAACTCCAAGAGTACTCAGCTGGTAGCTGCAATTAAACCGGATTCAATAGATTTTAAAATAGATGAACTCTTAAATAACATTACCGGAACCTTTGGTATCGCCAATCCTTCAATAACGTTGAATTATTCAAATCCTTTTTTATTACCTGTGGAATTGAAACTGAATTTTACAGGAAAAAGGAAAGATAAAACTGTTGATCTGAATCTGACCCCCTTCTCGTTAATTCATCCGGTCGGATTGACTGATCCGGCGGTGAAAGGGTCGTTTATCATTGATAAAAGCAATTCATCATTGCCTGACCTGGTATCATTGCCCCCCGGGAAACTTTATTTTTATGGCAAGGCCACTATGGACTTGCCGGGTAAAGCAAATGTGGATGGTTCTTATATTTCAGGAAACAGCAGACTGACCGGTTCACTTGAGGTTAAATTGCCACTGGAGTTCAGAATGAACAACTTCCGGTTTGCCGATACTTTAGATAACTTTATGAAAGATGACGGGGGTAACAAAGATAATGCTCTCAACCCTGAAAATTTCAAATTATTGCGTGTCAATATCACTGCTAAAAATGGGTTTCCTCTCGGTGCCGCAATCAAGATGAGTTTGTATGATTCTGTCACACACACAATTAAAAGCGCTGTAGATGCTACAGGATTAATTGCGCCAGCCCCTGTTGACAGTAATGGAAAGGTTACAGGTGTAACTGAAACTTCAACGAGTATTGAATTCACACAGACGTTCTTCAGTAATATTAACAAGACTGATAAAATCATTTTCTTTTTTACCCTCAACACTACAGGAAATGGCGCAAAGGATATTAAGATTTATTCTGACTACAGAATTAATTTTAAAGCATCCCTGGTTGTGAAACCTGATATTAATTTGAATTGACCATATATACCAGTAATATGCCCGGGAAATATAAATATTTACTCATCTCAATTCTGTCACTGATCTTAGCTGACGTATCAGCTCAAAACACCCAGGTGCTGTATTTTATGAATCTACCGCAGAATCATCTTCTTAATCCTGCTTTGCGGCCATCTAATTCAGTATACATAGGATTGCCGGTTTTATCTGGTTTTAACATTAACGTCAATAATAATTTTGTTAATTTTTCTGATGTTTTTCTGAAAGGACAACCGTCCGATTCAATAATCTCTGTTCTCAATCCGAAGTATAACATTGATGATTTCCTTGCCAAGATAAAAAACAAGAATTCTCTGGAGCCGGAGGTAACAGTTCCGTTGTTCGGTCTCGGTTTTTCTGTGGGTAAGACAGGGTATGTCTTTTTCGACGTAAATGAAAGGATAGACGGGAATATTGTAATACCGAAAGATTTGTTCAAGCTGGCATTTAAGGGGAATGAAGGGTTTGTCGGAAGTAAAATTGACCTGTCTTCATTACGAGGTGATTTAAAATATTACCGTGAGTTTGGACTAGGCTATTCAAAAGATTTTACAAATAAATTAAGGTTTGGAGTAAAAGGGAAATTATTATTCGGAGTAGCAGCGGCCTCTATTGACAACAAAGCTCTTGGAATAACTGTTAATAACGACTATTCTCATACTTTTAATGCTGACATAACCGCAAATTTCAGCGCACCTCTTAAGGTTACTAAAAATGCAGATAAAAGTGTAGAGAGTATTGTTTTTGACGATTCGAGGTTAGATAACGGTAGCGGGATTGCCAATTTCATTTCAGGGAAGAAGAACATTGGTTTAGGCCTTGATCTGGGAGCAACATATGACTTTTCAGAAAAGTTAATTGTTTCAGCATCAATCACTGATCTTGGGTTTATAAAATGGAAAAAAGATGTAACCAACTTAAAATCCAAAGGTAAGTTTGAATTCAGTGGTTTGAATATCCTTGATGTAGTTAACGGAACGAAAACTATTGATGAAGTAGGACAGGATATGATTGATTCACTTAAGAATTCATTTAAAGTTACTGATTCAAATACTGCTTTTACTACTTTTCTTCCTTTTGGGTTGAGTTTGGCAGGAAGTTATAATCTTACAAAGAGTTTTTCTGTGGGAGTATTGTCGTATAGCAGGTTTATTGGCAAACAAATACGTGAATCGCTGACACTTTCAGCAAATATGAATCTGGGTAACGCTTTTTCCGCAAGTATTAGCTATACTGCAGAAAACCACAAATATGATAATCTCGGAGCAGGACTTGCATTCAGGCCCGGTATATTTCAGTTTTATATTGTAAGCGACAGGCTACCTGTAACATGGAATAAAATCAAAAGTGATAACAGCGCTGTTTTAATTCCTGCAAACTGGAACACTTTTAACCTCAGGCTTGGAATGAACCTTGCTTTCGGTAACCGGATCAAAAAGAAAAATGATAAACCGATGGTGCTTGTTGAATAAATAGATCTAAATGGTATGATTCTGATCCGCTTTTTATTAATTGGTTTAATAGTTTATCTTATCCTCAGATTCTTTACGAAATACGGCAAAGAACAAGCCTCTGCCGGTAACAGGATGGAAAGTGAAAAGGATAAAAAGACCCCTGTTAAAAAGGTCTCGAAGGAGATAGGGGAGTATGTTGATTATGAAGATGTGGACAAGTAATCTTTTTAATGCTATTTTGTATTCTGTCTGAGCTTTTTAGCAAGCGAATTTGCGAAAACAAAATCATTCAGGATTTCACAATCAGAAATCAGGATTTCATTATTATTTCCTTCCCAGCATTTTGTACCGTCGTGTATAAAAATGATTTTTTCTCCAATTTCCATAACAGAGTTCATATCGTGAGTATTGACAATTGTTGTCATGGCATACTCTTCCGTGAGTTCTTTAATAAGTGAATCAATTAGAATAGCGGTTAAAGGATCGAGTCCGGAATTAGGCTCATCACAAAAAAGATACTTGGGATTCAAAGCAATAGCCCTGGCTATTGCAACTCTTTTTTTCATTCCTCCTGATAATTCTGCAGGAAATAGTTTGTTGGCATTTTTAATATCTACTCTGTTCAGACAAAAGTTAACCCTTTCATTTTTCTCCTCGGCGCTTTGTTCTGTGAACATGTCGAGCGGGAAACGGACATTCTGTTCAACAGTCAGTGAATCAAAAAGAGCACTGCCCTGAAAGAGCATCCCCATCTCACTGCGGATAGTCTTTTTGTCCTTAAAGTCAAGTTTATTAAATAATGTATTTTCATACCAGATCTCCCCGCTGTTTATTTCAAGCAGACCGACAATAGATTTCAATAATACAGTTTTTCCTGAACCACTTCTTCCTATAATCAGATTTGTCTTTCCTGTTTCGAAGGTTACTGAAATATCATTCAGTACACTTTTCCCATTGAAGGATTTGGAAAGATTTTGCACCTTTATCATGACAGCAGAAGTTGAGTAAGTATTACATTGAAGAGCAAAATCATCACACTACTGTACACAACTGCTTTTGTACTGGCCCGTCCTACCTCAAGCGATCCGCCCTCTACATAATACCCCTGGAAGGAAGATATGCTGGTTATTATGAAAGCAAAAAACACCGTTTTAATCAGAGAATAAACTATATAATAAGGAATGAAGTCATATTGGATACCATAGATAAAATTTTCCGGAGTCATTACACCTGAAAATGTTCCGGCTATTCCCCCGCCAAATATTCCAATGACAATACTCATCAGAGTGAGGAATGGATTAAACACCACAGTAGCAATAATTTTAGGAAGAACCAGGTAAGAAGCTGAGTTAACTCCCATTATCTCAAGGGCGTCAATTTGTTCGGTAACCCTCATTGTGCCTATCTCAGAGGCGATATTAGATCCGACTTTTCCTGCAAGAATAAGCGCCGCGATTGTTGAGGAAAATTCAAGAATCATCGAATCGCGGCACCCGAGTCCAATAAGGTACTTGGGGTATATCGGATTTTCTGTATTATATGCAGTTTGCAGCGTAATTACTGCACCCATGAAGAAGGAGATTATGGCAACGATACCGACTGAAGTCAGACCAAGCGAGACAAGCTCACTCATCGTTTGTTTGTAATAGATTGAAGGTTTCTCAGGTTTAGAGAAGACCTTTTTAAGGAAAAGGAAGTATTGCCCTACGCTTGAAAGAAACTTAAACATCTTATTAAATTATTGAACATCAAAATTACTAATATTTACGATATTTCAGTAACAGGTTTTTTTGAAACCGAATAGATAATTAGTTATATATTTGTATTAACTGATTATGAAAAATATTCTCCTATGGATAACAGGTATGTAATAATAATGGCAGGTGGCGTAGGGAGTCGATTCTGGCCTTTAAGCAGGCTTGACAAACCAAAACAATTTCTTGATATTATTGGTGCCGGAGAGACCCTTCTCCAACAAACATACAGACGATTTAAGGGAGCATGTGCCGAGCAGAATATTTTTGTGGTTACCAATGCCGATCATAAAGACTTGGTAATAGAACAACTGGGGATTGACCCATCACATGTATTAGGAGAACCTTTTCGACGTAATACTGCCCCTTGTCTGGCATACGGCACCTTCAGAATACTTAAGGAAAACCCCGATGCGGTTATTGCTGTCACACCGGCTGATCACCTGATAATAAAAGAGGATGTATTCACGGATGTTATCAAGAGGTGTTATGATTTCGCTGAAAGGAATGACGGACTGGTCACGCTGGGAATTAAACCTGACAGACCGGAAACAGGATATGGATATATACAGGCTGATAAGAAGAAAACTGTTAAAGGTTTTGAAAATCTTTTAAGGGTTAAGACCTTTACTGAGAAACCTGATGTGGACCTGGCAAAAGTATTTCTTGAAAGTGGCGATTTTTTCTGGAACTCAGGAATATTTATTTGGAATATAAAGTCAATTCTCGCGGCATTTGAAAAGCATATGCCTGATACTTATTCTGCATTTGAAGAAGGGAAAAATGTTTATGGCACAAAACAGGAGAAAAGCTTTATAGGTAAAACCTATGCTGAATGCAGGAGTATTTCTATTGATTACGGTATAATGGAAAAGGCCGATAATGTGTATGTTATGTGCACTGATATTGGCTGGTCAGATCTTGGTACCTGGAGTTCGTTATACGAGCATTCGGCGGTTGATAAAAAGGGCAATGCATTTGTCAGGGGAGATGTATTTTCATATGACAGCAAAGGGAATATCTTTAATATTTCACCAGGTAAAATTGCAGTTCTGCAAGGCTTAAAAGACTATATTATTGTTGATTCTGATGATGTGCTTCTGATTGTTAAAAAGGAGGAGGAACAGAATATAAAGCAATACCTTGAAGATGTGAAGAAATCTACGAAAGAAAAATTTCTGTAGAAGTGAGCAATAATAATAGAGGAGGGTAAAGATAGTAGAG
>JANYJP010000068.1 GCA_025358455.1 Bacteroidales bacterium
GAACTATCTTGTTGTGATCGGGTAGCCAGCATATCAAAAGATATTTCTTTTTCGACCTTTGCAGGGACAGATCTTCATTGAGATTATTTACTCAAATCAAAGAGAACTGATTTCTGTTCCAGGTAAAATAAGATTCTTATAGTCACTTTGTGAAATCATTTGAGTTCCTTTATGGCAATTATTTTTATACTGCACAATGCTGACCGGAAAATACAAAGTCCTCTACGAACACCTTGTTGTAACAATCGACAAGAGCAGGATTTTTCATGACCCTCTATATACCCTGACATACGGGACCGATGCAAGCTTTTACAGACTCACTCCCAAAATGGTGATAATAGCAAAGGATGAATTGGAAATTTCCCTGATATTAAAAGAGAGTTCTATCCTATCCATTCCAGTAACATTCCGCGCAGCAGCATGAAGTCAAATCTTAAACTTTACGAACCAGTTGAGTTTATTATTGATTGTCTCCTTCCATATCTGACAATTACTCCGGTGGTTGAGGTTATTACTGTTTTCCCTGTATGCAGCATGAAAAAGATGGAGCTGGATGGAAAACTAGCCGCACTTGCAATAATAGGTGCAAGAGAGGTAATAGTATCAGACACAAATTGCTGTGGATTTGCCGGCGACCGTGGATTTAATTTCCCTGAATTGAATAAGCACGGTTTAACTAATTTAAAAAATCAATAGCTTACCTTGTTGACAGAATAAGCAGGACGAAATTATTTGAAATTAGAAATAAATTTTAAAAAATATTTAAAGATGAATCAGAATCGAAAATTAATCTGGGGAGCTGTTTTAGTTGCTATTCTATTCTGTAGTGCATTTCTGGGAATACCATCAAAGATAAAAACCGATGATCAGACCAGGGTAAGTTTAACCCTCGTGCCTCCAACCCCTGTTACGAATAAGATAAAACTTGATATAAGGGGTGCGATTTGGAATAATTCCAGTCATAAGGTCGATTATAAAATGTCACTATATATCGATAATGTTGAGAAAGACTTTTGCATTTACAAGAAGGATATTGCGTTACAGGCAGGTAGTAATGACGGATTCCAGTTCTGGCTTGATACGGAAATGTATGCAGGAGACAGAAATATTATTATGGTTGTTAAATCAGATTTAGGTACACGTACATTAATTGAGCCAGTTAAAATAATCGACTCGAAAATCAGATCGACCAAAAGAATAGATGGAAGCTGGTTTGAGTTTTATCACTGGAGTGAAGACGAAGGCCGTTTTTGGAATAAAGATATTATCAGACTAAGCAATAATCAATGGGGTGAACTGATTAAAGGAATGCACGATATTGAGATGAACATAGTTGTTATTCAGGAACTGTTCAGAAATCAAAAATATGTGGGTAAACATACTATGGAATCGACAGGATATTCAGGATTCCCATATTATCAGTCAAAATTATATCCTTTAAAACCCGAACAGTCGCTGTTAGCAAATGTTGAAAATGGAATGTCATCAGAAAATTATCCTGAGTGGAAAAATTTAGCCGCTGATTCTGCCTTGGAGTCTGTATTATCTGAGGCAGATAAGGATGGAATGAAAGTATTCCTTGGAGTTGGTATGTATGCATGGTTTGACTTCTCACAAGGATCACTGGACTGGTCTAAAAAAATTGCGAAGGAATTATGGGATAAATATGGATCGCATAAGTCTTTTTATGGGTGGTATATATCTAGTGAAATTGCAGGTAATCTTGGAGATGATAAAAATAGAAAAATCGAAATAGTCCATTTCTTTAAGGAATTCAAAGCGTATGTAAGGACTCTTGCTCCTGATAAACCTGTAATGCTTGCAACCAATTGCCACGATATTAAAAATTCGGATGGATACTATCCTGAATTACTCAAAAACCTTGACATACTATGCCCTTTTGGTTTTCATCGGATGCCAAAAGATGATTACTCAGGGAGTGAAGCTGCAAAAATTCTCCAAAATTATTGTGATACCGCAGGGAGTCATTTGTGGATGGATTTGGAAGTATTCCTGTTTGCTGAAAAAAATGCTCTTTACCCCAGGCCAATTGATCAGGTAATAAAAGATTTGCTTATGTTTGATAATTTTGAAAAAATATGTTGTTATTCCTATACCGGGCTTATGAATGCAGGTTGGCAGACAGCTAAACCGGGTGGAGAAAGAACCGTCAGACTATACAATGATTATATGAAATACCTTATAGATGTTTCCACCAAAAAGTAATCATAAGCTTATGAACACCAGGTAAGCCTGTGATCATTATCCTGAACTATCTTGTTGTGATCGGGTAGCCAGCATATCAAAAGATATTTTTTTTTCGACCTTTTACAGGGACAGGTACCGATACAAGTTTTTACAGGCTGATACCAAAGATGGTGATCATAGCAAAGGATGAAATGGAAGTTTCCTTGATATTAAAAGAGAGTTCTATCCTATCCATTAATGTAACATTCCGCGCTGCAGGTACAAGTCTTTCCGGACAGGCAATAACCGATTCTGTGTTATTGATTGCAGGCAATCACTGGAAAAAATACCACATTAATGAAAATGGTTCATATCAGGCTCCAACCCGGATTAACAGGTGGACGCGTCAACTCACTTCTGGCGCCTAATAAAAATTTCGTAAGGGGTAACTACAGCTTTTTTTCTTTCTTTTGCAGGTTCGGTACATTGACGTATATTTGAAATGTCAATTCTCTATTATGAAGGACCAGCTTGCCGTAAGAATTAAACTGGGAGATGAACAGGCTTTCGAGCTTTTCTTTCGCAAGTATTATGTCCGGTTATGCTCTTTTGCCAATAAATTTCTAAATAACCCTGAAGAATCAAAGGAAATAGTTCAGGACGTGTTTTCTAAAATCTGGGAAGGACGCGACCAGATTGATCCTGAAGATTCCCTGAAGTCATATGTTTTTATGATTGCCCAGAATCTAAGTATTAACAAGTTGCGAAGAAAAAAAGTAGAGTCCGCCTATACAGAAATATACAAGGCGGTCTATACTGAACAATTTGAATTTTCTGCCCATGAGTCCCTTTTAGCCAAAGAGCTGGAGGAAAACATTACCCAGGCGGTTATGAAATTACCTGCCGAATGCCGTAAAGTATTTGAATTAAGCCGGATTGAAGGTCTTAAATACAGAGAAATAGCTGATACTCTGCACATTTCTGTTAAAACAGTCGAGGCACAGATGTCAAAAGCGCTCAAGTCACTCAGGCTTGAGTTGAGTGATTATCTTACACTCCTTATTATCGCGCTGATAAGCAGTAATCTATAGAGCCTTTAGAATTTTAAATACCGCTCCTTTCCACTCAGAAAGACTGGGTATGGTAATAGCTATTTAAGAATTTAATTTCTCATATTAATAAAATAAATCCATTTGTCTGTAAGGGTAAAGTAGAACAATCTTGTATTAGATTGTGTAATTACTTTGATGAAAGCACATATAGGATTTTGATCAGTTAGTTTAAGGGGTTGTATAGTTAGTTTTTGTGAGGCGCTAAACCTGATTTAGCGCCTCACTTTTCTTATAAAATATGAATACAAATTCTTCATTGATACAAAAAAATCTGATTCTCGAATAAGGGTAAAAAGGTCTTATCTTGTACTAGCTTATGTTAAAATTTATGAAGGAAGAAGAGAAAGTGGAATATCATAACCTGATAAACAAGTTTTTTGATGGAGAAATCTCAGATAGTGAGATAATCCTTTTAAAATCATTACTTGAACAGAATCCTGAATACCGGCGCATCTTTAACGAGGAAAATGAGTTATGGCAGGAAGTAAGTGAACAGACAAAACTTAAACTTTATAATACTGACTCCGCGTGGCTTAATATTTCATCCAGGCTTGGGTTGGGAGGAAAAAATAGCAGGTCCATTACAATATTAAGCAAAAATAATTTCAGAATATTAATAGCTGCAGCAACAATAGCCAGCCTGATAGCCATTGGGGCGGTTGGTTCCCGGATGGTAGAGAAAGCAACTTTTCAGAATACTGCTGCTGCTTCGACTACAGTTACTACAAATGCGGGCGAAAAAGCACACATATTTCTAGCTGATTCCACGGAAATAACTCTGAACTCTGGTAGTTCATTACAATATGATACACAATAT
>JANYJP010000082.1 GCA_025358455.1 Bacteroidales bacterium
GAGGCGATCCTGCCAGCAGGATCGCCTCTCATTCCCCCTTTTGATTCCCACAATGACATGTCATACCGAGCGTTAGCGAGGGATCTCCACTAGTCGATACAGGTCTATGTAAATAACTTAATATTTGACATTTCGGAATGACAGGTTTTGTTTTTATCTGGTGTAAAACCAATTTTCTATTCTTCTTCTTCCTCCTCGGAATATGCTTTGATGACTGAATCCTGAACATCACCCGGAACCTGAGCATATTCTGCAAACTTCATTGAATACATAGCACGTCCACCCGTTATGGAACTAAGTGCAGTGGAATATTTATTCATCTCAGCGAGCGGAACTTTTGCTTTGATTACTTCAAAACGTTTTTCGCTG
Source organism: Bacteroidales bacterium (assembly GCA_025358455.1). Classification (GTDB taxonomy): domain Bacteria; phylum Bacteroidota; class Bacteroidia; order Bacteroidales; family VadinHA17; genus LD21. The sequence goes on from JANYJP010000082.1 coordinate 370, forward strand.
GCCATTCCAAGTACCATTCCGCGTCGCCCCTGAAGATCGCTTATAACATCTCCCATCCGATCAGATGGAACCATAATTTCCACGTCATAAACAGGTTCCATAAGTTTCGGCCCGGCAATTTTAAATGCCTGACTGAATGCATTTCTCCCGGCCAGACGGAATGATATTTCATTGGAATCAACAGGGTGCATTTTACCGTCGTAAACATATACCCTTATATCGCGGGCATAGGATCCGGTTAGCGGACCAATTTCCATTTTTTCCATGATCCCTTTAAGGATTGCGGGCATAAAACGGGCATCTATTGCTCCCCCAACGATACTATTAACATATACCAGTTTCCCACCCCATGGAAGAACAATCTCCTCTTTATCACGGACCGCGATCTTAACATCTTTGCCGTTAATCTTTTGCATGGTAGCTTCTTTGGAGCCCTCTTCAAATGGTTCAATTATCATATGAACTTCACCGAACTGTCCTGCACCGCCTGATTGCTTCCTGTGCCTGTAGTCGGCCTGTGCTGACTTGGTTATAGTTTCGCGATAAGGAATTTTCGGAGTGTTGAAATTTGTGTGGATCTTATAAATATTATCGAGATGCCACTTCATGATATTAAGGTGATATTCACCCTGTCCATGAATGATAATCTGTTTCAGTTCTTTGGAATACTCAATAATAATTGTAGGGTCCTCGAGATGAATTTTATTAAGAGATTCACCAAGTTTTTCATCATCACTTTCGCTCTGAGCTTTTATTGCTACACGATATTTTGGTTCGGGAAATTTTACACCTTCATATTTCCAGTCGTTCCCGGGAACATTAAGAGTGTGACCTGTTTTGGTGTTTTTCAACTTAACAAATGCACCGATATCGCCTACATTAAGTTCCGGAACTCTTGTTCTGACCTTTCCTGCGGAGACGTATAACTGTGATAATCTTTCCTTGGTACCATTATTAGAGTTAACAACATCGAGGTTTTCGGTAATTTTTCCGGAATATACCCTGAAATAGTTTATCTCCCCGATATGTTCTTCAATAGATGATTTAAATACGTAGACGGAAGACGGTCCGGCAGGATTAGGTTTGATCTCAACACCCTTGTTATTAATAGGTGCGGGCATGTCTGCAATAGATGGAGATTCGTTGATTATGAACTCCATCAGACGGTCAACGCCGATATTATTTTTTGAAGAGACACATAAAACAGGGAACATTCCCCTGGTAGCTATTCCCTTTGCAATTCCTTTTTTAATTTCATCTTCTGAAAGATTATCATTTGAAAAGAATAATTCCATGAGTGCTTCATCGCTTTCAGCAGCTTTTTCAACGAGTGCACCGCGCAACTCAGCTGCTTTGCCAGCCTGATCAGCAGGAATGTCAACAATTTCTGCTTTTCCTCCGTCTTTTGAATAACGTAGCATTTTCATTTTAAGAACGTCAATAATAGAGTTAAATCCAACTCCTTCATTAACTGGATACTGAATTAGAACAATGTTGCTGCTTAACCTTTCCTTAAGCATCTCGAGAGTCTTCTCAAAATTGGCTTTTTCGTGATCCAGTCCGTTTACTGCAAGAATTACAGGCTTATGATCTTTTTCAGCATGTCTGAAATGAATCTCAGTCCCTACCTCAACACCATTCTGAACGTTAATTGTCATAACTGCTGCATCGGAGGCAAAGAGCGAGGAGATTACCCCACCGCTGAAATCATCGAGACCCGGAGTGTCGAAAATGTTAATTTTATTGTTCAGAAATTCGGTATAAAGTACTGTCGAGTAGATTGAGTTTCTGTTTTCATGCTCAATCGGATGATAATCAGAGACAGTATTGATTCCCTCGATTGTACCTCTTCTCTCGATGATGCCACCATTAAAAAGCATTGCTTCCGCGAGAGTGGTTTTCCCTGAACCTGAGTTCCCCAGCAGGGCAATGTTTTTAATCTGTTCCGCCTGGTATGTTTTCATATTTTTCTGGATATTATATGTAATACTTAATTTATTATATAAGTGGTTTGGCGTCGACAAAAATAATAATTTTTTAAAAACAGTTTAAGAAACTGATGAGAATTACAAATTTTTTATTTCCTTTGCACAAGTTTTTTGAAATACAGGAGTACCGTTTTTTCTTTCAGAGTAAGTTTACAAAACGTTTTTCGCAGGAAAGATCGGGAAGGAACCTGTTAATAACTTACATTTTAAGTAAGATATATTTTTTTTAGACATGCTTTAAGACGTGAGTATTGGCTGTACTCAAGTGTTTGGATCATGTGCAGGGATTTGTTTTAAAAAAAATCGTATTCACCATTGCGATTTAAAAATAAAAACAATACCTTTGCAAACCATTTTTTTGGGTAGAATTTAATGCTAAAATAATTTGGATATATGCCGACAATTCAGCAGTTAGTAAGAAAAGGCAGGAAAAAGCTGGTAGACAAAAGCAAAGCTCCTGCTTTGGATTCATGTCCTCAAAGAAGGGGAGTATGCGTTCGTGTTTACACCACAACCCCAAAGAAACCTAACTCAGCAATGAGAAAGGTAGCAAGGGTAAGGCTAACCAACCAGAAGGAAGTAAACGCTTATATTCCGGGGGAAGGTCATAATCTCCAGGAACACTCTATTGTACTGATCAGAGGTGGCAGGGTTAAGGATCTGCCCGGTGTCCGTTATCACCTTGTTCGCGGGGCTCTCGATACATCAGGTGTTGATGGCCGTACACAGAGAAGATCAAAGTATGGTGCTAAAAGGCCTAAGAAGTAACTGTTAAAGGAATAAGATAATGAGAAAGTCAAGACCAAAGAAGAGGATTCTGTTACCGGATCCAAAATATAAAGATTCGTATGTAACAAGGTTTGTGAATAATCTTATGTTCAGTGGTAAAAAGAATCTTGCTTTTAAGATTTTCTACGACTCACTTGAAATAGTCGGAGATAAATTTAAAAGTGAAGGAAAGACTCCGCTTGAAATATTCAAGCAGGCTCTTGATAATGTTACACCTCAGGTTGAAGTAAAAGCGCGCAGGGTGGGAGGTGCAACTTTCCAGGTTCCAATGGAGATCAGAACCGACAGGAAAGTAAGTATAAGCATGAAGAATATGATCTCATTTGCAAGAAAAAGAACAGGTCATTCAATGGCTGAAAGGCTTGCCGCTGAGCTTATGGCAGCTTATAAGCTTGAAGGCGGAGCATACAAGAAGAAAGAAGATACACATAGAATGGCTGAGGCAAATAAAGCATTTGCTCATTTCCGTTTTTAGTTGATAATAAGAGGCAGAAGGAAGTAAATCAGATGGATAAGAACCTGAAATATACCAGAAACATTGGAATCATGGCTCACATTGATGCCGGGAAGACCACTACAACAGAACGTATTCTGTTTTATACCGGTCGTACCCATCGAATGGGTGAGGTTCATGATGGCAATGCACAGATGGACTGGATGGTTCAGGAGCAGGAGCGAGGCATTACAATTACCTCTGCCGCCACAACCACATACTGGAAATACAGGGATAACGATTACAAAATTAATATTATTGATACCCCGGGCCATGTTGATTTTACTGTTGAAGTAGAAAGATCACTCAGGGTACTTGATGGTGCAGTTGCTGTATTTTGTGCTGTCGGAGGAGTTGAACCCCAATCTGAAACAGTATGGAGACAGGCAAATAAATATGTTGTACCAAGAATAGCCTTTGTTAATAAGATGGACCGCGCAGGTGCTGATTTTTATAGCGTGGTTCAACAAATTCAGGAAAAACTTGGTGCTAATCCGGTACCGGTTCAGATACCCATTGGAGCAGAGGAAAACTTCAAAGGATTCATTGATCTGGTTAATATGACAGCTGTCATTTATTATACCGACGAAGCAAACGTTACTACTTTTAATACAGAAGAAATTCCTGCCGAAATGCAGGAAGAAGCTGAAGAGTGGAGAGGAAAGCTCATTGAAGCTGTTGCCGGTGTAGACGATACTCTTCTTGCACGATACCTTGAATCACATGAGTCGATTACAGGGGAAGAGATTATGGTTGCACTGAGAAAAGCAGCAATTGACGGACTCGCGATCCCTGTTATCTGCGGGTCAGCATTTAAGAACAAAGGCGTTCAGAGTCTGCTCGATGCTGTGATCGCATATCTTCCTTCACCCGTTGATAAAGGTTCTGTTATCGGAATTGATCCGAGAAATGATGAAGAAATTACGCGAGAGCCTGACGATGAAGCACCAATGGCTGCTCTGGCATTTAAAATAGCTACCGATCCGTTTGTGGGCCGCCTGGCTTTCCTTCGTGTATATTCAGGTATTCTTAAAGCAGGGGATACCGTACTGAATGTTCGTACAGGAAAGAGAGAACGTATTAATCGTCTCTTCCAGATGCATGCCAACAAACAGAATCCAAAAGAGAGTATTTCGGCAGGCGATATATGTGCAGGTGTTGGATTTAAAGATCTTAAGACCGGTGATACATTATGCGCTATTAATAAACCGATTTTACTTGAAACAATGGATTTTCCGGAACCGGTTATAGGTGTCGCAATTGAGCCTAAAACACAGGCAGATGTTGATAAATTATCAATGGCACTGAATAAACTGGCAGAAGAAGATCCAACATTCCAGGTCAGAACTGATCCTGATAGCGGACAGACAATTATCCATGGTATGGGTGAACTGCATCTGGAAATTCTCATTGACCGTCTGAAGAGAGAGTTTAAAGTTGAATGTAATCAGGGTGCGCCCCAGGTTGCATACAAAGAAGCTATTACAACCAGTGCCGAATTCCGTGAAGTATTTAAGAAACAGACCGGAGGTCGTGGTAAATTTGCTGATATGACTTTTGACCTGAGTCCGGCAGATATAAATGTAAGAGGACTTCAATTTGTAAATGAGGTAAAAGGTGGTCATATTCCTAAAGAATATATTCCATCTATCGAAAAAGGATTCCGCGAAGCAATGTCTAATGGTCCGCTTGCCGGTTTCCCTCTCGACAGCCTTAAGGTAGTACTCAAAGACGGTTCGTACCATCCGGTTGACTCGGATGCTCTTGCATTTGAAATTGCAGCAAAACAGGCATTCAGGAAATTTGCATCTAAGTGCAATCCTGTAATACTTGAGCCAATTATGTCTACAGAAGTTGTTACTCCTGAAGAATATGTTGGTGATGTGATCGGCGATTTTAACAGAAGACGCGGAAAAGTGGAAGGTATGGAATCGAAAGCAGGCGCAAGGGTCGTTAAAGCAAAAGTACCTCTGTCCGAAAAATTCGGTTATGTTACAGTACTTCGGACCCTTACCTCAGGAAGAGCAACTTCAACAATGGAGTTCTCACATTATGAAAAGGTACCTGCGGAAATATCAAATAAAATTGTAGAAATTACAAAAGGAAAAATTCTTTAAAAGATGAGTCAGAAAATTCGTATTAAACTGAAATCTTACGATCATAATCTGGTAGATAAGTCTGCCGAGAAGATCGTAAAAACAGTAAAATCTACTGGTGCAGTTGTCAGTGGTCCTATTCCGCTTCCAACCCACAAAAAGATTTATACAGTACTTCGTTCGCCGTTTGTAAATAAGAAAGCAAGAGAGCAGTTTCAGCTCTCATCCTATAAAAGGTTGCTCGACATTTACAGTTCAACACCGAAAACAATCGATGCTCTGATGAAACTTGAGCTTCCGAGCGGAGTTGAAGTAGAAATTAAAGTGTGAAACCAGTAAAGTAATAAAGAAATGCAGGGATTAATTGGTAAAAAGGTAGGAATGACCTCCATTTTTGATGAAAATGGAAAGAATATTCCATGTACGGTTCTGCAGGCCGGTCCATGTGTTGTTACACAGATTAAAACAATGGAAAAAGACGGCTACTTTGCGGTACAGCTAGGATTCGAAGATAAAAAAGAAAAGCACACTACTAAAGCTGAAATGGGCCATTTTAAAAAGGTTAATACAACACCTAAAAGAAAGCTCATTGAATTCACAGGCTTCGCGGAAGGTCAGTGCAAAGAAGGCGATGTGCTTACTGCACAGCTTTTTGCAACTGATAGTATTGTTGATGTAAGAGGCTGGTCAAAAGGAAGAGGATTTCAGGGGGTAGTAAAACGTCACGGTTTCAGTGGCGTTGGCGGAACTACTCACGGACAAAGCGATAGGCTCAGGCACCCGGGTTCACTCGGTGCTTCATCATTCCCGTCACGAGTATTACCTGGCATGAGAATGGCAGGGCGCATGGGAGGTAACCAGGTGATGGCTATGGACATGAAAGTAGTAAAACTTATGGCCGAGAATGATATAATAATTATAAAAGGATCAGTCCCGGGTCCAAAAGGTGGTTACGTAATAATTACAAAATAATGGAAGTAACGATTCTTAATATTAGTGGTAAGGAAACCGGAAGAAAAGTTAATCTTAACGATTCAATTTTCGGTATTGAACCTAACGACCATGCCATTTATCTGGATACAAAACAGTACCTGGCAAATCAAAGGCAGGGTACCCATAAAGCCAAAGATCGTGGCGAGGTAGCTGGTAGTACAAGGAAGATCAAGAGGCAGAAAGGAACCGGTACTGCACGTGCAGGTAATATCAGGAACCCTCTTTTTCGTGGAGGAGGCCGGGTTTTCGGGCCGCAACCAAGGTTTTATGGCTTCAAGCTAAACAAAAAAGTAAAACAATTGGCCAGAAGATCAGCACTTTCCTATAAAGCATCTACAAATAATATTATTGTACTGGAAGACTTCTCATTTGAGACTCCTAAAACCAAGGAAATCATCAAAATGGGAAATAACCTGAATTTTACAAATAAAAAATCAGTATTTGTTTTACCAGAACAAAATAATAACATATATTTGTCATCCCGAAATGTACAAGGGGTTGAAGTCGTAACTGCCAACGAATTAAGCACTTACAGGATTATGAAGGCTTCAACATTGATACTCATGGAGAGTGCAGTTGACGTTTTACAGGCAACATTTGAAAACTAGAAAAATTTGAGTGATGAATATTTTGCTTAAACCGATTGTAACGGAAAAAATGACAAGCCAGGGTGATAAATTTAATCGCTATGGGTTTCTTGTTACCAGAAGCGCAAATAAGTTACAGATAAAAAATGCCGTTGAGGAATTGTACAGTGTTACAGTTGATTCGGTAAATACGATGCGTTATGGCGGGAAAATAAAAAGCCGCAATACGAAATCGGGGCTTCTGACAGGAAAAACTTCAGCAACAAAGAAAGCTGTTGTTACTCTTAAAGAAGGAAACAAGATTGATTTCTATAGCAATATTTAATAACCTATATGGCAGTCAGAAAGATCAAACCTGTAACACCAGGTCAGCGACATAAAATCGCAGGCACTTTTGAAACTCTCACAAGTGCTACGCCGGAGAAATCCTTACTTCGACCGCTGAGTAAATCAGGAGGTAGGAATGTTGACGGCAAACGGACTATGAGATACATCGGTGGCGGTCACAAAAAGATGTACCGAGTAATTGATTTCCTCAGGGAGAAAGATGCAATGCCTGCAACAGTCAAAACTATTGAGTACGATCCAAATCGCTCATCCAGAATTGCACTTGTTGTTTATAAAGATGGAGAGAAAAGATATATTGTTGCTCCTACCGGTCTTCTGGTTGGTCAGACATTATTGTCTGGAAAAGAAGCTTCTCCTGAAATCGGAAATACCTTGTTCCTGAGCGATATACCAATGGGTACTATCATTCATAACATTGAACTTAAACCAGGCAAGGGCGGGGCACTCGCACGCAGCGCAGGAACTTATGCACAGCTTTCAGCTCGCGACGGGAAATATGCCACAATCAAACTTCCTTCCGGAGAGACAAGGCTGGTTCTTACAACATGTCGTGCAACTATAGGTACTGTATCTAATGGCGACCATAACCTTGAGAGATCAGGGAAGGCTGGCCGTTCACGCTGGCAGGGACGTCGTCCAAGAGTAAGAGGAGTTGTTATGAACCCTGTTGATCACCCAATGGGTGGTGGCGAAGGAAGAGCTTCCGGCGGACACCCGCGGTCACGAAAAGGAATTCCTGCAAAGGGCTTCAAAACCAGGGATAAGAAAAAGTACTCTGCAAAACATATTATTGAAAGAAGGAAAAAATAGCTGATATATTATGAGTAGATCAATTAAAAAAGGACCTTTCATTGATTTCAAACTTGGAAAAAGAGTTGGTGAAATGAATGACGGACAAAAGAAATCAGTGATCAAGACATGGTCAAGAAGATCAGTGATCTCTCCTGAATTTGTCGGACATACTATAGCAGTTCATAACGGGAACAAATTTATCCCCGTTTACATTACCGAGAACATGGTAGGCCATAAGTTAGGAGAATTTTCACCTACGCGTACTTTCAGGGGTCACTCTGGTAATAAATAAGTAATGTAAACATTGAAAAAGATTTAGAAATGGGTGCAAGAAAAAGAAATTCAGCTGACCAGAAGAAAGAGGCCGCCAGGAGCAGATACCAGGCGATCCTTAGAAACTGTCCCACATCTCCGCGAAAAATGAGACTCGTAACAGATCTTATAAGTGGAAAGGAAGTAAATAAAGCACTTGATATACTCAGGTTTAGTTCACAGGAGGCTTCACGCAGAATGGAAAAACTTCTTCTGTCTGCAATTGCCAACTGGCAGGCTAAGAATGAAGGTGTAAGAGTAGAAGAGAGCAACCTCTATGTTAAACTTGTTCATGTTGACGGGGGACGTATGCTGAAAAGACTGCAAACTGCTCCTCAGGGTAGAGCTTACAGGGTGAGAAAAAGATCAAACCATGTAACTCTCGTGCTTGACAGTAAGATTAACGAAGTTGAAAAAACATCAATTTAGAACAGATGGGACAAAAAGTAAATCCGATAGGTAACAGATTAGGTATAATCAAAGGATGGGACTCAAACTGGTTCGGTGGAAAAGATTTTTCCGGTAAACTGGTTGAGGATACTAAGATCAGGGAATACCTGAATGCCAGGCTTGCAAAAGCCAGCCTTTCCAAGATAATTATTGAAAGAACACTCAAGCTTATCACTGTAACTGTTAATACTGCGCGTCCGGGTATCATTATCGGTAAAGGCGGACAGGAAGTTGACAAGCTTAAGGAAGAACTCAAGAAAATCACAAAGAAAGAAGTTCAGATAAACATCTTTGAAGTTAAACGTCCGGAACTCGATGCTAACATAGTAGCTAATAACGTTGCCCGTCAGCTCGAAGGAAAGATTTCTTACCGTCGTGCTATCAAGATGTCTATTGCCTCCACAATGAGAATGGGTGCTGAAGGAATAAAAGTTATGATCTCCGGTCGTTTGGGTGGCGCCGAAATGGCAAGAAGCGAATCATATAAGGAGGGTCGTATTCCACTTCATACATTACGTGCCGACATTGATTATGCTTTAGCTGAGGCTCATACAAAAGTCGGGTTACTCGGAGTAAAAGTGTGGATTTGCAATGGCGAGGTATTCGGTAAGAGAGATCTTAGTCCCAATATTGGCGCTAGAAATGCAAAGAGCAAGAGTCTGAAGAGAAAAGCAAAGAAGTAGTATACTTAGTAGTAAATAATTTTTTAACAATATAGCAATGTTACAACCGAAAAGGACCAAATTCAGGAGAGCCCAGAAGGGAAGAATGAAAGGCAATGCACAAAGAGGCAACCAGCTGGCATTCGGGTCATTTGGAATAAAGGCACTTGAAGAGCATTGGATCACAGGAAGACAGATCGAAGCTGCTCGTCAGGCCGTAACACGTCATATGAAACGTGAAGGTCAGTTGTGGATCAGGATTTTTCCAGATAAACCTATAACGAAGAAACCTGCAGAGGTTCGTATGGGTAAAGGAAAAGGTGCTCCTGAAGGTTTTGTTGTACCTGTAACTCCGGGCAGAATTCTGCTTGAAGCTGAAGGTGTACCATATGAAGTTGCAAAAGAAGCTCTCCGTTTGGGAGCTCAGAAGCTTCCGATAACAACAAAATTTATTGTAAGACGCGATTACGTAAAGGAATAATATTTAGACAGAGATGAAAACTTCAGAAATAAAGGAATTAAGCACCCCGGATCTTCTCGAGAGAATTGATACTGAGAAGACAATGCTCGTTCGTATGAAGCTTAACCATGCAATCACCCCACTTGATAACCCTCAAAAGGTTAAGGAAGTGAAGCTTACGGTTGCACGTCTGCTAACCGAATTGCGTACAAGAGAGTTGAATAAGAAATCAAATAGCTAGATCAGCAATGGAAGAAAGGAATCTTAGAAAAGAACGTATAGGTGTGGTTGTCAGCACAAAAATGGACAAGTCCATCGTCGTTGCCGTAAAAAGGAAAGTTAAACATCCTATATATGGCAAGTTTATTAACAGAACAAAAAAGCTGATGGCACACGATGAAGCAAATTCATGCAACATTGGCGATACTGTACGCATATCAGAAACCAGGCCTCTGAGCAAAAACAAATCCTGGAGATTAATTGAAATAATCGAAAGAGCTAAGTAATCATGATACAACAGGAAAGCAGATTATCCGTGGCCGACAACTCAGGTGCAAAAGAAGTATTATGCATAAGAGTACTCGGTGGTAGCAAAAAAAGATACGCTACCGTTGGTGATAAAATTGTTGTAAGTGTGAAATCCGCACTTCCTTCAGGTGAAGCAAAAAAAGGTACTGTAAGCAAAGCAGTTGTTGTCAGAACAAAAAAAGAGATACGCCGTGCCGATGGATCTTATATCAGATTTGACGATAACGCGGTAGTTCTGCTGAACAATGTAAACGAGGTACGAGGTACACGCATCTTCGGGCCGGTTGCCAGGGAACTGCGCGACAAGTACATGAAGATTGTTTCATTAGCACCTGAAGTGTTGTAATATATTTAAATACACAACGATGCAGAAGAAAATACATATTAAAAAGGGTGATTCGGTTATGGTTATAACCGGTGAATCAAAAGGTCAGAAAGGCCGTGTTCTGGAAGTCAAAAGAGATAAGGACAGAGCTATTGTAGAAAGTGTAAATATGGTATCAAAACATACTAAACCTAATACAAAAGCACCACAAGGTGGAATTCTAAAGAAAGAAGCACCAATTCATATTTCAAATCTGATGCTTATCGACCCTGCTTCAGGAAAACCGACCCGCATTGGGAAAAGACTTAATGAAAAAGATAAATTAGTGCGTTATTCAAAAAAATCAGGAGAGGAGATCAAGTAATGTACATAGCTGCGCTAAAAACCAAGTATCATGACGATATAGTTCCTGCATTGATGAAGGAATTCGGATACAAAACGATAATGCAGGTCCCCAAGTTGGAAAAGATAGTTATCAACCAGGGGGTAGGACAGGCCATTGCCGATAAGAAACTGCTTGAGTTCGGTGTTAAGGAGATGTCAGATATTGCAGGACAAAAAGCCGTTCAGACATTTTCAACCAAAGATATTTCGAACTTTAAGCTGAGAAAAAACATGCCCATCGGAATAATGGTAACATTACGCAAAGAAAGGATGTTTGAGTTTCTTGAAAGGCTGATATCCGTAGCTTTACCACGAATCCGCGATTTTAAAGGAATCAATTCCAAACTTGACGGACGTGGCAATTACACTCTTGGAATTACCGAACAGATCATATTTCCTGAAATTGACCTTGATAAGATTGCTAAAATCATGGGTATGCAGGTAACATTTGTAACTTCGGCCGATTCAGATGAGGAAGCATTAGCTTTACTAAAACATTTTGGATTACCATTTAAAAACAATAAAAACTAGTAATATGGCTAAAATATCCATGGTAGCCCGTGAAGTTAAACGCGCAAGACTGACTAAGAAATACGCGGCAAAAAGGGCTGAACTTAAAGCTGCCGGCGATTATGTCGGATTAAGCCGCCTGCCACGAAATTCAAACCCAAACAGAATGCATAACCGTTGCAAATTAACAGGACGTTCAAGGGGTTATATGAGACAGTTTGGAGTAAGCAGAATAACTTTCAGGGAAATGGCATCATTCGGTCTTATACCGGGTGTTAAGAAAGCCAGCTGGTAATTAAAAGAAATAAATATAAACTATTAAATAATAAGAGATGACTGATCCAATTGCAGATTTACTGACCAGAATAAGGAACGCCATTATGGCCGGTCATAAGGTCGTGGAGGCTCCAGCATCCAATCTTAAGAAAGAGGTTGCAAGAATTCTTTTTGAGAAAGGCTTTATCCTCAGCTATAAGGTTGTTGAAGGTGATGGACCGCAGGGTGTATTAAAAATTGCGCTTAAATATAATTCTAAGAGCAAGAAACCTGCAATCAAAGAAATACAAAGAGTCAGCCGCCCGGGACTCCGCCAATATACCGGATTTGACGAAATGCCAAGAATCCTCAATGGACTGGGTATTGCAATAATCTCAACCTCAAGAGGTCTGATGACCGATAAAGAGGCTAAGAGAGAGAAAATCGGCGGTGAAGTATTATGTTATGTTTACTAATTAGGAGGATAGCTTAATGTCACGAATAGGAAAATTACCTGTAAACCTGCCAAAAGGCGTTACTGTGAACATCAGTGACACCAATATGGTTAGTGTGAAAGGCCCCTTGGGAGAGTTGACTCAGCCAGTCGACAAAGACCTGAAGGTGGAAGTGGTGGGGAACGAGATCCATTTATCGCGGCCATCAGAATCAAAAAGCCATAAGTCGTTGCACGGTCTTTACCGGGCACTACTTCATAATATGGTGGTAGGGGTATCGGAAGGATACAAAAAAGAACTTGAACTCGTGGGTGTTGGTTACAGGGCAGAAGCAAAAGGACAGAATCTGGAGATGAGTCTTGGCTTTTCCCATGAAGTAATTCTACAACTCCCGAATGAAGTTAAAGTAGAGACTAAAACTGAAAGAAGGGCTAATCCAATTATTACCCTGACATGCATCGATAAGCAACTGATCGGACACGTTGCGGCAAAAATCAGATCTCTCCGTCCGCCTGAACCTTATAAAGGAAAAGGAATTAAGTTTGTTGGAGAACAGCTCAGAAGGAAGGCTGGAAAATCTGCTAGTGTTTAATCTGGTAAAAGTAAAAAATCATGGCCTTAACTAAGTTGGAAAGAAGAACAAGGATCAAAATGAGGATCCGTAAGAAAATAAGCGGTACTGCTGAAGCTCCAAGGCTGGCAGTATACCGTAGCAATAAACAGATTTACGTTCAGGTTGTAGACGACCTGAATGGTGTTACTCTTCTGTCGGCCTGCTCTAAAGAAAAAGATATTGCAGCCCAAACAGGTATAAAGAAAATTGAACAGGCTAAACTTGTAGGAAAACTTCTTGCCACCAAATGCAAAGAAAAAGGTATCGAGAAAGTTGTTTTCGACAGAAGCGGATATAAATATCATGGCAGAGTAAAATCATTGGCTGATGCAGCCCGCGAAGGCGGATTAAAATTCTAATGAACTATGGGAAACGGTATAAGAAAAGTTAAAACCAGCGATCTGGAACTTAAAGACAGACTTGTTAGCATCCAGAGAGTAACAAAAGTTACCAAAGGCGGGCGAACATTCAGTTTCTCAGCCATTGTTGTGGTTGGAAATGAGGATGGGATTGTTGGACATGGTCTGGGTAAAGCAAGTGAGGTAACTACTGCTATTGCAAAAGGTATCGAAGATGCTAAAAAGAATCTGATAAAAGTACCTGTTATTAATGGTACTATTCCTCATGAGCAGGTTGCCAAATTCGGTGGTGCAAAGGTTTTTATCAAACCTGCATCGGAAGGTACCGGTGTTAAAGCCGGTGGTGCTATGCGTGCTGTACTTGAGAGTGTTGGGGTGAAGAATGTGCTTGCAAAATCAAAAGGATCATCAAATCCTCACAATCTTGTAAAAGCAACATTTGCAGCTCTGCTGGAAATGAGAGACGCCTTCACAATTGCTGAAAACAGAGGTGTTACAATGGAAAAAGTTTTTAACGGTTAGTAAAGAACATTACGATGGCAAAAATTCGTATCACTCAGGTGAAAAGCAAAAACGGAAAACCCGAAAGGCAGAAAAGAACTCTTGAAGCTCTGGGTATCCGTAAATTAAACCATAGTGTTGAACATGAAGCTACACCCCAGATTCTTGGAATGGTAGTTAAAGTAAGACACCTGGTTAAAGTTGAAAATATTTAAGGTATTAAACATATTTATAATACAAAGTCATGGATTTGAGTAACCTAAGACCTGCTAAGGGATCAGTTAAAAAAGGAAAGCGTCTGGGCCGCGGTCAGGGCTCCGGAAAAGGTGGAACTTCCACCAGAGGACATAAAGGCGCAAAGTCCAGATCAGGTTATAGTAAGAAAGTCGGATTTGAAGGTGGGCAGATGCCTCTTCAGAGACGCGTTCCCAAATACGGTTTTAAAAATATCAACCGCATTGAATATAAAGGTATTAATATAAGTACCCTTCAGGATCTTGCCGAAAAGCAAAATCTTGAAAAAATCGATTTTGAGGTACTTATAAAAGCCGGTTTTGTTTCTAAAAATGCTTTGGTAAAAATCCTGGGCAAAGGAACTCTGGAAAGAAAACTTGAAGTTCATGCCCACGCATTCAGCAAATCAGCTGTAAATGCAATCGAAGCAAAAAAGGGAACCGCTGTAATACTGTAATTTCATGAGACTGATTCAGACTATAAAAAATATCTTTAAGATAGAAGATCTGCGAGCCAGACTGTTCTATACTTTTGGAATCATTTTATTATACAGACTGGGTAAATATGTTACCCTTCCGGGCATCGACCCATCGCAACTGGCAAACCTTAAGAACCAGACTTCTTCTGGTATTATGGGTCTGTTAGATATGTTCTCGGGGGGAGCCTTTTCACAGGCTTCAGTTTTCGCCCTTGGGATTATGCCATATATCTCTGCATCTATTGTTGTGCAATTGCTGGGTATAGTATTTCCTTATTTCCAGAAATTACAGAAGGAAGGTGAAAGCGGAAGACGAAAAATGAATCAGTATACAAGGTATCTGACTATCGCGGTTCTTGTACTCCAGGCACCTACATATCTTATTAACCTTCATGCGCAACTTCCTGCCTCGGCGTTCATTCTGACAGGTACTTTCTTTACGCTATCGTCTGTTATTATACTTACCTCCGGTACAATGTTTGTTATGTGGCTGGGAGAAAGAATAACAGATAAAGGTATTGGAAACGGAATTTCCCTTATAATTATGATTGGTATCGTTGCCCGTATGCCTGCAAATTTTGTCTTTGAAATGGGAACAAGGATGAATGGAGCCGGTGGTGCAATTGGCCTTATAGTTGAAATATTATTTTTATTCTTAGTTGTACTTGGAACAATTCTTCTGGTACAGGGTACACGTCGTGTACCGGTACAGTACGCAAGAAGGATTGTTGGAAATAAACAATACGGCGGGGTTCGCCAGTATATACCTCTTAAGGTAAATGCTGCAGGGGTTATGCCGATCATTTTTGCGCAGGCAATAATGATGCTCCCGATAATCATCGCCGGTTACTCTAATTCGGGTTCAGGCTTTGTTGTAGCTTTCTCGAATATGTACGGATTCTGGTATAACCTGGTAACTGCATTATTAATTATTGTTTTTACCTATTTCTACACGGCTATTACTATCAACCCTGTGCAAATGGCAGAAGATATGAAGAAAAACGGAGGATTCATACCAGGTATCAAACCAGGAAGAAAAACAGTGGAATTTCTTGATACAATTATGTCGAGGATTACATTCCCGGGTTCAATTTTTCTGGCAATAGTAGCGATACTGCCCTCTATTGCAGTTAAGGCTACTGTATCGCCACAATTTGCACAATTTTATGGAGGCACATCACTTCTCATTCTTGTAGGTGTTATACTTGACACCCTGCAGCAGATTGAAAGTCATTTGCTTATGCGCCATTACGATGGTCTGATGAAATCAGGCCGTGTTAAAGGCAGATCAGGCGCAGTTACTTCAATATAATTAGTTTAGCGTTCTTTGATGTTATATTTAAAAACTGATGAAGAGGTAGGTTTGTTAAGAGAGAGCAATATGCTGGTGTCGAAAACACTTGCTGAGATTGCTGCGATCATCAAACCCGGAATAACCACACTTTATCTTGATAAAATAGCGGAATCGTTCATTCGCGATAATGGTGCGACCCCGGCTTTTAAGGGATATGGTGGTTTTCCAAATACGCTTTGTACCTCTGTTAACGAAGAGGTGGTTCATGGTATTCCATCAGACTATGTCCTTAAGGAAGGCGACATTATATCAGTTGATTGCGGAGTGATATTAAATGGCTGGTATGGCGATAGTGCATACACATTCCCGGTAGGAGTGATAAAGAAAGAGGTCCAACGCCTGCTCGATTTTACGAGAGCTTCTCTTGAGGAGGGTGTTAAACAAGCTGTTGCCGGAAACAGGATTGGTGATATATCCAATGCAGTTCAAACCAAAGCTGAAAGCGGTGGTTACTCTGTTGTCAGAGAACTGGTTGGTCATGGTCTTGGACGAAAATTGCATGAACATCCTGAAGTAGCTAACTGGGGTAAACAGGGAACAGGACCAAAAATGGAAAAAGGACTTGTTATATGTATAGAGCCCATGATCAACGCCGGGAAAAAAGAAACATTGCAGATGAGAGACGGCTGGACTGTTAAGACAGCTGACGGCAGACCTTCGGCACATTTTGAATACGCTGTCGCGGTCGATAAGGGAAAAGCAGATGTATTGACCACTTTTGAGTTTATTGAAAAAGTTTTAAATAATAAGTAATTGTATGGCGAAACAACCATCTATTGAGCAGGACGGTACAATCATCGAAGCCCTTTCAAATGCAATGTTCAGGGTGGAGCTCGAAAACGGACATGTGATAACAGCACATATTTCGGGGAAGATGAGGATGCACTATATAAAGATCCTGCCAGGCGATAAAGTAAAAGTTGAAATGTCACCATATGATTTAACAAAAGGAAGAATAACATTCAGGTATAAATAAGAAATATTAAAGTAATGAAAGTAAGAGCATCTGTAAAAAAGCGCAGCGCTGATTGTAAGATAGTCAGGAGAAAAGGTCGCATTTACGTTATTAATAAGAAAAATCCCAAGTTCAAACAGAGACAGGGATAATTTTAACTAATTTTGCAACTCATTTAAGAAAAGTTTTATATGGCACGTATTGTTGGTGTAGATTTACCA
>JANYJP010000119.1 GCA_025358455.1 Bacteroidales bacterium
ATCCCTCACTGGCGTTACAAATGACAACATTTCATAAATCAAACAATATCAGATACTTACATGATAGCCATAATACCTGGCGTGCAAATTTGTATATGGACTACCAATGACAAAACTTTTAGGAGTAACATAATTGGCATAGCCGTCAAGTTAGGCTCTGGGGATGAATGAGAAACTTTTTTACGCAGTTTCTCATTCATCCCCAGAGCCTAACTTGATGGCTATGCCAATTATGATACTCCTGAAAGTTTTGTCATTGGTAGTCCATATACAAATTTGCACGCCAGGTATTATGGCTATCATGTAAGTATCTGATATTGTTTGATTTATGAAATGTTGTCATTTGTAACGCCAGTGAGGGATCTCCATATAAAGGTACAGCACTCATTAATTATCAATGCTTCAATTTAAAGAGATTCCTCATCCCGCTCCATTTGTTTGTAAGGCATCTGCAAAGAGAGAGAAAGCCCCTTTAAAAAAGATGTGCATAAAGGGTAGCTACTTCGTAAAGAGGGGGATTAGGATGAGTATATTAGTTTTTATACCATTTTCAATATATCCCAGACAAAAGCTCTGATACCTACCTCTTCGTTTACTGCATCTATCTTCTTTACTTTCTCAAGAACAGTATCAACCAGTTCGTCCTCTATAATAGTGATAAGGCTTTTGTTTATTTCAGGCCAGGCATGGGTTCCAAGATGAGGAACACCGGTGTTGTTGCCCCTTCCCTGTACATTTTCCCAAAGTGAATACCCTTTTATTCCAAGCTTATCGAGCAGGTACTCCACCTTTTCAGTATGTGCCTGGTTGTATATTATCATTATTGCTTTCATAATTATAGATTTAAGTTCCACGACTTACTATTTACTGCCATCACCATTACCATTCATAAAATCCATATCGGAATAGATGGCAATGTTTTTATTGCGTTCACCATGTTTTGAAAAAATTGCGTAAACAACCGGTACAAGAACCAGTGTTACTAAAGTGGAAAAGACAAGACCACCTATAACTGCTATTCCCATAGGACTCCAGAGCTCCGATCCTGAACCTTTGCTCATTGCAAGTGGCAACATCCCCAGGATAGTGGTTGCTGATGTCATTATTACTGGTCTGAGTCGCGACCGTCCCGATATTGCAATTGCTTCATACAGCTCATGGCCCCTTTCACGCATAAGGTTAATGAAGTCAACTAAAACTATTGCATTTTTTACAACAATTCCAATGAGCATTACGGCTCCGATTCCTGAAATAACACTAAGAGGGGTGTCAGTGAAAAACAGAGCCATCGCTACTCCCGAAAAAGCAAACGGGATTGAGAACATTATAATGAATGGCATCTTGAGCGACTCAAACTGCGAAGCCATTATAAGGTATACAAGTATAAGGCTTATTAACATAAGCATGGCAATATCCATGAATGCATCCATCTGTTCTTTGATAGCACCGGAGATCTGAACCATCACTCCGGCAGGCATAGTCGTCCCGTCAATAGCTTTCTGTACATCCACCTGAATATCGGTTAGAGATCTCTTATAAGGTGTAAATGAAACACGCACAATACGTTCTTTGCGTTTACGCTCGATGCTTGGAGGCGACCAGTATTCCTTTATCTGTGCTATTTCGCCAAGACGTATTATCTGTCCCATGGGGTTTGTGATACCTATATTTTCAATATCGGTGAGTGTGCTTCTTGAGGACTTCTTAAAACGGACAACAACGTCATACTCGTCGCCGAACTGTCGTAACCTGGTGGCTGTTAGGCCGTCTACCCTGTTTTTTACCGCGGCCGAAACCATTGCTGTATTCAGACCGTTTGCGCTCATCTTGTTCTGATCGAATATTATTTGTAATTCGGGTTTGGATTTTGCACGGCTAATCTTAACATCCTTTGTACCGGAAATAGCTTTAATTTTATTTGCCAGCTCTTCTGCCACAAGATTGGTTTCAGAAATATTGTATCCATAAATTTCAACATCAACCGAACTTCCGCCAAAACTTCCGATATTATCGGAAGTACTCAATGTGAAATTGATAATCTCAGGTCTTTTGGCAAAATCAGCTCGCATCTCTTCAACTATCTCAAACACCGATTTTTTTCTGGCTTCGATAGGCACAAGGCTGAGGTTATAAGCAATTGTATGTGTACCTCCTGCATTGAATATCGATGCAAATCCTCCCTGGTCATCCGACCCGGTTGATGTTGATATGATCTTTACTTCCGGATACTTCTCCTTTATAAGATCATCGAAATAATTGGCAGTCAGGATCGTCTGATCGACTCTGGTCCCGGTCTGCAATTCGATACTGGCTGTAATTCTTGATTCATCGGCCTGAGGGAAAAACTCGGTCTTGATAACTAAGAAGAGACTCATTGATGCTACAAAAATCACAACGGCACCAACTGAAACAACAGTTTTATGATGAAGAGCCCAACGAAGTGTTCTTTCATAAAAATGATCGAGGTTATCGAGCCACTTCCTGATACTTCCATCGTATGTCCAGAATTTGGCATCTTTTTTAATGGGGTACCACTTCAGAATAAGGGCACTCAGTGTCGGAGTCAATGTAATAGCTGCAAAAACCGATGTCACAATAGTGATTGTCACGATCATACCTAATTGCTTAAACAATACTCCGGTAAGGCCTTTAATAAATGTTAGCGGGAAAAATACAGCAACTACTGTTAGTGTGGTAACAATAACAGCCAGCCAGACTTCATTGGTTGCATAAATTGAAGCCTCTCTCGGCCTGCTTCCCCTTTCTATATGTTTAGTGATATTCTCAAGAACCACAATAGCATCATCTACCACCATCCCGATAGCTATTGACAACGAGGTAAGTGAGATAATATTTATAGAGGCTCCCGTTATAAACAGATAAATGAATGCCACGATAAGTGAAATAGGAATTGTGAGGATCACTATAAAAGTGGCTCTCCATCTTCCAAGGAAAAACAGCACCACCAGCACAACAAAAATTGCAGCATAACCCAATGTTTCAGTCAGGTTACTGATGGAGCCCTTTATGAATGATGCGCTGTCAAAAAGCTTTTCGATTTTTACGTCCTGTGGCAGATCCTTTTTAAGAGTCATCAGTGCATTTTCAATATCTTTAGTTACCTTAACCGTATTACCGCCTGACTGCTTCATGACGTACATGCTCATTCCCCTTGCACCATTAATCCTTGTATCGAGCTTGGATTCCCTGATAGTATCGCGTACCTCTGCTATATCTTTAAGGTAAACACTATTCCCGTTGAAATTACTGATTACCAGATTCTTAACCACCTCACTCTCAGGAAATTCACCTTGTATACGTAACGGATAATCGGTTTTACCCATCTCAATATAACCGGCTGGCATATTCATGTTTTCCGACCTGATCACATTTCCGATCTGTTCAATTGAAAGGTTATAAGCCTCCATCTTCCTTGGATCCACATCAATATATACTTTTCGTCCAGGGACTCCGGCCAGAGACACTGATCCCACTCCTTCAATCCTGTTTAAAGGGTTTACAATTTTTTCATCGAGGATCTTTTCAAGTCCTGCAAAACTCTCCTTTGCCGTTATAGCATAGAAGACGATAGGCATCATGCTTGTTGAGAACTTCATGATCGTAGGCTTTTCGCAATCTTCAGGCAATGTTCTTTCAGTAAAACTAAGAGCGCTCCTTATATCGTTTGAGGCTTCATCGAGGTTTGTACCATACTCAAAGTTCATGAAGACAACCGATGTAGCATCATTCGATGTTGATGTGATCTCTTTAAGTTTGCTTACTGAGTTCAGGGCATTTTCGAGAGGACGCGTTACGTTAGATTCAATATCGGAGGCGCTGGCACCCGGGTAAGTGGTAAATACCACCACGTAAGGCAATTCCATCTCGGGATACAGATCTACAGGTAATTTTGTAAGTGAATAGATACCCATAACCATCAGACCGACAAAAATCAGAATGGTTGTGACGGGCCTTTTTACGGAAGCACTATATATACTCATCTTTTTATAGTTGAAATTCTTATAATTACATTACTATTTCAATTTTATCACCGTTGATCAATCTTGCCTGGCCTTGTGTTACAAGATTATCGCCTTCCTTAAGATTAGAGGAAATTATCTCAAGCTGGTCATCAAATCTTTTGCCGATAGTGACTTCAATCCTCTGGGCAAGTTTTGTCCTTTCAACATAAACAAATCTGGTGTTTGTACCTTCCTGAACTAAAACTGTATTTGCAGGCACTACAAATGTTTCAACTTCGCCAAGATCCATTGATACTCTTACAAACATGCCGGGTTTCAGCAGATCATTTTTGTTAGGAAGTTCCAACTCCACGTTAAATGATCTCGTCCCTGAGTTGATAGTAGGAGATATTCTGTAGACCGTGCCTGTAAATTTTTCATTTTTATACACATCTGCTGTAATTTCAGCTTTCATAGCTTTTTTTATTAATGGGTAATATTGCTCGGAAATGCTGACATTTACTTTCAGAGGATTTACCTGCATAACCGTTACAACGGCGGATCTTCCTGTCTGCGTAGTTGGGGAACCTGAGTACATTTCACCATTTTCAAAGTATTTGCCTGTAACTATTCCGGTAAATGGCGCTTTCATCAAAGTGTTTTCCTCCATAAAATCAACATTCGTTTTTGTCACATCGTATTGGGTCTTCATCTGGTCGAATTGCTGCTGTTTTGCACTCCCCGATTTGAGCAATGTGTCGAGTCTCGAAAGATCTTTTGTAAGACTGCTTAACTGGAGTTTTAACTGGTAAAGCTGGGTACGATCCATGAGGAAAAGCTTATCATTCCTGTTAACCTTATCACCTACTTCGACATAAATCCTGTCAATCCGGCCCGGTGTTGAAGGGGCCATATTTACCTCTTCAAAAGGAAGTATTGAAGCAGTATAGTCAATTGTCCTTGCAATTTTTGTTTTTGCCAGGGTTGCAACTTTCACTGGAATTACAGCCTTTTCAATAGCAGGGGCAGGATCAGTTTTTCCAGTTGTATTGGTTTTGGTTTTTGAAGAACAGCCTGAAAGTAAGAGTGCGCTGATCAGGATTACCGGAATTCTATTTAAATATCTCATTATATATTATTTTGATAGTTTCTTATTAATTAATTCATGTTATTCAATAACTTATTTAATGCAAGCTTTGACTGCAGCAAGTTCATTAAAGAGGATACATAGTTATTTTCAGCCTGGAGGTAAAAAGAATTTGACTGCGTAAGTTCAAGGCTTGAAGCCATACCCTGCTTGTACTTATTTTCCATACTGGCATATACTCTTTTTGACACATCTACATTATCCTTCTGACTTTTGTAATTAAGATTTGCGTTGACGAGATTATATCTTAACTGCTTTTCCTGTAGAAGCAATTGCTCAGAAACCATTTCTTTTGTGGTTTTGGCTTTCTCGAAATTTATCTTCGCTCTTTTTATCTGACTGTATTTTTGCCCGCTACCGAAAACAGGAATTGAGAGCTGAAGTCCTGTCATTGAATTCCTGAACCACTGCTGATTTGAAATTTTATCACCCATTCCATTTACTCCATAACTATAAAAGGCTGCCAGTGTTGGCAATACTGATGATTTTTGTGATTTAAGAGCAAGCGAAGACATTTTTTCCTGTCCCTCAGTAAGGATATAATTTAAGTTTTGCTTTTGATCGAAGTGCTGCGATAACAAGGCTTCAATATTTATATCAGAAGTGAAATCATCGAGAGTTTCGCTAAGGTGTATCCGGGTTTCCGCGCTCACACCAAGCTGGAACCTCAACAGGTTATAATTCAATTCTATTGAAAGTTGCATTGCGCTTCGGGTGTTTTCAACCATTGTAACATTTGATATCATCTGATCTACATCAGTGGATTCAGCCATGCCTGCAGAATACATAGACCTTGTTGATTTAAGCGTTTCATTCAGGTTGGCAATATTCCCATTCAGTATTTCAAGGGATCTTTCTGACACAAGGATAAGGTAGTATGCAGTACAGACAGATTCCTTCGTGTCAAGCTCCGTTTTAGCCAGATTTTTTTCACTTAACTTATTCGCCAGCTTTGTGGTTTCAATACCAATATATAAAGGAGCATTAAAAAGTAACATACTCGCCTGAATACTTGCACCTGAATTAAACTGCGATCCAAAAGTCACCGGAACTTTCTCACCAGGTTTTCCAAAGAAATCTCCAGGTAAAAGAGTGGTCATAAGCTTGAGGTTATCTGTAAATGAGCCGGATGCTGTTACCTGCGGTAATGCATTTGAAACTGTCTCCCAAACAGCAACTTTTGAAGCATTAACATCCATACGCGTGGAAACCATCATTTTATTATTCTGAATGGCATATTCCTGCGCCTCTTTTAAGGAAAGTTTCAGGTCATTACTGCTATTCTGTGCCTGTATAATTCCACATGCTGATGAGAGCAACAGTAAAACTGTCAGAACTTTTTTCTTTTTCATCTTTATAATTTATTACTAATGCGTATTTATGTGAATATTGATATTAAAAGTTTTCTTCAAGCCGGCTAATAAGGTTAAGACCTTTTGGTGTTGAGATCCCCCTCACGTAATTGATGAAAATATTACGGATCACATCACGTCTTGAAAACAGGTCAAAAGGATACAGGTCATTATCCATAATCGATCTCCCAAGGTTATAAAGGCAACGGTTGGCCAGATCAGGATTAATTTCTTTTCTAAAAAGTTCTTCTTCAATACCTTTCTCAATAACCTGAAAATGATTCCTATAATCGGGCATTTCAATTTCATCTGCATTCTTCATCAATATATCGTGATGATACTTCTTCAGGTCCGCCTGAAAAGCAGGACTCATTGATTGAAAATTATCTCGGTTGATTTCAAGCATTCTGAATATTGCTACAATTGAATTTTCAGATTCATCAAGAACTCGCTTTACCATCTCCTTCTGTTGCCTGGCCATCTTTGATAATACAGCCATAAGCATTTCATCTTTATCTGAGAAGACCTCATATATAGTTCTTTTTGACATACCAAGCTGATTTGCAAGAGAATCCATAGTTACTGATTTTATTCCGTAAGTCTTGAATAATTCTGCTGCTACATCTACGATCCGATCTCTGATATCCATTTTTTTGAAATTAACGTTACAAAAATGTGTAAACTATTTCAGTTTTCAAAGTTTTATCTGTTAAGTTTCGGATAAATTCTGCTAAACGACCGGAATCTACCGGTAAACGAAGGTTTCACCCCTAACAACCCTGAAGGGGAAAATTACTTTGCATTTATACAATTAATTTGTATATTTCACATATCCTAAATTCCT
>JANYJP010000091.1 GCA_025358455.1 Bacteroidales bacterium
TTTGTATCTGCCAAAATTTCCCAGTTTGCCCTCTTGCCACAGGGACGTGTTGAAGCTGTTGACAGAGTGAGGGCAATGGTTGAAAAGATGGAGGAGGTTGGCTTTGGTAACTGTTCAAATACAGGGGCTTGTGAAGCTGAATGCCCTAAGGAGATCAAACTTGTAAATATCGCCAGGCTATTCAGGGAATATTATAAAGCATACTAACTAAATATTTTTCCCTGCTATTAAGGCTATACATAACTTAACCACATGAAAAAATCATTCCTGATTTTATTTCTGGTATTTGTTGCATGGTCATCCGGTGCACAAATAATTATTAACCGCGATCCGGAGATAAAGAAGATGGTTGAAGAAATCTCCAGGGAAAGGATCGAACAGAATGTCCGTAAGCTTGCAAGCTTCTATACCCGTCATAATATGAGTGAACAGAATGATGCTGTAAAAGGGATCGGAGCTGCATGGAACTGGATCAAATCAGAAATGGAGAAGAGTATTCCTGAATCAGATGGCCGGCTTAAGGTAGAACTGATAGATTATACCGTTGGTGGACGGGGACAGAGAATTACGCAGGAAACTAAACTTAAAAATGTTATTGCTACCCTGAAAGGAACTGATCCGGGTGATGACAGAATAATCTTAATAAGTGCACATCTCGATTCGAGAGCTGCATTGGATAATGACAATACAAGCTTTGCTCCCGGAGCAAACGACGATGGATCAGGTGTTGCAGCAATACTCGAGCTTATAAGAATAATGTCAGCAAGAAAATTTTCCGCTACTATTGTCTTTATGACAGTTTCCGGAGAGGAACATGGATTATTTGGAGCTAAGTACATGGCAGCTAAAGCAAAAGAGGAAAAGTGGAATATTGTTGCTATGCTGAATAATGATATGATCGGAAATAGCGCCTCAAGCGAAACGCTACTTAATGATAACATGAGGGTAAGAGTGTTCAGCGAAGGTATCCCGGCTTATGAAACCGAACAGATGACAGCAAGCCGTAAATACACATCGGGGGAGAATGACAGCAGGTCACGCCAGCTGGCGAGATATATTAAGGAGACAGGTGAAAGGTATGTTGAACAGATGATTGTGACTCTGGTTTACAGAAATGACAGATTTGGGCGCGGTGGTGACCATACCCCATTTTGCCAGGCAGGATTTACGGCAGTAAGAGTTTGTGAATACAACGAGAATTATGAAAGAACTCACAAGGTGCCTGCCATTATCAACGGGATACAGGAAGGTGACCTTCCTGAATATGTTGATTATGAATATGTAAGAAAAAATGCAGGTGTGGATCTTGCGACTATGGCAAATCTGGCGCTTGCTCCTTTTGAACCCGTAAATTGTGGAATAGTTGTGACCGGACTAACCAATAAAACCACAATTAAATGGGAGACACCAGCGACCGGGGTAAAACCCGCCGGTTATTATATATTAATGCGTGAGACATTCCAGCCATTGTGGGAGAAGAAAATATTTGTTACAGGCAACGAAGTAACAATTGCTTATTCAAAAGATAATTATTTTTTCGGGATACAGTCGGTTGATGTTAATGGTCATGAAAGTATTGCAGTTTTTCCGGGCCAGACCAGAAGATCACCGAATTAAAATACTTAACCCCTTGTTTCTCTGTGTATCCCCAGTGGCCCTCTGTATAAGTTAAACAGAGGGTAATTGAGGACAAAGAGAAAAACTTCAATTTTTTTCTTAGGAACAAGTCTTTTCTATTTCACTCACAGTTTTTGGTATTGGTTTGCCAAGAACTTTATGTCCTTTTTCGGTTATTAGAACATTATCTTCAATCCTTATACCTCCGATTGTCATATAGCTTTCAACTTTGCTGTAGTTGATGAATTCTTTGAATTTCCCTTCAGCTTTCCACATACCTATCAGCTCAGGAATGAAATAGCACCCCGGTTCGACAGTAAATACATGTCCGGGTTTGTATGGCAGGGCGAATCGAAGAAATGCCGTTCCGAACTGTTTACTCCTCTTCACTTCATCATTATACCCGATGAAATCCTCTCCAAGGGCTTCCATATCATGAACATCAAGACCCATCATATGGCCCAGGCCATGAGGCATAAAAAGTGCATGAGCTCCGGCTGCAACTGCCTCATCAACATCTCCTTTCATCAAACCAAGCGCTTTCATTTCAGTGGCAATAATTTTGCATGCCATAAAATGAAGATCACGGTTGGAAAGACCGGGACGGGTTGCTTTTATAGCCTCTGTATTTGCTTTCAGAACTATTTCATAAATATCTTTCTGCTGCTGATTGAATATGCCACCGACAGGAGTGGTTCTGGTAATATCTGAAGCATAATGAAGGATAGTTTCCGCACCCGCGTCAGTAACCATCATCCTGCCATTCTTTAATATATTATCATGAGCATGATTATGAAGAGTTTGCCCGTCTACACTAAGAATAATCGGAAAAGAAGTTCCGCCTCCTTTAGCCAGAGCAATTCCTTCAATTGTCCCGAAAATATCCCGTTCCTTAACACCAGGCTTGCACATTTTCATTGCTGTAACATGCATTTCATATGCAATATCACCTGCCTTTTCAATTTCATCAATTTCAATCTCTTCCTTAACAGATCTCATAGAAATCACCGCCTTTATCAGATCTGTTGAAGCAAGGGTTTTCATCTGACAGGGGTTTTCTTTAAGAAGAGAACCCAGGGTCATTTTTGTTTCCCCCCGGTATGGAGGAAGAAAATGTATCTTTCTGTTCTTTGACAGGGAGTCCTTTATAGTCTCTTCAAGTTTCGACATGGTGGAAGTGTCTGTAATACCGCATTTCAGGGCAAGATCTTTAACAGTAGGTTGCGGACCCATCCAGATAATGTCGTCCATATCATAGTCATTCCCGAAAATCCGGTCTTTCCCGGAATCGAAATCCATAAAGCCTGTTAATCCCGGAAGATCAAGTCCGAAATAATAAAGAAAATCACTGTCCTGCCTGAAATGGTATGTGTTGGCCGGATAGTTCATTGGTGCTTCAGTATTTCCGGTAAACAGCGCTATGCCGTTTTGAATTTTTTTATGGAGTTCTTTTCTCCTTTTGGTATATACTTCACTTTTAAACATATCGGTATAGTTAAGTTGTTTTTAAACCACTAAGGTAATAACGTGATAACTATAAAGCAAAGTACCAGCTGATAATAATTAAGATTTAAATTTTACACTTTAACTGTAACATTCTAAAACTGTCACCGTATAATCACGGTAAAAGTTTTTTGTTTTAAACATTTAATAATTTTGCTGCTGAATTTCAAACTTTTTAATAATCAGCATCATTTAATTGCGAATGCCTTTGGTTATTAACAAAATATTAATACATTCGTAACTGTTATCAACATCTTATTAACATTCCTTGTTTGCCATGCCGTACAGAAGACTACCCAACACCGACACTGCCCGAATAAAGGCGATGAGCATAGCTCTTGAAAAAGGTAAAGAGCTTCCGCCACAGAAACTGGCATATTCTTCAAAAACAATTGTTCGTCTGCAGAAGTTTCTGCCTCAGTTTGAGCACAATCTTCAGATGTACCATCAAACAATGGCCACACAGAATAAAAAAAGCAAGGTTTATAATGAAACTCTAAAAAAGGCCAGGATATATCTTACCCATTTTATCAGGGTGATGAATATGGCCATATTCCGCGGAGAACTGCCAGCTGAAACCAGAGCTTTTTACGGAATTGCCACAGATGATACGAATGTGCCATCTTTAAATAATGAAAATGAGTTATTGAGTTGGGGTAGAAGAGTTATTGAAGGAGAAGAGTTCAGGATCAGAAAGGGAGGGAGTCCGATTACAAATCCGACAATAGCAGTGGTAAAAGTAAGGTTTGAAAATTTCATTGAAGCATGGACTTTTCACAATACGCTTGCAAAAAGAACTGTTGAGCATACCGAAAAAAACAATCATCTTCGAAAAGAAGCTGACGAAATTATTCATCTGTTGTGGAATGAGATTGAGTCTACACACAGTACCCTGTCTGAAGATAAAAAAATGAGCACCAGTGAAGAATACGGGCTGGTTTATTTCTACAGGAAGAATGAACCCGAGAGAATAAACTCTGCTGAAGTTCAGAGTCAGATATGGCCTTAATCGTTTATTGAATTAATATTTACAGGGCAATTCGCTTTAAACTGTCATTAGACTGGCAAAAGGACAATTTTCGGACAATTATTTTGACATTCTTCCCGGAGAAAAGGTGACGTCCCTGGGTCTCACTCATTTTATTAATTTTGCATCAAATAAATATAAACAAATTTATTGTACGGACGTTGCATGTACGGACGTACAGAATTCCAGGAATTTAAAATATCAGGACTTTGAAAATAGGCAACATATTGTTAGGCGATTTCCCTTTATTCCTCGCCCCGATGGAAGACATTACAGATCCGTCATTCCGGATGGTATGCAAAACACTGGGCGCTGATGTCATGTACACTGAATTTATTTCGTCTGACGGCCTGATTCGCGATGGACAAAAAAGCGTTAAAAAGCTCGATAT
>JANYJP010000027.1 GCA_025358455.1 Bacteroidales bacterium
GACGGTTTGATTAAGTGCCTCGCCAGCGCCAGGACAGATTTGTAATCAATCCCCAATTCTTTGCCCTTAAACTCTTTACCATTTATTAAATCCTGTGGCACCCGGACAGTTTCGTTTCCTGGGACAGCATCATTGGCGCTGCGGGCCGACGCACTGGTGCCTTGCCTGCCTACCGGCAGGTAGGTTTTTTGCTCGCCACCGAGACTATTTCATCCTCACACGAAACTCACTGCCGTCTATCTGGACTTGGTACCGTTTAACAGTTTCACCCTGACAAGACAGTTCTCATCCATCTACCGGGACTGGCAAAAAACGCGGCACCGCGACCCTTCGCTAGCGCTCTGGGCAGGCTCCGACGGCACCTCATAAAACCACCGGGCCGTTACCAACCAAACTAAAAAAATGCAGATTATTCTTTTGACTGAATTGTGAGATAAAAAATGGGTTAACAGTTTTGAAAATTTACTTAAAAAGAATGTATGAAAATGTTTAACAAAATAGCTACCGTATTATTATCACTCCTTTTTATTTTTAGTGCCTCAAAATCGTTTGCTCAAATTGTTGGTAATGTTAATAAGCCACAAACACTAAGTGAATTAAGTGAATCAATTCAAAAAGTATTAAAGGATACCCAAACACCTGGTGCAGGTGTTGTTATGTTATCAGGCGATGAAGCAATTATGCTCCAGGGTTTTGGAAAAGCTGACATTGAAAAAAATATCAATGCAAATGAAAATACGATTTTTCGACTTGGGTCAATTTCGAAGACTTTTGTAGCATTGGCAATCTTAAAATTGCAAGAAGAAGGGCAATTAAATCTTAAAGATAAAATAATAGATATCATTCCGGAAATCAAATTTAACAATACTTGGGAAGATAAATATCCAATCAGAATTGAAAATTTGCTTGAGCACACTTCTGGCTGGAAATATTGGAGCATGTCAGAACTTGGAAGCAATGATCCAAAACCAAAAACACTAAAAGAAGCCCTTGATTTTTATCCTAAAACCAGAACATCTTTGTTTGTTCCAGGAACAAGGATAATGGAAAGTAATGTGGGGATTGCAGTTGCAGCTTATATCGTTGAAAAAGTATCAGGTCTCACTTTTGAAAATTATATGGACATAAATTTTTTCAAACCAATGGGATTGAAATCTATGTCCTTTCTTCAAACGGAACAATACAAAAAATTGGCAGCTACTTTGTATGAAAATAATATTAAATTAAATTACCTCAATATTATTTATCGACCTGCAGCAGCTCTCAATAGTTCACCAGTTGATATGGCAAAATTCCTTAAATTTTTTATTAATAGAGGCAAAATAAATAATATTCAATTACTTACCGATTCATCTTTAAGTAGAATGGAAAGAGCCGGTAGTCTTCAAAAAAATATATCGAAGTTTGAGCTTTATAGCGGTAATGGTTTATCCAATGAATCTTCCTCATTTAATGGGTTTTTGTATCACGGTTTTTCTGGAAGCCTTCCTGGTTGCTATGCCGATTTTGGATATATTACAGAAAATAATCTGGGTTATGCAGTTATGATTAACAATGGTGATAATGAACCTTTGCATAAAATAGTCAATTTAATAAAATACTATCAAACAAAAGATTTAAAACAAAAATCGGTTGAAATTGACACTAAAAAGTATAAAATTGATGACAATTTATCTGGATATTACACCTGTATTCTTTCTAAATTAGATCCAATCAAAGCCTTAGAACTTATTAAGAATGTTCACAAAGTTTGGTTAAAAAACGATACCGTTTATATAAAGCGCCTAATGAATGGAAATTCAACTAATAAGTTTATTTATGCGGGCAATAATGAATTTAGATCGGTTGATACAAATCAAATTGGGTTTGTTGTGATAAGCGATCCATTAGAAGGCAATATAATTGGGCTTAATTTAAAAAAGATTTCACCCTTGTGGGCTTACACCCTGCTTTCAATATTTTACCTATTTTTTATAGTACTTTTTAGTTCAATTGTTTTTGGACTTCTATCTGTATTTGTCTATTCGTTTGGGAAAAAGAATAGTAAATTCGCTTTGTTAATTAGCTTATTGCCAATCATTACATATTCATTCATATTAGTTATCGCAGGCTTGTTAAAATTATCAATTCATAATAGATACGATATGTTTCAAATAATTGGCACGATGAATCCAATTTCAATTCTAATTTTTATTTGCAGTATTTGTTATGCCTTGGCTACAATTTGGGCTTTGTACTATATCTACAAAAAACGCCATGAAAAAATGTCTAAACTTTTTTATTTTCATTCAGCATTAGCTGCAATAATAAACTTAATTTTTATGTTTTATTTTTTAAGCAACGGATTGATTGGAATTCCAACATGGATTTAATTTATATAAAAGGAACACAACAGGGTAAGTAACATCATTACTTTCAAGCAGTATAAAACAGCATCATGCAAATCATCTCCGGAACATTCCGGGTGTATAAGGTCAAAAAATGGGAGAGTGCTTTCAAAAAGCACATTTACAGAATATTACGAAATGAATCGGGAATAAGCAGTGCAAGCGCCGATAATGTAAGCAAGATTAAGTTTCAAATTCCCGTTGAGAAATGCTTTTTCAGAAGCGATCAGTTTGGGATATAAAATTTCGAGACAACTCACTCCCATCTACCGGGATTTATTACAATTGAAATTAAAATATCCCTTAATTAATTTGTCAATATGTACCCAATTAGATACCTTTGTAAAAAATGACTGAATGCCATCGATTGATAGCTTCAATGGAATTAAGATAAATGTATACAATGGAGAACATAGGCCACCTCATATACATGCAAGCTATAACGAATTTGAAGTTTTAATCGTAATTGAGACCAAGGACATATATGCTGGAGAGTTACCAAATAAACAAATGAAAAGTGTATTCGATTGGTTATCTGTTAACTCAGATTGGGCGCTTAAAGTTTTTTATGAATTAAATCCAAATCTGCAATGAGACGAAAAATTAAAATACCAAGGATTTTGAAAATTAACTGGATAAAAGGATTATCAATTTCGGTTGTTTTCAATAATGGAGAATCAAGGATTATTGATTTTAAAAAATTCTTCAAAAAATTAGAGATTAATAATGACTCTCCTATCATGATTCTCAAAGACTCAGACGAATTTGGTAAGGCTGAATTAAAAAACAATACTCTCTCGTGGAGTAACGTTGAACAATTCATTACAGATAAGAACAGTAAAAAAGTAAAAGTTCCCTTTGAAATTGGTGCTGATGTTTTATTAAAGTACAGCAGCACAGAAGTAACTGGGATAACTTCTAAAATCGGACGCCTCGTCAGAGATACACGGATTAAATCTGGTTTAACACAAAAAGAATTAGCTATAAAGAGTGGTACCTCTAGAAATTATATCTCCCGGATTGAGAATGACAGATCTGATATAGAACTTGACACTCTCAGAAAGATAATTGAAACAGGATTAGGAAAACACCTGGAGATAAATGTTAAATAATTAACAGCTAAAGCAAAATTCATTTTACCGGGACAACTTACTACCATCTACCAGGATTAATTACTTTGCCATATTACATTTATCGGGACAAATCTGTATCATCTTGCGGGATAGTGTGTTTTCTTGCCCGCCTTGCTTATATAACTTTTATCAAAGACAATCGCAATACGCCCACTGCCTGAAGACAAAACAAGTTTCTTATTAAATGTTAAGAAATCAAATTGTTTTTCAAATTTTTGTCTGTACCTTTATTCTTTATGCTTGCCGTAGCGAGACAGTTGTAAGAAGTTAATACGGCCGCGAATGGATAAAAAAAAAGGTAAATATTTAAATGAGTATAACCTCAATTGGTTGTATTCTTGAATGGATCCATAAATGGAAAAACAACATTTCTACTGGCTGCACGAAGTACATTTTTAGATGTTGCCCGCACACATAAAAGCCGCACTTGCCACCGCGACGCCAAAACTTTTAAAAATAATTTAAAGACACTGCAAATGAGTAATATACTGATAACAGGAGCAACGGGAAATATTGGAATGGAGGTGATTCGATTTTTGCACAAAATTGACACATCAAATCGGATTATTGCAGGTGTTAGAAATATAGAGAAAGCAAAAAATGTTTTTAAGGACTATCCAAAACTGGATTATGTTCATTTTGATTTTGAGGATTTTGAAACGTTTGACAATGCTCTGACTGATATTGACAGGATTTTCCTTTTACGACCTCCCCACATATCAGATATTGACAAATATTTCAAACCACTGATTTCTAAGATTAAGAAACACAACATCAGCGAGGTTGTTTTTTTATCAGTCCAAGGAGCAGAAACAAGCAAAGTGATTCCACATAACAAAATTGAGCGGTTGATAAATGAAAACAGATTGAATTACATTTTTCTCCGACCAAGTTACTTCATGCAAAACCTGACAACGACTTTGATTAATGACATAAAAACAAAACGAGAGATTATTTTGCCATCCGGACAAGCACAATTCAACTGGATTGATATTGAAAATATCGGAGAAGCAGGAGCAATTCTGCTTGACAAATTCGGAGATTATAAAAATCAATCATTTGAAATAACCGGATTGGAAAATGAAAGTTTTGCGGGTGTGACTTCGCTGATAAATAAAGCGATTGAAAATCCAATCAGATTCAGAAATGTAAATCCGCTTAGATTCTTTAGAATAAAAAAGCGAGAAAGGATGGTAACAGGAATGATTATCGTTATGATGCTTCTTCACTTTTTGCCAAGATTTCAAAAAGCACCGAGGATTTCAAATTTTTATGAACGATTGACAGGAAAAAAACCGACAGATTTAAAAACATTTATTGAAAGAGAAAAGAAACAATTTGAGAAACAATAAATTACGCCCCATAATAAATAGACCTTCATGTGGTCTTAATTCACTATTTGAGTAGGATAAATGAATTATATGTGATTAATAATCAAGTGACAATTTAATTGTCAGGGCTTTATCTTGTTCCTGAATTTGCCAAGATGTTCAGCACTCTGCCTCACCAGCCGTTGAACTGACAGTCCATGATCTAAATCAGGAATGAATGATTTACTGTCATTCCCGGTTAAGAAAACATAATGTGCATGTATCATCGCGCGTAACCATCCGGACGGAACATGCCCTGAAGGAAAACTGGTTGACGGCTTATAATTGCTGCCGGTAAATATTCTGTTCCACATACCTGACTGTTCAGTGTAGTATTCAAAATAGTCAGGGTTATGAGAAGAGAATCTTATACTTCCTTTTTCGGCAAAAAGTTCCAGGGAAAGCAGATCCCCTGTTCCGGAACTGATCCGGCTCGCTGAAAGAGTTCCTGCTGCTGATGTCCGGCTGTCATAAAGAGTTATCAGACTGAAAAGGTCAGAATCAGGCGGGACATCCTTAAACTGACCTGACTGCAAAGCGCTGTCAATCTGTAAATTATCGCCAAGAAAGGCTGTTATTAAACTGATAGCATGTGAACCCAGATCGGCCATTGCACCCCCATCAGGAGCGGGTGTCAGTCTTGTTGACCGTTTGTCTCGATACTCTTTCTGAAGATAGTCACCATGATAATACCTGAGGTCAAAATGTATTGGTTTACCAAGCTTTCCTGTTTTCCATAAGTTCAAAGCCTCGCGCACCGACGACATGAAGAGATACTGAAAACCAGTTTGTATTTTTATTTCAGGATGTTGACTGACAGTTTTTGCCATAAGCATCTCTTCATCAATACTTGAGCAAACTGGTTTCTCAATATAGATCCTTCTCACTGAAGGCATTTCCAATACTTTAATAAGATGCTCATAATGGACTTTGTTTGGTCCGAGTATGTAAACAGTATCAGTATTTTTATTTGAAAGGAATTCATCAATAGGAACCGGATTCCTGAATCCAAACTGCCTGGCAAATTCATTTCTGCTGTTCTCAGTTGAAGAGCAAACGGCTTCAAGTTCCGTTTGTGGTGAGTCATTGTAATAATATCGTAATGAATTCAGCGCGAAAGCATGAGCGCGGGCTATACCTCCTGCTCCAATAAACCCGACATATATCTTTTCATTGTTCATCTGTGACAAGAATAAGTTATTCATCAAATTTAACCGAAAAATTCAAGAAATAACATCGGATTTTCAATTGCCGCAACTAAGAAAATTTGGGGTGGAAGAAAAGAAGGCAAAAATTATCTGTTCAAAAACTGAAATTAAAAATAATCCGGTTAATTTAGCTGTTGAAGAATTAGCTGAAATCTTTTTAACCCGGGAATAGAAATTTGAGAACCTGTTCTTAATAAGATAACTTAACCAACCTATATGAAAACAAAATCCATTTTTACAGCACTCCTGTTCCTTTTCACATTAATAACACCCCAATATTCAATTGCTCAGCTTCCAAAAGAGACTGAAGCTCAGAAAGCCCAAAGATTGAAATGGTGGACCGATGCAAGGTTCGGAATGTTTATCCACTGGGGATTATATGCATCGCCAGCCCGTCACGAATGGGTCAAAAATGCTGAGCGGATGACAAACGAACAGTATCAGAAATATTTTGAGGTTTTTAATCCCGATATGTATGATCCTCATGAATGGGCAAAAATGGCTAAAGCAGCCGGAATGAAATATGTGGTACTTACAGCAAAACACCATGAGGGATTCTGTCTCTTCGATTCAAAATTCACTGATTATAAATCGGTCAATACTCCTTACGGGAAAGATATTATTAAAGAATATGTAGAGGCATTCAGAGCAGAAGGGTTAAAAGTAGGATTCTACTATTCTCTTATTGACTGGCATCATCCCGACTATACAATAGATAGGGTACATCCTCTTCGTCAGGCATCCGATTCAGCTTATTCCCGTCTGAATAAAGGAAGGGATATGAATAAATACCGTGAGTATATAAAGAATCAGGTGCGTGAACTGCTGACAAATTATGGAGAGATCAGCATAATCTGGTTCGATTTTTCCTTTCCCGGGAAGAATGGGAAGGGTCGCTCAGACTGGGATTCTGAAAATATCCTGAAACTTGCCCGCAGTCTGCAGCCTGGAATTATTGTTGACGACCGACTTGACCTGAGTGATGTTGAGGGTGGATGGGATTTCACAACCCCTGAGCAGGTAAAGGTCTCCAAATGGCCTGAAGTTAATGGTAAAAGAGTTCCATGGGAAACATGCCAGACATTCTCAGGTTCATGGGGCTATTACAGAGATGAAACATCCTGGAAAAGCCCCGCTCAATTGCTGGAGCTTCTTATAGAATCAGTCAGCAAAGGTGGAAATTTACTTCTGAATGTTGGTCCAACAGCCCGTGGAGTATTTGATTACAGAGCTCAGGACAGGTTAAAATCTATGGGTGAATGGATGAAATATAATTATCGCTCAATATATGGATGCACCGAAGCCCCGGCGGGATTTACTGCACCTGCAAATACTCTTCTGACATTTAATCCGGTAACAAAAAGATTATATGTTCATTTGTTGGCTTATCCTATGGGCAGCCTTACATTGTCAGGTATTGGTGATAAAGTTAAGTATATCCAGTTTCTGCATGATGCATCTGAAATCAAATTCGATACATCTGAAGATAGGGCCAAAAATGATATTACTCTTCAGCTTCCGGTGACGAAACCTCTTGTAGAAATACCGGTTCTGGAGATTTATCTGAAATAGTTTTTAACCCCTTCATTCCGGCCTACTGGGGAAAATCTATTTGCGATCTTCGCGGTTAATGAACAGTTACCAGCTTCTTAAGAGCCTTCTCAAATTTTCCTCTGATTTCAGAGGTTACCGGCTTCTTTAACCAGAAATATACATGATGAATAAAAAGTTTTTTCATATTGATTTGATTTGAATTGAACTTTAATTATACGATAGATTAATTATAGCGAAGATAGTAAAAATGGTAAAATGGAACTTTTATGAACCCATTTACGGTTAATTCTTATAAATTTGAGAATTAATAGATGCCTGAAGAATGGAAATTATACTTTATATTTTTGTAGGTCTTGTGACCGGAGCTCTAATTGCATACCTGGCTACTAAGTCCAGATTAACCGCTCAGCATCAAAAGTTTCTGATCGCAAAAATGGAGGAGGTGAATGAGCTTGCCAGACAAAACAGTGTTTTAAATTCTAAAGTTGAAGCACAGGCTAATAGCCTTGAAGAAGTAAGAAAAGCTATGGTTGACACCTTTAAATCTGCCGCGTCTGATGCTCTTACCCAAAACAATAAGCAATTTCTTGACCTGGCAAAGACACACTTGGAGACACAGGTAAAAGAAGCTGAAGGCGATCTTGACCAGCGCAAATCTGCAATTGAGGAGATGCTGAAACCTGTAAAGGAATCAATCGATAGTTATAAAAAGCGTATTGATGAACTTGAAAAAGGATCAGAGAAAACCTTCGGGCAGGTTACTGAAATGTTATCAAATATCCAGATTACAAATGCAAGTCTGCAGAAGGAAACAGGTGCATTGGTTAATGCCCTGAGAAATCCGAGAGTAAGGGGAAAATGGGGAGAGATCGGACTTAAGAGGGTAGTGGAGTTCTCAGGATTATCAGCTCATTGTGATTTTATTGAACAGGCTTATACAGAAGGTGAGGATTCAGTTTTAAAACCGGATATGATAATCAATCTGCCCGGAAACAGCCATGTTGTTGTTGATTCCAAATTGCCTCTGGATGCATATTTGCAGGCACTCGAAACAGATGATGAAACGTCAAGGAATATTCTATTTGCCAAACATGCCAGGGACCTCAGGGACCACGTAAATAAATTAAGTAAAAAGCAATATTGGTCGCAGTTCCCGAATACCCCTGACTTTGTTGTATTATATATGGAGGTTGAATCTGCTTTAAATGTAGCCCTGATGACAGATAAGGCACTGTTGCAGGATGCTATGAACAATAAAATAATACTGACAACCCCAACCACCCTGATTGTTGTTTTGAAATCTGTAGCAATGTCGTGGCAACAGCATAATATCACTGAAAACGCCTTACAGATAATGGAAGCAGCTGTAGATTTTCATAGCAGGGTAAGTGTATTTGCAGATCACCTTGATAAAGTCGGCGGCGGATTAAAATCTGCACTTAAAGCTTATAATGATGCGATTGGTTCCTGGGATGTCAGGGTATTACCCGCAGGCAGAAAACTAGAACAGTTAAAAGCAACAGACAATAAGAATACTCTTCCGGATTTTGAGATACTGGACAAACCGGTTAGGGAGTTAAAGAAACCTGAAAATTAATGTCTAAAATAAATAATTAAAATAGCGAACCTGATCTTATGAAAAATTACATTTTTATTTTATTTCTGGCTGGCGCCATAGCATCGTGTAAAACGAATGAATTATATATGAATGTTGCAGAACCTGCGCCGGTTACACTTCCTTCTTATATCAAAAAGGTTGGAGTCATCAACAGAAGCATGCCGACAGATGAAACAAAGGCCTTTGATGTTCTTGATAAAGCTCTTTCACTCGAAGGTGCTAATCTTGATAAGATTGGAGCAGCGGAGAGTATTTTAGGACTGTCCGACGAATTATTAAGTAATAACAGATTCACAGAAGTCAAGACACTCAGTAATATTGATTTCAGAACCTCCGGCTTAAGTCAGTTTCCTTCACCATTATCTTGGGAAATAGTTGCTCAGGTATGCAAGGAGAATGGAACAGATGCTCTTTTTTCACTCGAAAAATTTGATACCGATACAAAGATTAGTTATTCAAACAGGAAAGTTGATATAAAGACACCATTGGGGACAGTTCCCAGTCTGGAGCATCAGGCAAATATGGAAACTATAGTGAAAACGGGCTGGAGAATTTATGATCCTGCAGAAAAAATGATTCTTGATGAATACATTAACCAGGAGTCGGTTACGTCTTCGGGCAGGGGAATCAATCCTTTGCTGGCTGCAGCGGCTCTTACTGGCAGAAAGGACGCTGTTAATCAGGTTAGTAATAAGGCAGGTCATGGATATGCATTCAGGATAATACCGTTCCGGGTCAGAGTTACGCGTGACTATTATGTAAAAGGAACAAATAATTTTAAAATTGCCAGGAGAAAGGCTCAGGTTGGGAAATGGGATGAAGCCGGGGATCTATGGAAAAAGGAAACAGACAATTCAAAGTTGAAAGTAGCTGGCCGTGCAGCATATAATATGGCCATTATCAATGAGATAAACGGAGACCTCGATTCTGCATTAAAGTGGGCTCAGAAATCTTACGAGGATTATAATAATAAGCTGGCACTTAGATATGTACATATTCTTGAAAACAGACAATACAAATCTGGTGTATTAAAAATACAGGAAGAGAAGTAACGGTTTGACCTCATCCCTCAAGCCTGCCGCCTGCCGCCTCACCTTAAAAACTATTATCATGAAAAACTCAGTTTTAATTTTATTCTTATTTCTGGCTTTGAACGTGAATGGCCAGAATTACAAACCAGTTTGGGAATCTCTCGATAAGAGACCAGTTCCCCAATGGTTTGAAGATTCTAAATTCGGCATATTCATTCACTGGGGTGTTTACTCAGTACCGGCATGGGGACCAACCGGTGACAGTATCGGAGTATATGATAAATATGCGGAATGGTACTGGAATAAACTGGTGCAACCTGGTAAAGTTCAGAAATACTTTAAGAATTTTCATTTGAAAACTTATGGTCCGAATTTTAAATATCAGGACTTTGCACCCATGTTCAAAGCTGAACTATTCGACCCCGATAAATGGGCAGAACTTTTTAAAGAATCAGGAGCTAAATATATTGTTCTCACATCAAAGCATCATGAAGGATTTACATTATGGCCAAGTGCACAAAGCTGGAACTGGAACAGTGTAGATGTAGGACCACACCGCGATCTTTGCGGTGATCTGACAACAGCTGTAAAAAGCAAAGGTCTACACATGGGATTCTATTATTCTCTTTATGAATGGTTCAATCCGATTTACAAGGATGACTTTAATTCGTATGTAGACGAACATATGATGCCCCAGATGAAGGATCTTGTTACCAGATATTCACCTGATATTCTCTGGACAGATGGTGAATGGGATAAAACAAGTAAAGAGTGGAAGAGTGAAGAATTTCTGGCCTGGCTGTATAATGAATCTCCTGTAAAACAAAATATTGTTGTTAACGACAGATGGGGCAGTGAAACCAGAAGTAAGCATGGAGGTATCTTTACAACTGAATATGGACTTGTTGGCGATAAAGAAGGTATTGAAAATTCCGTACCTCATCCCTGGGAAGAATGCCGGGGTATTGGTACTTCATTCGGATTTAACCGTACAGAAGGACTGGCAGATTATTCAACAGCCGGAGAGCTTATTAAGGTTCTTATCTCTACAGTTTCCGCCGGGGGTAATCTTTTACTCGACATTGGTCCCGGCGCTGACGGCACTATCCCGGTAATTATGCAGCAACGGCTTCTTGAAATAGGTAAGTGGCTTAAAACTAATGGTGAGGCAATTTACGGCACGCGATCTTTTGTCAGATCTAAAAAAGATGAGGCCATCAATCCCGGAACAAATAAAACTGTATATTTTACCCAAAAGGATAATAATGTTTATGTAATATGTCTGAACTGGCCTAAGGGAGGGATTGTTTTAAAAGGAGTAAAATCAGTAAGCAAAGCCAAAGTCAGTTTATTAGGAACCGCCATATCAGTTTCAGTAAAAGAATCAGGAGGGAACCTGATAATAAATCCTCCGGCAATGACGCCTGATGATCATCAGCTTGCATACGTATTCAGAATAAATGGCATGATAAAATAAGACCTTATATGAATATTAACTTTCTTTAAGACTTTATTTTCCAGTCACCCCAATCTTTTAATTATCTTTGAAACCTTTATTCTATTAATATAATAACCATAACATCTGATCAATTAACCACTGGCAAAACTATTCCATGCATATATTTAATTTTCTGGCGATAATCTTCTTCTCTTTTTCCTGGGCATCAGGTCTTAATATAGTTTATTCCAATGATGTGCATGCTGTAAATTCAGGGATGAGTACAAGTTTATCAGATACCATTAAAGATAATCATATCCTTTTTAATGGAAGAGTCTGGCGAAACAGGTATAATAGAATAATGGAAGATCAATTCCTTTATTCCAAAGATTTTTTGCAATCATCTGTTACCATCGGAGGGAAAACTTTTATAGAAGTTCCTCTCAGGTACGATATATATAATGATGAGATATCAACTCCGACAAATCGGGGTTTGATTATACAATTAAACAAAGAAGTGATTGACAGCTTTTCTATTTATTTTCAGAATTCCAATCATCTCTTTACAAAGATTCAGGGAGATAGTCTGAAAGAATTGAAAGGGTATGTTAATGTATTATATGCAGGGAAGAGTTCTCTGTATGTGAAATACAAAAAGGAAATTGAGCTGCTTGCGGTTGAGAAAAAATATGACAGGTTTTTTCAAACTCAGAAAATTTACTTTGTTAAAGATAACATAGTTAACCAGATTTCAGGAAAAAGAGAATTCTTCAAAATTATTGCTGATAATAAAAAACAGGTAAGGGCTTTTATTAAAAAGAATGGTTTATCACTCACCAGGAAAGAACCTGAAAGTTTTGTTCCTGTTATTCAATATTATGATAGCCTGAGGCAATAGAACAAATTTATCATGAAATTAAAGATACTTCTCCTAGTAACACTTTTACAGTTATCATGTCATCTTAAGGGACAGGATAAATATTTAATTACCTGGGATTATAAAAATCTTTCTTTTAAAGAATTTGTTACAACATCTGAAAAAATGATGAAAGTAAAATTCTTTTATAAAGACGAATGGGTAAAAGATCTTAAACTGGCTGATTATCCGGAAGTTAATTCATTACAAGGTGTTCTGAACAACCTGTTTCAAGATAAATCAATTTTCTATTATATTGATGAAGCAGGTAATATAGTAATTACAAAAAATTTTGCTGTTAAAGTATCTGATAAACAGTCTGAAAAGGGGAGTAATTTTATTCCCCCGACCGAATATTCTGACAGCCAGGGTGCCCGGAATAAAGCTGAAAATACATATGTCGAATTAGGTAATCCTGCCGACAGGAATAAACCCGGAAATGTTGTCGTATCAGGATATATTACAAGTAAAGAAGCAAAAGAACCAATCGCAGGGGTGACTGTTTATGTTCAGAAGCTTGCAATTGGATCAATATCAAATACATACGGTTTTTATGCGATAACTCTTCCTCGTGGGATTCATCAGCTCCAATTTTCTTTTATTGGCCTGAAACAGAAAATGATCAACCTTAATCTCAACGGAGCAGGGGAGATGAATGTTGAGATGAACAGCGTGATGATCCCTCTTAAGGAGACTGTTGTGTCAGCTCAGAAGAGTGTAACTCTGCAACGCTTTGAGGTTGGTGCTGAAAAGATTAATATAACCTCTTTTAAGCTACTGCCTACTTCAATGGGGGAGTCAGATATTATTAAAAGTATATTGTTAATCCCGGGAGTTCAGTCTGTAGGAGAAGGTTCCGCAGGATTCAGCGTCAGGGGAGGTTCAGCAGATCAGAACCTGATCCTTTTGTATGGAGCACCCATATACAATTCTTCTCACTTTTTTGGATTTTTCTCCGCTGTCAATTCAGACATAATAAAAGATGTAACATTATATAAAGGTGGAATACCAAGCCGTTATGGAGGAAGACTTTCCTCAGTACTTGATATCGGGTCGAAAGATGGTAATCGAAATAAATTTGACGGCAATGCAGGGATCAGTCCTGTAACGACTCATCTTATGATTGAAGGTCCACTGAAAAAAGACACTGCTTACTATATTCTTTCAGCAAGGACAACATACTCAAACTGGCTTTTTAAATTAATCAATGAACCGTCTCTTAAGGAAAGCAGAGCATCATTCTATGATTTAAACGGGAGAGTTACTTATGATCTGAATAAAAAAAATAAGATCGATATATCAGCATATTATAGTCATGATGATTTCAAGTTTAATGCTGATACAGTGTACGGATATAATAATAGTATCCTGGCATTAAGATGGCGTCACTTCTTCAATACCAGGTTTCTTTCAACCATCTCAGTAAATAACAGCAACTATAAATATGATATTACCAGCGTGAGACCTGCAACTGAAGGTTTTATATTATCTCACGCTATAAACA
Organism: Bacteroidales bacterium; assembly: GCA_025358455.1. Lineage (GTDB taxonomy): Bacteria > Bacteroidota > Bacteroidia > Bacteroidales > VadinHA17 > LD21. Next base: position 14,160 of record JANYJP010000027.1, read on the forward strand.
GTACAAATTTTAAAGCAGATTTTAACTGGTTCCAGGGCAGACATGAACTCAATTATGGTATTGACCTTACAAGGCACGAAGTGAGGCCCGGAAGCTATGTTCCGTCTTCTGATTCATCGCTGGTAATTTCAACCATTATAGAAAAGGAAAAAGCACTGGAAGGAGCAATGTATATTGATGACAAGTTTATCCTTACTGATTATATGTCAATTAATGCCGGGCTCAGATTCTCCGGATTCTTTGCTTTTGGTCCTAAACAGGTACTGATTTATGATCCGGAGTTTTCCAAAACAGGTTCTACAGTTTCAGATACTGTGAATTTCAAATCAAAAGAGATCTATAAAACTTATGCAGGACCGGAATTCAGAGTATCCATGAATTTCAGATTAAGCAGTAATAGTTCATTCAAATTAAATTATAACAAGACGAGACAATACCTTCATCTTTTGTCAAATACAACCTCAATTTCCCCCACTGACACATGGAAATTAAGTGATTATTATTTAAAGCCACAAGTGGGGGACCAGTTCGCTCTGGGATTCTACCAGATGTTATTTAATAATAGTATTGAGACTTCAGCAGAAGTGTATTATAAGCTGATGAAGAATATGGTTGATTTCAAAGGTGGAACCAAACTTATAATGGACGAAAACATTGAAAAGGATCTGATAAATGTTAAAGGAAAATCATACGGATTGGAACTCATGCTAAAAAGAACCAAAGGCAAACTACAGGGTAGTGTAAGTTATACCTATTCAAGAGCATTCCTTAAGAGTACAGGTAAATTCGCCGATGAGATCATAAACGGTGGTAAATGGTTCCCGGCAAATTTTGATAAACCGAATGATTTGATTTTAGTTGTTAATTATTTGTTATCGCGTCGTTTCAGTATTTCCACTAATTATACCTGGAGTACTGGCAGACCAATAACCTATCCTGTTGCATCATATGATTTTGATGGTATGTTGCTGATACATTATTCTGACAGGAATAAATACAGGTTGCCGGATTATTCAAGACTGGATCTTTCGGTCAGGGTAAGCGGTAATCTCAGATCAAGGAAAATTGCCAATCCATACTGGACCTTTTCCGTATACAATCTTTTGGGAAGAGAAAATGTCTATTCTGTGTATTTCAAAAATGAGAATGACCGTATAAATGGCTACAAATTATCCATTTTTGGACAAGCTATTCCATCAGTAACCTTCAGTTTTGATTTTTAAGTGAAATGAAAGCAATTAAGTATATATTTTTCGCCTCAATTCTTTTGATAATAAATAGTTGCATAACTAAGTTCATTCCTGAAACTAATGAAAATCAGGAGTTGTTGGTTGTTGAAGGATTAATAACTAATCAGCCCGGACTTAATACTATTAAGATCTCGAAATCGCTGCCTCTGGGAAGCAAAAATATGGCAACACCAGTTACAGGATGCACTGTTTCGATCTCAGATGATGTACAAAATACATATACCTTATCTGAAACTGCAGCAGGTACATATGTAACCCCGCGATTTTTTATTGGCTATATCGGTCATAAATACATTCTGCATATAAAAACCAATAACTCATTTAAAAATGGTTATTCCTTTGAATCATTTCCGATGGAAATGAACCCGGTACCTGTTATTGATAGTGTATATTATGAGAAAAAAACAATTAAACCGACGGATGGGGTAAGTGCATCTGCTGATGGTTGCCAGGTATATCTTAACTCTCATGATCCGACAGGTGTTTGTAAATATTTCAGGTGGGATTATAACGAGACATGGGAGTTTCACCTTCCTTTTGCCAGAGCTCTCAATCCTGTATGTTGGATTTCAGATGTTTCCGGCTCAATAAATATCAAGAATACTAAAATACTGGCTGAGGATGTAATTACTCGTTATCCCTTAACTTTTATTTCAAACGAAAGTGACAGATTGAAGATAAAGTACAGTATGATGGTTAATCAGTACTCGATTAATGAAGATGAATTTAATTATTGGGAAAAGCTGAAGAACATAACTCAGGATGTAGGAAGCCTGTATGATATTACTCCGGCGTCAATACCCAGCAATATCTTTTGTATCGAAAATCCTTCAGAAAAGGTTCTTGGCTATTTCAGCGTTTCAGCAAAATCTTCGAAAAGATTTTATATTAAAGACAATTTCAGGGGGCTGATTAATTTATATACAAATTGCATTGCTGATTCGATTTACAGCAGTTCTCCTCCCTATATTGTGGATCTTAATATGACTACCTGGATACTGGATCAGAACCTACCTCCGGGCATGCCACCCTTTTTCACAACTATCACCTATTTCAGGGGTTGCGCTGATTGCACTGCAAGAGGTACAAATATAGAACCTGATTTTATGAAGGACAATAATTAATGATAAGGCATTTGAAATGATAAAATTCGTTAAACACTCATTATTTTTTCTTTCTTTTCTCCTTTTTTTGCCAGTTACTTATGGACAGGTACAAGTCTCTTTTAACGAAAGTGTCACAGAAAAATTCATGAATTATTGCCAGGCAATACCCTGGGAGGAAATATATGTTCATACCGACAGGGAAGAATACATTGCCGGAGAAGATATCTGGTATAATATTTATTTGATAGACAGACAGAGCAGCAAGCCTTCATCAAACAGCAAGATTGCATATTTTGAACTGCTTAATCACGATAATCGTCCTGTTGTCCAGGAACGTATCAGACTTGAAGGGGGATATGGACCAGGACAAATTGTTTTACCCGATACCTTAAGCTCGGGTAATTATACTCTCAGAGTCTATACTAACTGGATGAGAAATTTTCTTCCTTCAAATTGCTACCTGAAGAATATAAACATTTATAATGCGATAACTACAAGGGCATCAGCAGGCAGAATAAGTCAGGGACCTTTTGAAAGCGATGCTGTTAAGAATTCGATAATATCTTCCGAACCGGGTTTTTCTCAGGAAGTCAATAACCTTAATCCGGATACTCTTAGGATTTTATTTACTGCTGATAAAAACTTCCGTACAGTTAACGGCAGCATTTGTCACCTTTTCATTCAATCCCACGGAATTATAGATTTATCTGCAACTGTTTCATTGTTAGGTACTAATACAAGAGTCGCTATACCTAAAAATATGTTAAAAGCCGGTATAAGTCAAATTACCACTTTCAATGCCGGTGGAAAACCCATGGCTGAGAGGTACATTTATATTCCTGTCAAAGAGGATCAGAATATTAAACTTAGCTTTGTAGACAGCTGTAATTTAAGAAGCAAGGTATCCCTCCGATTTGAATTTGATAAAAAGAATATTACCTCTTTAAATGGTGCAAATTTCAGCATCTCTGTTGCGCCCGGACTGAATGTGAATAAGACCCCTGATCTGACCGGCTATATGATCTTTGGATCAGAGTTCGGAATCATTCCTGATGAGATAAGGAATTGTGATTTAAATAAAGTGTCTCCTGAAGTTCTCGATAAGTTTCTTCTGACTTTGAAGAGTAATTGGATCGACTGGAAGGCTATATTATCAGAAAAATTTCCACTAACAAAGTATAAAGCCGAAAATGAAAACCATTTCCTTTATGGCAAGCTGGTTAATAAGAATATTCAATCTGCAGATTCGGGTAAATTTGTATTAATGTCTACCCCCGGGAAAGTGGCTTCTTTTCAATATGCTATAACGGATAAAAACGGTAATTTTAGTTTCAATATTCCAATAAATGAAGAGGTAAATGACATTGTAGTTCAACCTGAAGAGGTTAATAAGAATAACTCTGTCATAATTGAGTCGTCATTTTCTGAAGAATATCTATCCGTGGAAAACTCCTCTGATTCATTGTTTACGGAATTCCCTCCATACATTTCCAAATTGAGTGTTAACTACCAGGTGAGCAAGATTTATGGAACTTCTTATGCAGACTTTCCAGCTAAAAATTTAATTCCGTCAATTAAAACAAAAAGATTCTACGGTAAACCCGATATTGAACTGTTATTAAGTGATTATATAAAACTGCCTGTAATGTCCGAGGTGTTTTTCGAAATTTTGCCTGGTGTCTTTTTGAAAAACAAAAAATCAAATTTTGAAATAACTATTGCAGATCCTTATACCAATGTAGTATATAAAAATCCGCCTGTTTTATTTATTGATGGTGTGAAAATAGATGATGCAGGATTAATAGCTGGTCTTGATCCTGAGATTGTTGAAAGAATAGATGTAGTAAAAGAAAAGTATATTGTAGGTGATTATTTGTTCTATGGATTGGTAAATGTTATTACAAAAGCGGGTGATTTTAGCGTTGTAACACTGCCTGATTATGCAATCAGGCTTCAATACAAAGTGATTGATCCCGTTAACACGTTTAAATCTATCGAATATTCGACGGCTGCAATAAAAGAAAGCAGGATTCCCGATTTCAGGAATACCCTGTACTGGAATCCTTCAGTTAAGACAGGCGTCGATAATAAGGCCAGCGTTGATTTCTGGTCATCTGATTTTGCTACTGGTTACGATATTAATATAAATGGAATTACCTCCGATGGTAAGCTCATTTCGATAAAGAAGCATATCAAAGTAAAGTAAAACGTATCAAATGCCACAAACACGAAGAAAGTTCATCGCATCTATAGCGGTCGCTGGTGCTTCGATCCCGTTTTATTTGATAAATCTTTGCTTGGCTTCTTCCAGCATCTTTTCAGTTGCTGTAGCCCCTGAACGTGTTGCCCCGGCTGCTTTCATCTTGAGCAGATCATCAAGTGTACGAACACCCCCGGCGCATTTAACCTGTACCTTTGGTCCGGAATGTTTCCTCATCAGTTCGATATCCGGAAGAGTGGCTCCTTTATAATTATATTCACCATCTTGCTGTTTTACGAAACCATAACCTGTTGATGTTTTTACAAAATCAGCGCCAACCCGGGTACATATTTCACACAGTCTGATTTTGTCTTCAGTTTTGGTAACAAAGTCGGTTTCGAATATCACTTTCACAATGGCTTTATGCTTATGACTGGCCTCAGTTACTGCTTTTATCTCCGTTTCTACATATTCCCATTCTCCTCCAAGTGCCTTGCCAATGTTGATCACCATATCAATTTCGACTGCACCATCATTGCAAGCCTTTTCAGTTTCAAACACTTTCACTTCAGTTGAACTGTTCCCATGTGGAAATCCGATAACGCAGCCTACCTTAACATCCGACCCCTTCAGACAATCTTTTGCCAGTTTTACAGCATAGGGTTTAACACAAACCGATGCCACATCACACTTTTTTGCAACATCGCACTCCCTGATCAGATCTTCATCTGTCATGGTAGGATGAAGTATCGAGTGATCAATCATTTTCGCAATATCTTTTACAGTTATCATATATTTGGATTAAGTTTCACGAAGATACCATAAAAATTTGCGCACCAGAGGTTAATGAAAATTAGAATTCTAATGATTCCTATTACTTGAAGCGGAATGAGGAATCTCCCGATCCCATTACAGTACCAATTCTGTAGAATCATTTTTGGTCACCAACTAAAGCTGAGTACTAGATTGTATGGTGATAATACAAGTATCAGATAATGTTTGACTTATAATATGTTGTCATTAGTAATAGAGCGGGATGAGGGATCTCCCGCTCCCGTAACAGAACTATCAAAAACCGGCTAACGGCGCCTGAGGGAGTGCAGAAGGTTTATCTGGGTCGCCCATGGCGTGCTTTTGCAAAAGTGTTTTTTTTAAACTGCGAGCTTGGTGCGCACATTATTCCGGAAGGCTGGTCAAACTGGATAGACACTTCACGTGATAAAACTGCTTTTTTTGCTGAATATGGAAGTACCGGTCCGGGGGCTGATTATTCAAAAAGAGTGAAATGGAGCCATAACCTTTCAAAAAAACAGGAAGCATATTATTCATTAAAAAATATCCTTGCTACTGAAATCATCAATGAAAAAAGCGTTCAGGATTGGATTCAGGGTAATTACTAAGTTCTTTCCCGGTTTACACACATTATGCTAGCATTTCAATTTTATTATTTGTTTCCGTAATGCCTGGTAATCATACCGGTTTGCTGAATACATGATAAATGTCATGAATTCGGGTTCTGTTTAACTATCCATTATAACTTGTACAACGGTATTTAAATTCTTTTGACTTTAAAAAAGTGATAGAAAATATCGGTTTGATATTTATATAAACATCCTGAAAAGTTCATTTTAACTATAATATGTTCACTAATTCTGTTAATTTTGCGACAAATATTATAATATCAGGCATAAATAATAATAAATTGAAAAACGACAAACCGGAATTTAGCCGGATTACAATTAAGGTTGGTAGTAATGTTATTACCCAAAGCGATGGTTCTCTCAATGATGGAAGGATATTGAGGATCGTTGAAGATGTTGCTGTACTTAACAAGCAGGGCTTTGAAGTTATTCTCATCTCATCAGGTGCTGTCGCCGCTGGTAGGGGTGAGGTGCACCCATCGAAAAAAACGAATATTATAGCTGCCAAACAGGTTTGGGCAGCAATTGGTCAGGTAAAACTTATGTCAAGTTACCAGTTTCTGTTCGGGAAATATGGTATTCAGGCAGGTCAGTTACTTGCAACCAAGGAGAGTTTCAGAGATCGGAGGCATTACCTGAATATGAAAAACTGTATTTCTGCAATGCTTGAAAATCATGTTTTGCCGATAGTTAATGAAAATGACACTATCTCTATAAATGAACTAATGTTCACAGATAATGACGAATTATCAGGCTTGATTTCATCAATGATGGATTGTCAGTCGCTTATAATCCTTTCGAATGTTGATGGCATCTATAATGGTGATCCTGGCTTACCAGGCACAGAACTTATAACACGGATTGATAAGGATTCTGAAAACCCCGAGAAATATATTTCATCAGTAAAATCAGGCTTCGGAAGAGGTGGGATGTCTACAAAATGTTCTGTTGCAAGGAAACTGGCAACTCATGGAATTGATGTTTTTATTGCGAACGGGACAAGGGACGCTATAATATCTGATATTGTAAGAGGAAAGCCAGTTCCTTATACACATTTTGTTGCAGAAAGTAAAAGGGAGACTGGTGTGAAAAAGTGGCTTTCACATTCCGACACTTTCGCCAAGGGTGCAGTTATAATCAATAGTGGGGCCAGAGAAGCGTTACTTGGAGATAAAGCAACAAGCCTGCTGATGATTGGTATAACTTCAGTCAAAGGGGTTTTTAAGAGTGGTGATATCGTAAGAATTGTTGATGTGGATGGACATAATATCGGATTAGGTAAATGCCAGTTTGATTCTAAAAAGACTGAACAAAATATTGGTAAAAAGTTAAATAAACCATTTATTCATTATGACTATCTTGTTATTAATGAGAAGAATAAGTACAACGTTCAGGTATAAACACGAAATATTAAATTTTCAGATATAAAATGAATTGTATCCCGGTTTTTAAAAAAGTGAAATTAGCCAGCCATAAACTTATTATGCTGGAAGCGGATACCATTAACAAGATACTAGTTATGGTTGCTGATGCAGCTGTTGCTAATAAAGCATTCATTCTTGAGGAAAATAAAAAGGATCTGGATAATATGCATAATTCTGATCCGAACTATGACCGTTTACTTCTTACCTCCGAACGGATTGACCAAATTGCTTCTGATATACATAATGTTGCTTCTCTTCCCGATCCTGTTGACCAGGTAATTTTGAAGACCAGGATGCAAAACGGATTGATGATTTCAAAAGTGACGGTTCCTTTCGGTGTTATCGGTGTAATTTATGAGGCACGTCCGAATGTTACCTTCGATGTGTTTTCACTTTGTTTCAAATCAGGGAATGCCTGTATTCTGAAAGGAGGAAGCGATGCAATACACTCAAACAAAGCAATTGTTGAGATAATAAAGACTGTATTAAAAAATAACGGAATTGATCAGAATACAGTTGCTCTTTTGCCTCCCGGCCGCGATGAAACCGTGCAATTACTAAATGCCCGCAAATATATTGATCTGATAATCCCGAGAGGCAGCAGAGGTCTGATTGACTATGTCAGAGAAAATGCCTCAGTTCCGGTTATAGAAACAGGCGCGGGAATCTGTCACACTTATTTTGATGAATCAGGTGATAAAGAAAAGGGAAGGGAAATTATATACAATGCTAAAACACGAAGAGTAAGTGTCTGTAATGCACTTGATTGTCTGATAGTTCATAAAAGTCGCCTTGATGATCTTGATTATCTGGTCGGACTTTGTTCTGGTTCCAAAGTTGTAATTTTTGCCGATGATCTGGCTTTCAAAGCATTAAAAGGGAAATATCCGTCAGAATTACTTCAGAAAGCTACAAAAGAATCATTTGGGAATGAGTTCCTTTCCTATAAAATGTCCATCAAAACAGTTGATTCGTTTAAAAAGGCTCTGGCTCACATTTCTGACTATGGTTCAAAGCATAGCGAAGCCATTATTTCAGAGAACATTAATACAATTCAATTGTTTAATAAATTGGTTGATGCTTCATCCGTTTTTTCAAATACATCGACGGCATTTACTGATGGGGTCCAATTCGGACTTGGAGCTGAAATTGGTATCTCTACTCAGAAATTACATGCACGGGGACCAATGGCCCTTGAAGCTCTTACAACTTATAAATGGATTATTCAGGGTGACGGACAGGTTCGTATATAAATAGATAAATAAAATCCATATGATATTTGATTTCGAAATGATTAAGACTTTTTACAGGGACCTGCCGGGAAAAATCGCGGGGATCAGGAATACTCTTGGCCGTCCACTTACACTGAGTGAGAAAATTCTGTACAGCCATCTTTTTGGACAACAGGAAAAAGCATTTTTTGAACGGGGTATTGATTATGTGGATTTTGCTCCCGACAGGGTTGCTATGCAGGATGCCACTGCTCAAATGGCTATGCTTCAGTTTATGATGGCAGGAAGAGATCACAGTGCTGTTCCTGCCTCTGTTCATTGCGATCACCTAATTCTGGCAAAATCAGGAGCCGTCAAAGACCTTGAATCTGCCGGTGTAACAAATAAAGAAGTATATGATTTTTTAAGTTCATCATGTAATAAATATAATATTGATTTCTGGAACCCGGGTGCAGGTATTATTCATCAGATTGTTCTTGAAAACTATGCATTTCCCGGAGGAATGATGATAGGAACCGATTCTCATACTCCTAATGCCGGGGGTCTTGGAATGATAGCCATTGGAGTGGGCGGCGCTGACGCTGTTGATGTGATGGCAGGCATGGGATGGGAATTGAAATTTCCCAAAATGATAGGTATTAAGCTAACCGGCAGATTAAGTGGTTGGACATCATCAAAAGATATAATACTGAAACTGACAGGCTTGCTGACTGTCAAAGGTGGAACTGGTTCTGTAATTGAATATTTCGGGGAGGGAGCTGAATCACTTTCCTGCACAGGGAAAGCAACAATTTGTAATATGGGCGCTGAAACAGGAGCCACCTGTTCTATTTTCAGTTTTGACAGTTCTATGAAAGACTACCTTTCAGCAACTGGAAGAAAAGATGTGGCTGAGCTGGCCTCCCGGAACAGAGATCATCTGATGGCCGATCCTGAAGTCTATTCTTCTCCTGAAAAATTTTATGATCAGTATCTTGAAATAAATCTTTCTGAACTTGAGCCTTATATTAATGGTCCTTTTACGCCTGACACTGCCACTCCAATTTCCAAAATGAAGGCTGAAGCAGAAAAGAACGGATGGCCTGTTGATGTTGAGGCAGGACTGATTGGGTCCTGTACGAACTCATCATACGAGGACCTTTCAAGAGCAGCTTCAGTGGTAAAGAATGCTTTGGCGTTAAATCTGGTAAGCCGGTCTGAATTCAAGATCACGCCTGGTTCTGAACAAATACGTTCGATTGCCGAACGTGACGGTTTTCTGGAAACATTCAGGAAGATCGATGGAGAAATATTCGCAAACGCATGTGGCCCCTGCATTGGACAATGGGCACGTAAGGATGCTGAAAATAAGAAAGTCAATACTATTATCCATTCTTTTAACAGGAATTTTGCAAGGAGAACAGATGGGAATCCCAATACAAATGCTTTTGTTGCCTCCCCGGAAATAGTTACTGCTATTGCCATTTCAGGGAAGCTTACATTCAATCCCCTGACTGACACTTTGGTCAACTCAAAAGGCATTGAGGTTATGTTATCTGAACCTCAGGGTATTAACTTGCCGCCTGATGGTTTTGGCACCATTGAAAAAGGATATCAGAAACCGGTCTTAAACAAAAATCTGAATGAAATATTAATTGCTCCGGGTTCTGACAGGTTGCAGCTGCTTACTCCGTTTAAAGAGTGGGATGGGCACGACCTTCTGGAACTTCCATTGTTGATCAAAGCAAAAGGGAAATGTACTACTGACCATATTTCTATGGCAGGTTTCTGGTTAAAATATCGCGGACACCTTGAAAATATTTCCGAAAACTATATGATCGGAGCATTAAATTATTTCAATGGCCAGATCAATTTTGCATTAAATCAGTTAACAGGTGAATATGCGGCTGTTCCTGTTGTTGCCCGGGCTTATCGGGATGCCGGATCAGGTTCAATAGTAGTGGGAGAGGAGAATTTTGGTGAAGGATCATCACGGGAACATGCAGCTATGGAACCCAGATTTCTTGGTGTCAGGGTTTTACTGGTAAAATCTTTCGCCAGAATTCATGAGACAAACCTGAAAAAACAGGGCGTCCTTACTCTTACATTTTTAATCAAGGAAGACTATGAAAAGATACGGGAGGAGGATAAAATAAGTATATCCGGTCTTGGAAATTTAGTTCAGGGAAGCAGGGTTATTGTCACGCTTAATCATTCAGACGGGACAACCGAAAAATTTCCGGCTACTCATTCCTATAACACCTCCCAGATTGAATGGTTTAAAGAGGGAAGTGCCTTGAACATAATTCGTAAATCAAACAAAAAAATATGATATCAGAAAAAATTCAGTTGATAAACGGGAAGTTGGTGGTACCGGAAAATCCGGTTATTCCTTTTATTGAGGGCGATGGAACCGGACCGGATATCTGGAAAGCATCAGTACGGGTGTTCGATGCCGCAGTTAAGAAGGCGTATAAGGGAAAGAAATCAATAGTATGGAAAGAGGTACTGGCCGGGGAAAAGGCCTTTAAGAAAACCGGCAACTGGATGCCGGAGGAGACTCTTACAGCTTTCAGGGAATATCTCGTTGGAATAAAGGGACCGCTAACAACTCCAATAGGTGAAGGGATGCGCTCATTAAATGTGGCTTTACGCCAGATCCTTGATTTATATACCTGCTACAGACCGGTCAGGTACTTCAACGGAGTTCCCAGTCCGGTTAAAAATCCGGAAAGAGTAGACATGCACATTTACAGGGAAAATACAGAAGACATCTATGCCGGAATAGAATTCATGAATGGGAAACCTGAAACCGAAAAAGTCAGAAGATTCTTAATTGACGAGATGGGTGTAAAATCGATACGATTCCCGAATACTTCCTCAATAGGTATTAAACCGGTTTCACTTGAAGGGACTGAACGTCTTGTGAGGCAGGCAATAAAATTTGCTATAAGTAAAAAGCTGCCGTCGGTAACTCTCGTTCATAAAGGAAACATTATGAAATTTACCGAAGGTTCTTTTATGAAGTGGGGGTATGCTCTCGCTGAAAGAGAATTCGGAAATGAAGTATTTACATGGCAGCAACATAAAAAGATTTCTGATAGTCAGGGCGCTGAAGCTGCGGACAAACTTCTTAAACAAGCTGAAACTGCCGGTAAAGTAATAATTAAAGATGTTATTGCCGATGCATTTCTGCAACAGATACTTACACGGCCAGCCGAGTATTCTGTTATAGCCACTCTGAACCTTAACGGTGACTACATCTCTGATGCACTTGCAGCCATCGTCGGCGGAATTGGAATAGCTCCTGGTGCAAACATTAATTTTGAAACCGGGCATGCAATATTTGAAGCAACCCACGGTACTGCTCCAAAGTATGCTGATCAGGATAAAGTAAATCCGGGTTCTGTTATTCTTTCCGGGGCTCTTATGTTTGATTATATTGGATGGAATGAGGTTGCAGAAAGTATTTATGCAAGCCTCGAACGAACAATACAAAGTAAAAAAGTTACCTACGATTTTCACCGTTTGATGGATAACGCCACATTACTTAAAACATCTGAATTTGCTGACGTTATTATCTCAAATATTTAAACAAAACACCTAAATCTTAATTTTTATGGAAGACAAGAAATTCATTTTAAAATTGGAAGAGTCAGTTAGGGAGTCATGTCAGATTGATAATGAATTGTTTGAGAAGTTTGAGGTAAAGCGTGGCTTAAGGAATAAAGATGGAACAGGTGTTCTGGTGGGATTAACCAATATCGGTGATGTTGTCGGTTATAAAAAGGAAGGCGATATCGTAATTGCTATCCCGGGTAGACTATTATACAGGGGTATTGATATTGAAGATATTACAAAGGGATTTCAAAAAGAGGACCGTCATGGGTTCGATGAAACTGTTTATCTTCTTCTTACCGGACATCTTCCCAGCAAGGCAGAGCTGCTGGAATTTTCAGAGCATATGGGGTCATTGCGTGCGTTACCCGATGAATTCACAAAAGACATGATATTGTCAATGAAAGGCAAGGATGTCCTGAATATACTCGCGAGGTCGGTATTGGGATTATATACTCTGGATGACAATCCTGATGATATTTCGCTTGACAATATGATCAAACAGTCGCTGAATATCATTGCTAAATTCCCGACAATTGTTGCGTATTCTTACCAGGCACTAAGACATCTTTATAAAGGCAAAACTTTATCTATCCGTCATCCTCAGGCAAATCTGAGCCCGGCTGAAAATTTTCTCTACCTGATCAAAGGCGATTGTAAAGGGTTCTCGAAACTTGAAGCCGATCTGCTCGATCTTATGCTTGTTCTCCATGCAGAACATGGAGGCGGTAATAATTCAACCTTTACCATGAGGGTTACCAGCTCTTCTGAGACAGATATTTATTCTTCTGTTACATCTGCAATCGGTTCATTGAAAGGGCCATTGCATGGTGGAGCTAATGTTCGTGTTCTGGAGATGATGGAGGATATGAAAACCCATGTAAAAAACTGGACCGATGAGGAGGAGGTAACGGGGCATCTTCTTAAAATTCTTAATAAGAAGGCAAATGATTTTTCAGGAAAGATCTATGGAATAGGACATGCCGTTTATACAATTTCTGACCCAAGGGCAGCAATCTTAAAAGCAAAAGCAAGAGAACTTGCAATTGAAAAAGGCCGTCTTGAAGAATTTGAACTCTATTCACTGGTAGAAAGACTTACGCCTGAGGTATTCAGAGTTTTTAAAGGTGAAAAATCGACAAAAATAGTTTGTATAAATGTCGACTTCTATTCTGGTTTTGTCTATGCCTGCCTTGATATTTCTAAGGAACTTTATACACCTCTGTTTGCAATAGCCAGAGTTTCGGGATGGTGCACGCACCGGATTGAAGAACTTACATTTTCTGCAAAAAGAATTATCCGTCCGGCATTTAAAAATGTATATGGTAAGCACGATTATGTTCCATTAAGCATGAGGAAATAAAAATGAACGATTCAATTACTGAATATGATGTACTCATTGTAGGGGGAGGTGTTGTAGGAACAGCACTCCTTTACACATTAAGTAAATACACTGATGTTAAGAAACTCGGGTTAATAGAAAAGTATTCCGACTTTGGACTGGTAAACTCCGCATCTACGAAAAACAGCCAGACACTTCATTTCGGTGATATTGAAACCAACTATACATTCGAAAAAGCCAAGAGCGTTAAGAGGATGGCCGATATGGTTATGAAATATCTTGAGAAAGAAAAACTTTCAGGAAATGAACTAAAAATATTCAGCAAATACTCAAAAATGGTTCTTGCAGTAGGAAAAACACAAGTTGAGGATCTGGGCAAAAGGTTTTTAACATTCAGCCAGCTTTTTCCTAACTTAAGAATAATTAAACGAGATGAGATAGCCAAAATTGAACCACGGGTTGTTGAGGGACGAGATCCTGATCAGGAAATTCTCGCACTTATGACGTCAGATGGTTATACAGTAGACTTTAAGAGACTCTGCCAATCTTTTATAGAAAATGCAAAAAAGGAAAATCCTGATTTAACTATTCAGCTTAATACCAGGCTTCTAAAAATCTCAAAAGAAAACAATTACTATATTATAAAGACAAACAACGGAGAGTTAAAGGCTGCTTCAGTTGTTATAGCTGCAGGCGGACATAGTCTTTTGATTGCCAAATCACTGGGTTATGGGAAGAACCTGTCGGTATTATCTATGGCAGGAAGTTTCTATACTGCTCCAAAAATTCTGAATGGTAAAGTATATACGATTCAGGTGGCAAAGCTTCCTTTTGCAGCTATCCATGGCGATCCGGAAGTACACAATGAAAATGTTACAAGATTTGGCCCTACGGCAAAACCGATCTTCCAGCTGGAAAGACATAAGGCTTCAACATTCTTTGAATACTGGAAAACCTTCGGACTGGGATTGAGCCCTATTTTAAGTTTGTTTAATATTATTTTTGATAAGGTTCTTTTCAACTATATCATTCTGAACTTTCTTTATGACCTCCCAATTATTGGCAAACGATTGTTTATCAAGCAAGTCAAGATGATTGTTCCTTCTCTGAAATTAAAGGAGATCAGGTATGCAAGGGGAATAGGCGGCACCCGGCCACAGATAGTGAATAATACAACACGTAAACTTGAAATGGGGGAAGCAAAGCTTACCGGAGATAAAATTATTTTTAACATAACTCCTTCTCCGGGAGCATCTACTTGCCTTGGGAATGCTTATTCCGATACTTCAATGCTTATGGATTTTCTGGGCAATAAGTATAAGTTCAATAAAGAAGCCTTTGAGAAGGATCTTATGTAACCGATGAAGAGCCAGGCTTTTTATTTTTCAAAGGAAAATTTCCAGGTATCACTTTTCTTCGGAGCAGATTTGAAGATTGTTGCAGAAGTAATATAAACCCTTGTGCCTTCTGATTCTGGTCGTTTTTCTCCCTTTACAACAAGTTTTACAGAATGGTTACCCGGCTGAAGATCCAAAACGTGCCACATACTTGTTGTATGTTGCTGATTTGCAAAGTAATAGTAAGTATCGACAGTGCGATGAAGATTTCCATCAACATATATTTCAGCCTTTCCACCATCCTTGTACCAGTTTCCTTCAATAGAAATACCTGTACCTGAGAACTTTATTTCCAGCTCATCGCCTGCCTTTTCACTGTACATTGACTGCCGGGTCACTTTCTTATCCTTTTCGGAAATAATTTCCAGGGGTTTCCAGCTCCCTTTGAATGACCACAGTTTTTCATCAAATATTGAAACTGTTTTATCAAAGACAACATCGGGAAAAGCTACTTCAAGTGCTGGTGCAACAGGCAACTGTGTCTTAATCATGATCTTTTTATCAGTTACCTTTCCTCCGTCTTTTGCTATAAGGTCGAGTGCATACTTATATGTACTGCCGACAGCTGTGTTAAATGTATAGGTAGTGTTGATAAAAACCGAATCGCTTACGGCTTTTACTCCCGTCTGCATATTTTCAGGTAGTCCGCTGAATCCTTTTATTACTCCAAGAACTGCCATAGCATTTGAAGGATTGCAATCGGAATCCTGTCCGCAACGGGTTGTTATATCAAGAGTCTTAACCGGATCACCCTCACCATATAAAAGTCCCATAACGATATAAGCTCCGTTAAGTTTTGCGTCGATATTAAAAGTTGAACCTGCTCCGCAAATATCAACATCACCCCACTTCTCTTCAAGTTCCTTCCACGATGTTTGCCAGTTGGACGGAAATTGTTGATGAAGTTTAATTACGTCCCTCACAATTCCGGCATAGTCGCTTTTTTCCGGAATTGATTTTAATGCCTTTTCAATTATTTTAAGAATGTCAGTTTCAAAATAGGCTTCTGAATAGAGCGCTCCGACAAATATACCGCCATAAACTCCGTCTCCATAATTCATTATCCGTCCCACTTTATCTGCAATGGCTGAAGCGGTCTGGGGCATACCCGGACACATAAACCCGATATAGTCTGCTTCTATCTGAAAATCAATATCATCGGCATGAATATTATACTGAGGGCTTCCTGATTGAGGTGCAAAAATGCTATCATAATAATTTTTCCGCGCCTGCATGTTTGCATGCCATAATGGATAACCTGCTTTTGCGAACATCTCCTGATATTTTTTTGATGGTGCATCGAGCCCGTATTTATCCATAGACATCAGAAAGGTCAGCTGCACGTAGATATCATCCTGCCACATGCTACCCTTAATATCAGAAGGCTTCCAGTTTATTGAGTCGCTGAATATCTTATTCTGAGCTCTGAACTCGGTTGGAGCACCGTAGGTAACACCTATCATTTTGCCTGCCCAGCCACCGGCTATCTTGTCTTTTAATACATCCGGCTTAATTGTTCTGAACTCATCAGATGAGTTTTTACAGGATACCAAAAAAAGAATCGATGCTCCAATCAGAATAAGAAAATTAGATTTTTTCATCATTGTATTTTGTTTGCTTTTAAAGGGCTAATGCCAGTAACTATTTGTCTTTCAGAGGTATATGCATCATTCTGTTCTCAATAAAATTACTCATCTGAGCCACAGGCATTTTTTGTTTCACATAAAACTGCTTTCCATCCGGATCATTTTTCCATGTATTGCTTCCATCAGGATTAACGATAATTTTTCCGCTTACGGTATCGAAAAATCCTTTTGTTCCATATACGCCAATAAGTACAGCAGTTTCATCCCAGCTCATTCTCCCGAGACTGTCCTCTGCAGCAAGGGGAATACTGATCCTGAAAACATCTTTAACGGGGCTGTTCTGCACAGGGGATTTTATTAATCGTAGACCTGTCCTGATTTCCCATCCAATCTCAAATCCTGTAAATATGACCTCGCCGGGCCAGTTTTCGTAAACATTTATCGATGCTGTTGAATCCTTGAAAACATTGAATTCTTTTCCCTCAGGAAACCTTCCGGCCATTGATACCAGCCGGTTAACTTTTTTAGACACCAGGTCTTTACCCGATAGCGGTGAAATATTATCAGGTTGCGATTCAAGAAGATTATTCAGATTGGTTAAAAATCCTACGGTAACAATAGTCACACTACTATCGGGTTGACTGTTTAATATTTTTCTATAAATATCAACAGCATCACCGGCATCGTTTGTGGACTTTATTGTATGTGGATATTTTGCAACAATTGAATCAGCCCAGTGTTGCGTGGAACCGAGACTTACGCCCTCTGTTTTGGGTGCACCTATCGGCAATTCCGGGCGACCGAAATATGTATTTATAACTTCAATTGCCGGGGCTACAAGCTCATGTTTATTTGATGCAAGTGTTGCCAGAATTTCTACCTTGCCACTGTCAGCCATTGCATGTAGAAATGCAAGCGCTCCTACATCATCATAGTCGGGACCAAGGTCGGTATCGAAAATGATCTTTAATGCTTTGTTACTGTCTTTTTTTGTTTGATTTGAACAACCCGTTAAAAGTATAAGGGTTATCATTGTTAATACAGTGAGTCGTTTCATGAGATTATTATTGAGTTTCTATCTTCCAGTGACAATTATTCCGGGGATAAGAAATTGGTTAAGCGTTTCTTTTTAAATTGAAAATCTAAGATAGAATATTTTTTTGATATTTTATTTTTCTTAACTTATCGTCATCCTTAATATGCCCGTAATATGAAAATTTTAACATTTGTAACCTTAATGTTTTTAGTGCTCAGTGATGCGGTTTTTGCCGGTATACATCCTTCCCGGTTAACCTGTGAATATCTGAAGGATCCAATGGTTATTGATAATCAGAATCCTCGCCTGTCATGGATTAATACCGATCCGGAATATTCCAGGAATCAGTCTCAGACCGGCTGGCAGATAAGAGTTGCTTCTTCAAGAGAAGATCTTTTGAAAAGTAAAGCTGATCTCTGGAATAGTGGAAAGGTCTCTTCATTTGAATCTGCCAATATCGTATATAATGGAAAACCCCTTCTGTCAAGGCAGGATTGCTGGTGGCAGGTAAGAGTATGGGATAGCAAAGGAGAAGTATCGGATTGGAGCGAACCTGCATTTTGGGCAATGGGTTTACTGAACCCGGACGATTGGAAAGCAAAATGGATTGGCGCCCCATGGCAGGGTGAGGATCCCATCGCTGACAGAGACCGACCAATGACAGCTTCCAGGGCGCAGCCTGGACAAAAAATTACTGATATCTATGCATTGAAAGCTCCGCCGCCGGCTCCGATGCTGAGGAAAGGCTTCAGGATTGACAAAACAATTTCATCAGCTCGTGCGTATGTTACAGGACTTGGTTATTTTGAACTTTATCTGAATGGTACGAAAGTCGGGAATGATGTTCTTGTGCCGAATCAGACTAACTATGGTAAGCGTCCGGGACTGATGAATAATCCGATTCCGCTTGAGGACAATTTTAGAGAATACAAGGTTTTATATTTATCATATGATCTTAAAGACCTGCTCAAAAAGGGAGAGAATGTTATTGGCGCAATATTGGGAAACGGGTTCTATAATGCTCCTATAAACTGGACTGAATCATATGGCACACCCCGTTTTATCGGGCAGATATATATTAAATATACTGATGGTACAGAAGATATAATTGTTAGTGATCAGAGTTGGAGAGCGTCCAAAAGTCCGGTTATTATGGATCTCATTTTTGACGGGGAACATTATGATGCGCGTCTTGAACAGCCAGGATGGTGCTCTCCGGGTTTTGATGACACTAAATGGGAACAGGTTTCATTAAGGAAAGCGCCGGAGGGAAAACTTAAAGCCCAAATGGCATATCCCGATAAAGTTATGGAAGTTTTAGAGCCTGTTAAAGTCGACCGGCTGGGAGACGGACACTATATAGTTGACTTTGGACAGGAAATCTCAGGATGGGTACATCTTTCAGATATAAGAGGAGAGATCGGAAGAAAAATAGTGATAAAATATATTCATAAAACACCTGTCGGCGACAACTCTTATACTATGAAAGGAGTCGGATCAGAATCGTATGCTGCACGATTTACCTGGTTTGTTTTCAGAGAAATTGAAATTTTAAACTGGCCTGGCGAGTTAAGACCAGGTCAGCTAAAAGCTGAAGCGGTTTATACATACATTGAAACAACCGGCAAGTTTGAGTGTTCCAATGATTTATTCAATAAAATTAATAAAATCTGGTGGCGTAGTCAGACTGATAACCTGCATGGTGGTATAGCAAGCGATTGCCCCAATCGTGAACGTTCTCCCTATACCGGAGATGGTCAGGTTGCATGTGTAACAGTGATGCATAATTTTGATGCAAGGCCATTCTATACCAAATGGATCCAGGATATCCTGGGAGCCCAGAATATTAAAACCGGGTATGTGCCTAACGGTGCTCCCTGGCAACCTGGCTGCGGTGGAGGAGTAGCCTGGGGAGCGGCAATGTGTATTATGCCCTGGGAATTTTACCTTCAATATGGTGATACAAATATTCTCCGGAACAATTTTGAGGGAATGAGGGGGTATATGAAGTATATGTTTACGTGGACAGACAGTACTGGTATCATGCACTCACAGGTTCCCGGACCTGACGGGAAGCCAAATCAATGGATGAATCTGGGCGACTGGTCGCAACCCGATAAGCTTCCACCCGATGAAATTGTTCATACATTTTATCTTTGGCGTTGCGCTGACCTTACAGCTAAGTCAGCTAAGGTACTGGGAATGATAGCAGAATATGAAGGATATACCAATCTTGCTGAAAGAACAAAAAATGCTTTTCATAAAAGATTCTACAACAAGGAAAAAGGTACATATGGGGCTTATGGAGGAAATATTTTTGCACTAAAGATGGGAGTACCGGCTGACCAGAAAGAAAAGGTTATTGCTGCTTTGAAAGCAGATATTATTGCGAATGGTGGCCATCTGGATACTGGTATATTTGGCACCCAGTTCTTTTTTGAAGTGCTTTCAGAGAACGGATTACATCAAATGGCCTATGAGGCGATGAATAAAAGGACAGCTCCCGGCTATGGATGGTGGATAGCACAGGGTGCAACCACCTCATGGGAGGGATGGACAGATCCGGGTTCAGGAAATCACCCGATGTTTGGAGGTGGCCTTGTTTGGCTCTACAGAAATCTTGCCGGTATGATAACTGATCCGGATCACCCGGGTTATCGTCACATTATTTTCCGGCCACAACCTGTAAATGAAATTTCCTATACATCCTATTCGAACCTTACACCTTATGGGACCAGTGCTATAAACTGGAAGAAATCAGGTAAAAAATTTGAGATGGAGCTTACAGTTCCTGTCGGTTGTAATGCCACAGTATTTGTACCTGCATCAGACAGTAGATCTGTCAAAGAAAGTGGCAGGATTATTAGTAATGAGACCGGAATAAGATATGACCGAACAGAAGGTGAATACGCCGTATTTATAGTAGGTTCAGGTCGTTATATGTTTGAATCAATACTTTAAGAATCTAGTTGATAAGTGCTGCAAGGGCTGCACCCACCAGGCTTGATTGCTTGACCTCCATGAACTCAATATATCTTTTTCTGTCTCCAGTCAGATACTCTGTGAGGTAGTTAGCAATCTGTGGTTGCATGTTATGCAGCTTGTAATATATTGATCCCTCAACTGTTATTAAAATCGGACGATCGGGTAACTTCCCTTTTTCGGTTTTAAGGATTACTGCAGCAAGATTTCCAGCCACAAGCTTGGCAGCACGGCTGATAAGACTCTCAATAATCATTCTGGCTGTTTCATTATCAGTCTTAATCTTTATGCGTTCATTCAAAAGTCCGCTACCGGAGATTGAATTGCTTAAGAACCGGTTTGCTTCTTCTGAAGACAAATCATTTAAAGCTAAAATACTGACAGCAGTTTCTTCTGAAAATATACCTTCTTTAGCAGCTGCCTTTAATGTAACAAGACACAGCCCGCCCAAGTAACCTCCTGAAATCATTTTCTCAAATTTGTACTCCCCGGGATTTACCGTTGTTTGATCAAATATTACATCCAGGTCTGTTTGTGGTGCTTTTCCATAATTACCTGATTCGATGTTAATAATCTGGTTTTTGGATTGATCAAGATCATGTTTTTTCAGGATATTACTGTTCTTCTCAATATAACAGGCGTTTGTTCCTGTACCCAGTATATATCCTATGAAAGAGTCATAATTTTTGCCGAATGAAGCTGATTTCCCGGCAAGGAGCGTGGCAACTGTATCGTTTAACAAAACAATCTGTTTTTCAGCCATCCCAAGTGCCTCGAGCAGGTTTTTACCTATTAACTGACCTACTACCCCAGGAGCCTGAACCTCTTTACAAAATTGAAGAAGTATCCCATCTTTGTTGGGCAAAATTTCAGTCGGGTAGGAGAAACAAAAACCGATTCTTTCTGATTTCTCAGCATTTAGCTTTACATATCCTGCAATAATCCGGAAGAATTCATTCTTGGATATTTCACCGTCAAGTCCGGGCATTCCGGCATTCATCAAATCACTTATCTCAAGTTTTCCATTGGAATTGAATTTAACTACAGCTGTTCTGAAATTTGTGCCTCCTGCATCAATTGCAACCACAGGTACATCTGTAAGAAATTGGTTATCGGCTTCAATATAAGTAGGTATCATACGCAGGGAACTAGCCTTCCCGTTTAACCCTTTTATCATGTCTGAGGTAAATTCATCAACAAGAGCCTGAATATTTAAATCATCGGCCTTCATCTTATGTTCTTTTAAGAACTTTTCAACGTTGGAACTATGTTGTATCATAAAGTGAATGGTATAGATATATTTCTTTAAGACAATAATAGCAATAATATGTGTTTCTTCTCCACCCGGTAATGAAAGTTTTTGAATTGAGTTTCCGGAATTAACGCCACTGCTTCCATTAGGCCATATAAAACATTATCATTCACGAAGTTAGCGAGAAATCTCATAATCAATTGTTTTGAGATTTATTTTGATAACCGATACTCAAATTTTATCTTAATATACAAAGTGTTAAATACATTTATTAGATTTACCTCTCAATAAGTATAACCTCAAACAATCAACCCTATTGATCATGAAAACCAGAATAATTTCAATTCTGCTCTCAATTCTGTTTATTATTTCTTCGTGCACAAAAGTGAGACCCCTTAACCAGGTTATTAACGAGTCACTGGAATTCTCAGTTATGCAGTATAATCTTATGACCGCAGTAATGAAAGAGAAACCTGGTCAGCTGCCTCGTACAGTTGATGCTGATGGCAAACTGAAGACAGAAAATTCATACTGGTGGACCAGTGGATTTTATCCTGGCTGCCTGTGGTATCTCTTTGAATATTCAAACGACGCAAAACTTAAGGACGATGCAATGATGATGACTGCCCGTGTGGAGCAGGAGAAGTATACAACGAATAATCATGATGTAGGTTTTATACTTAATTGCAGCTTTGGTAACGGACTGCGTATTGCGGGTGATGAGAGTTACAATGAGGTATTACTTACCGGGGCAAAGTCACTGAGTACGCGATTCAGACCTGAAATAGGATGCATCCAGTCGTGGGGGAGTAGCGGAAAGTGGCAGTGCCCGGTTATCATAGATAATATGATGAATCTTGAGCTTCTGCTGTGGGCCTTTAAGAACTCAGGAGATTCAAGTTTTTATAAAATAGCTGTAAGTCATGCTGATACCACAATGAAATACCATTTTCGTCCCGATTACAGTACTTATCATGTGGTGTCTTATGATACTCTCACCGGAGCTGTTCAGGCACGGCAGACCGCCCAGGGATTTTCTGACGAATCTGCATGGTCGCGTGGTCAGAGCTGGGGATTATATGGTTATACTATGATGTACAGGGAAACAAAGCTTGACCGTTATCTGAAACAGGCAGAACATATTGCTGAATTTCTGATTAATAATCCTAACATGCCTGAAGATAAGATCCCTTACTGGGACTATAATGCCCCGGGTATCCCCAATGCAACCCGTGATGCTTCAGCAGCTGCAATTATGGCTTCGGCTCTTGTTGAACTAAGCAAATATGTAAGTCAGGAATCCGCCAAGAAATATCTTAAGGTTGCTGAAACTCAGATACGGAACCTGGCATCGCCTCTTTACAGGGCTGAAGCCGGGACAAATGCCAATTTTGTCCTGATGCATAGTGTTGGTTCTATACCTTCTGACAGTGAGGTTGATGTACCTCTTACGTATGCCGACTACTATTTTATTGAGGCAATGATGAGATACAGGAACCTAAATATCATGAAGAGGAATTAAATGTAAGTTAGTTAATATTTATCGGATCCGGCGGAACAGTTTTGGACGGATCATAAATTGCCACACCTACTCTGGAATCAGCACATCCATAGTATAAATACCATTTATTCCTAAAATATACTAATCCTTCTATAAATACAGTTCCATCAACATATTGTCCGCTTTTCTCGAAAGACTCCATTGGTCTCAGGAATGGGACATCCAGCCTTCCGATTAATCTTGTGGGATCATTTATGTCAAACAATGCCTGACCGGCGCAATATGACAGAGCGTTATAACGTTTATCGCCTTCATCACCTGCCAGATTTCTGCCGTTATAAAACAGAATGATTCCTTTATCAGTCATTATAGAAGGAGGCCCGCACTCTGTAAGGCTGCTGTCAAAATAACCTTTCCGGGGTGAAAACAGTATTGTAAGCTCAGTGTTTTTGTCGGTTAAAGGTTCCCAGTCAATAAGATTTGTTGAAGTTGCAGCATAAACGTGCGTTTCTCCCCAATACATCCAGTACTTTCCGTTAATTTTTGCAATTACCTGCTTGTTTCCGTTTAATTTAGTCAGGATCGAAGCTGACTTATGAGGTGTATCACAGAATTTGCCATTGAAGGCTTTTTTGAAAATTGGACCATGTTTTGTCCAGTTTATAAGATCTGTTGAGGTGGCAACTCCAAGACGTGGTATTTTACGATTCCACTGAGTGTAAAAAACTACATATGTTCCATCTTCTGTAACTGCAACACGTGGATCTTCGCATCCTCCCGGCCATTCATATTCTTTCTGAGAGTCATTACCCGGGAACATGACGGGAGCAGTCTTCCTTGTGAAATGAATTCCATCTGTGCTTTCAGCATAACCCAACCTGGAAGTTCTTGTTCCAATTTCGACACCTGTCAGATCCTCAGCTCTGTACAATACAATAACCTTTCCATCCTTTATTGCTGCTCCCGGATTAAAGGTGTAATTTGCTTCCCATCCGCTGGGTTTATTGGTCATAGGATCCAAAAATCGGGAATCGGTGTTTGGCGAAATTATAGGGTTAACATTAGCTGGTCTTACAAAGCCGCCAAATGCCCATCCGGGAAGATTATTCTGTTCCTTTGTCTGGGCTTTTATAAAACCAGAGATCAGAATAAAGGCCAGAAGGCCGGCAATTTTAATAGAATTTCTTTTCATATTGTATATAAATTATTCTTAAGAAAAATTATTACATCCGAATCAAAAGTCGATCATAGCTTTCATTACACCATCTCTGTAATCTGCTACCAGGTCAAAAGCGTCTTGTGTTTCAGAGAATGGGAATCTGTGTGTAACCATATTATCAATATTGATTAATCCGTTATTAATCATTTCAAGAGATAGTTTAACACAGTCTACCTGGCGGCGTATGAATTGGATCGATATTTCTCTTCTTCGTGTATTCTCAACATTAATAGACCATCGGTCGAATTCCGGGATGCCTATGACGACCAGCCGGCCACCTGGTTTAAGTATATCAACAGCCTGATCCAATGCTTCCTGCTGACCACAGCATTCAAATACGATATCAAGACCTAATTTACTGTTATTCAATATTTTACTTACAACATCTTCGTTTAATGGATTACCTGTAATTAAGGCTCCTTCCTTTTTGGCAATTGAAAGTCTGGGGTCAATTTTATCAGTAACATGAATGCTCTCTGCGCCCTGTGCTTTGGCCGCAAGCATAACACTCATACCAATAGGGCCGAATCCTAATATGCCGATTTTTGTACCTTTAACAATGCCTGCTTTCTTGACTGCATATACACCTATTGCCAGGGGTTCGGAAATTGAACCGTTGTCAGGAACTAATTTTCCCCTGAGCGGAAAACAGCTCTCCTCAGGCATCACAATATATTCCATCAGGCAGCCTTCAGCCTGACCCGGACATCCGAGAAACCTTAGTTTCCGGCAGGTATGATACCTTCCGGCAAGACACTGATCACATTCCCGGCATGGCATGGCCGGATCAATAGCAATTATATCCCCCGGTCTGACACTCTTAACTGCTTTCCCTACTTCAACCACTACACCTGCCCCTTCATGTCCTACAGTAAATGGATATTGTACTTTCTGCGAACCTATCTTCCCCTGTGTATAATAATGGATATCAGAACCGCAAACACCGACTACCGACATCTTTATTTTAACATCCTTTGGATTTACAATTGACGGTTCGGAAATTTCTTTCAGCTCCATCTGTCTTATCCCGGTGAGCATCATTGCTTTCATATTGTTCGGAATATTATATAGCAAATATAGAAAAATTATAGTCATGGAGTCTTGCAGTCTGTTAGTCCCGTCTTTGTGTCGTTAATAAATTATCTGTAAATTCACCCCATAACACATTTTAAAAAACCTTACAGATGAGAAAGATCTACGGAATCGGCGAAACTGTCCTGGACATAATTTTTAAAAATGGGCAACCCCGGGCAGCTAAAGCCGGAGGATCAGTTTTAAATAGTGCTGTCTCAATGGGTCGTATGGAATTACCCGTTTCTTTTATAAGCGAATATGGTTTGGATGATATTGGAACATTGATTGATAATTTTCTAAAGGATAATGGAGTAGATAGCTCTTTTGTCCATCGTTTCCGTGACGGTAATACTTCGCTCGCCCTTGCATTTTTGAATGAGAAAAACGATGCAAGCTATACCTTCTATAAAGATTTCCCTGAAAAACGTCTCGATATAGAATTTCCTGAGATTAAAAAAGACGACATAATTCAATGCGGATCATTTTATGCTATCTGGCCTGAGATAAGGGAAAAATTTAAAAAATTCATTAACAATGCAAATGAAAATGGAGGATTAATTCTTTATGATCCTAATTTCAGGCAATCGCACCTTTCAGAACTGGATACATTAAGACCATTAGTTATTGAAAATATGAAAATGGCTGGTTTTTTGAGAGGATCGGATGAGGATTTTATGAATATTTTCGGGACTAAAAGTCCTGATGAGGCGTATGAGGCTGTGAAAGGATTCTGTAAGTGTTTGGTTTACACTGCAAATGTTGATGGTGTTTATGTAAGGACCCCGGCTTTCGCGGGAAAATTTCCGGTTCAGAAAATCAAACCTGTAAGTACTATTGGTGCAGGAGATAATTTCAATGCGGGGATGCTGACTTCAATTTATCGTAATAATATTAAGAGGGAGCAGATGGAGACGCTTACCGAAGTTGACTGGTCAAAAATTATAACCACAGCAGTTTCATTTGCAACTCATGTTTGTATGAGTTACGAAAATTATATCTCTGAGGAATTTGCAAAAGAATTGAAACACAAACTTTAATTTGAATAGCTCTATTTACTCTTTGTAAGTTCTTCTTTTTTTGTTGCACAGAGAATATTATATTCATTTAATCGGTTTGGCATCAGATTGGTTCCGCGTTGGCAAGCAGATATTTCTCAGCATCAAGTGACCATATAAAATCGTTTTTCGCCACAATTTTACTAAGACCTGCATATAACTTATTGTTCTTACCTGATTCTTCGAGTTTATGAAGTGAGATAAGTGGCATTGATATATTGGTATAAATGAGTTTCTTGCCTCCGGGTATTTGCGGAAGATTCAATGTTGTATCAACCACTGAATCAAGTCCTCCGATATGTGTTATCATAATGGCCGGATTGAGCTTCCCTTCGCCCATCATCTTCAACGATTCTCTCATATCATCTGTGTTGCCGCCTGATGTGCCAACAATATGAGTGAATGAATAATGGACATTATAGAAATTGAATTCAGCTTTGAATTCAGGATTTGTAGGACCCGCGAAAAAGTTCAGGCACCCGTCAAAACCAAGTATTCCGTCTGCCTGTTCAACAACCGGTTTAACAGGTGCAAATACGAAGACATCATCATAACCTTCTCCCCCTGCAAGATTACGCATATATTTTACAGGGTCGTTCATCTTCGTTGTGTTTACATATATCAGGTGTATTCCCTGCTTTTTAGCATGCTCAGGAGTAAAAAGACTGGCAGCTCTTGATAGCCTGTTATCGTCAATATCAGTGACCACAAGAAGTCCGGGTTTCCGTTCCTGGTGTAATGCATAATCAATAGCGCCAAGTCCCATAGGCCCAACACCTGCCAAAATAGCCATTTTGCCGCCTTTCCGTATTCCCATTTCATGAACATATGTCCCCGGAGGTATGTGATAGCTTGCATGAAATGCGCCAACTATGCACGACATAGGTTCAGAGAGAGAAGCAGGGAAAAAGGCCTCGCCGTCGTAGGGGAGAAGGCAGTCTGCTTCCATTACTATTTGTGGTATTATGACATGTGTTGCATCTCCACCGATATATCGGTAGGAGTAACCCGGGGCATCAAGGGTCCCCATCTGACTCATAGCCGGTTGAATTGAAAATTTCTGTCCTTTATGAAATTTGTGCTGCCATTTTTTACCGACTTCAAGTATTATACCCGCAAATTCATGACCTATTATTGTAGGGTGTATCTGGATGTCGTCAGGAACCCGCTTATGATCAGCCCCTTGCAAGGCTGCTTTATGTGATGACATGCATATGCTGTCAGAAATAACCTGAGCAAGGATCTCGTCCTCCTTCAGCTCCGGCAACTCAAATTCCTCCAGCCTGAGGTCCTTCTTGCCATATATTCTTACCGCTTTAGTTTTCATCCTTAATTCAGTCTTTATTTGTTCTACGTTCCAATTTTCCTTGACAACCACACGCCTCAGTCCGCGTCTTACCCCAGCATCACCTGTCCTCCGGTGACCGGAACAGCCTGTCCTGTTTCATATTCCTGGTCAACAATATATAATAGTGCTTTCATCACATCTTCCAGTTTGCATCCTCTTTTCATTGGAACCTGATTTTCATAAAATTTCCTGACATCTTCAATAGTTTTTGCTCCCGGGACCTTTCCAGTTTTAAGATACTGGACAAATAGTCCGTTATGCGGATCTGACCAAAGCGGACCTTCATAGAAATTACCCGGACAAATAGAATTTACCTTTATTCTGCAGGGAGCAAGTTCCATTGCAAATGATTGTGTCAGACCTATACCACCGAACTTGGCGCCGGCATAGGCAAAATTACGATTGCTTCCCCTGAGACCTGATTTTGAATTGATCTGGATTATGTCAGTAAAATAATCAGGGTTCTCCTGATTCTGAAGTCTCATGACCTCAGAAGCATATTTTGCACAATGGAAATAGCCTTTGTAGTTAACGTCAGTGGTTTTTGCAAATGTGTCCGGGTCCATTTCATCAAGTCCTCCGGCTCTTAAAATCCCCGCGTTGCTAACCATTAAATCCAAACCACCAAATTCCCTGACAGTGGCTGAGATAAGATCTTTAACTGATATTGGATCGGCAACATCTGTCTTTATAAAAACTGCTTTATTTGAGAATTTTTTTGATAATAACTTTAATGCTAATAAATTACCAGCTTCCTCATTCAGGTCGGCGATAACAACATTCATTTTAAGTTCATAAAGATGCTCAGTGATCCCTGCTCCAAAGCCCTGTGCACCTCCGGTAATAACGGCAACCTTATTACTCAGCTTGTTAACCTCATTATCTGACACAGATACTTTTCTCCTGTAGTTTTCAACTTCCCAATGATCGATGAAATCTACTTGTTCAGGTGTAAGGAATTTAATGCCTCCGCGAAGTGACGCATAATAACTAATTTTAATCAAATCTTCATATATATCGAGGCAGGCCTCAGCTGAGGCATAGTTTTCAGCTATTGCAATGAGCCCCATGTCCTTAATTATAAGAACTTTGGGTGAATAGCCATATTCGGATACAAAATGAGGCAACTGGACCCTGAATGAATTGAGGATCTTCTCGGCTGTAGATGACTGTTCAATATATAAATAATTTGTTTTGCAGTAAACAATGATATCCGGGGTAAGCGGCAGCGAGATTTTATGAAATTCCTGCTGGTTGTGATAAAATTTTGCAATAAGAGAGTTATGACGGAACCTTATTACTCCCGGCTGTTTTCCTGAGAGCAGGATCCGAAGCGCAGGCAGAACCTTATTAAGAATAGGGTTATATGGCAGAGGATTGATTTCGGTTATCGGAGATAACTCTTTACTGATTTTCTGAATAATATCATCATAAATATTTCTGATCTCATCTGTTGTATCAGCTCCGACAAATGACCCATGGTTTTCAAGAAAAATTATCTGAGGATCTTTTGTGAACTTTCCGCGATATAAGATAATTTCCGATTCAAGCTTCTTGAAAAGTGTATATCCGGGATCAACATACGGTACAAAAAGAACACTTTCTCCGAATAACTTATGAGTCAGGTTCTTTGCATTTCTACTGCAAAGTAATCCATTAATAAGTGTAGGATGAAGGTGTACAATATATTTATATTTAATTATTTCGTGAAGTGATGTCTCAACAGAAGGACGCTTATTTTCAGCCGGGTCCACGATGCTCCTGAACAAATCTGTTTTAACCTGTTCCTCTCTCGTTGTCGGATCGTCTGAATATGTATTAGAAGATACTACCTGAAGTTTTTCCCTGTTTAATGCCACCAGTCCATCCCCGGTCAGGTCAGCAAGCGAATGCCCGCTCGCTTTGATCCATATTGTATCAGCATCTTTGAAAGAAGTATTGCCACCTCCTGCAATGACATACTCCTTACTGCTTCCGTAAAAATTTGAAATTTTTATCAGTTCATTTATTTCCGTCTTCATGCTGATGGTTATTTAAGAAGTATTCAATAACTAGTTTTCCAAGGTTTGCGAGTTCTTGCTTCTGCTTAACGCTATGTGTCCCATCGGGCAAAACATATCCCTGTCTGCCTTGGGCTCTCAGATATTGATGAGCTGCAATAATACAGGTTCCTTCCCATGCGATCTTTTTTAATGACTCATCAAGTGGAACAGAACCTCTTGCTGTGACTGTAAGCGGTATCATCTCAGGTGTATTGTGCTCAGTCCCAAACGTTATTAAAAATCCTTTATTATGAAAGAATCCCACAAAGTTCTTTATGATAGAAATGTCATTTCTCCCGGGGATCAGCTCTATACACTCAATACCCTGATCTTTAAGAGATTGATAAAATTTCTCCAGATCTTTTTCATACTCTGTGTAATTGCCTGAGGGGTCGTCAAGCAGTACAGGGTAGCAGGGTATCCCGCCGGCTTTAATAATTATTTTAATGATCTTTTTAAGTTCTAGAAATGAGTTTTTATCTTCAGCAACAAATGCCGCTCCACCGCTCTTCAAGAGATTCGACCTGATCTCATTTTCAATAGCCGCTGCATCTTCCATGCAGGTTTTGGATTTTTTCCCTCCGTATAATGATTCAAGAAAGTTAAGCTGTTGTATGGCAGAAGGGAAACTTTTTATTGTAAGAACTCTCAAGGCTTTTGCAATATGCCTTTCACGGACCAGTTCTTGTGCAAATTCTTTCTTTATTGACGCATAGGATAAATTAATAGCAGGATTTTCCTTTTCAATTAACTGATTTAATTTAGTGATCATTGCTCTTATCTGAACCTGGCTCTGCTTTATTACTTTCTTAAGCTGTCTTTTTTGCCGCCAGCCTGTATCAAACGGATAATCAAGGCCTTTCCCGCTGAAATATATCCTTCCGGGATTATTGGGATCATTTATCCTTATACCTTTCTGTTGTTCCTCCTTCAGCAGACCAATAAACTCAATATTGAAAAGAGGAAAGATTTTGTGGTTCATGCACCCATTATGAAAAGCATCATAGCCGTCAGTCACATAAAAATCATTAATGCCCAGAACAGCTATTTTCTCATCTCCGGCCATTTTAAAAGCAGTTTCCAGTTCTGAAAAAGCTGAGAATGAATATGGTGTATGAATATGACCGTTTGCTTCCCGGTATTCAGGGAATGTGAGTCCCTGTCTCTTTTTAATAAGTTTGTCAGGAGCAGGAAAACTGGCGAGAAAATTCTTCATTATTTAAAAGTTATATTTTGATTTCAGGTTTAAGATTTGCTTTGCTCCCAAATTTCACAAAAAACTGTTATAAACGCTATAGCGTCTTATTCTCCTAGTGTCCTGTATCATATCTTTAAGTAAATCAATTAAATATAAATATAATTATTTTCTTTTCGGTGCTAAAGTTATCACCTTTTCTTGATTCTTTAAGCTCATTCCCTTGTCCAATAACCGATCTTCTATGATACAAGATTGATATAGTGGGCAATATGTACTATAAATTTTCTATTTACGGAACAATAAGGTTAGAACAGCGATTCAGGATAAAAACTTGCGGATTGTCGGATAAATTTTTATTTAAGCAAAGTAAATATTGATAGGTGAAAATTTTGATTCAATCAATTCTAAACTATAATCTCTGATACTTTACCAACCGCCGTATGCCGAATGGAATTTACGGTGGTGTGAGAGGACAGTGAGTGAATTAATCACTCTCTTCCTTTTCGATTTCCGAAAAGTGGCATCCCTATTGATTTTATTTCTCCGTCGCTAAAGCTGTAGAGGGCTAAGGTTGAGCTGCGGGGACGAAAATCGAACTTCTTTGAACATGATTTATCGAATGTGATAAATCTGATTTTGAACTTTTGTATTAAAGCTGTCCTAGCTTTTCGGAGGGGACTCATTTTTGAGACTTGGGATTTTAATATGTTTAAGAGCATAAAAAAATATTTGCATAGTTAAACGTTTATCATACTTTTGTTTTTCAGAGTTTAAAATTTTTATAAGATTTGTTTTATGACAGAGTTAAGAACTCCGGGTAATGTTGAAATTATAAAACGATTAGTTACAAGCTTGATTATAATATTATTACAAGATTTGAGATAGATGAATATGCAAAAAAGAACATCTCTAAAAGATATTGCATTGAAGGTTGGAGTTTCAACAGCGCTTGTATCCTCAGTAATTAATGGAAAAGGGAAAGGGAACGGGATAAGAGTACGTGATGAAGTAGCAAATAAAATAAGGCAGACTGCAGAAGAATTGGGTTATCAACCCAATGAAATAGCACGTAGTTTAAAGAAAGGGGCAACTAAAACTCTTGGGCTAATTGTAGCCGATATTTCTAACCCGTTTTTTGGTTATCTTGCCAGATGTATCGAAAATGAAGCTATAAAGTTTGGTTATATTGTAATTATAGGTAGTTCAGATGAAGAAGTTCAAAAATCGGATTTAATAATAAGTAACTTTTTAAAAAGACAAGTTGATGGTTTAATAATTGTTCCGGCAGAAGGAACAAATGGACAAATTAAAAACCTTATTCAAAATAAAATTCCGTTAGTCTTAGTTGATAGATTTTTCCCGGAAATTAGTGCCAGCTATGTTGTTCTAAACAATTATCAAGCTACGTTTGATGCTACCTCACATTTATTAAAAAAGGGATTCAAGCGAATAGCAATAGTAGCATACAAAACATCTCTAATTCATATGAAAGAAAGAGTTAGAGGTTATTTGGATGCTATGAAATCATCTAATTTATCTGATAATATTTGTGTAATAGAAGTTAGTACAAGTAAAGACAAATCAGAAATTTCAAATGCTTGCATGAGTTTATTTGTCAAACATAAAAATATAGATGCAATAATTTTTTCAACAAATTTACTTTCTGTTGAAGGATTACGCTGCGTTTATGATAATAATATACGAATTCCAGATGATCTGGGTTTTATTGGATTTGATGGGGGTGATTGTTTCGATTTGTTTTACTCCCCAATTACTTATATAAAACAGCCAATTGAAGAAATGGCTAGTGAAGCAGTTAAAACTCTTATGGATTATTTGAGTGACACCAAATCACCTAAGATCTCACAAGTTATTTTAGAGTCGAAGTTGATTATTCGTAGTTCCAGCGGGTAATTTTTTGAAAAAATGATTAAACGATTAATCTTTATAATTCTATATGAATAAACACAATGATAGCAATTCACAATAAACATTAAAAATATGGTAAATAGATTAACAGGACGGTTACCAAAAGTAGGAATACGTCCAGTGATAGATGGCAGAGAACGAGGTATACGCGAATCTTTAGAAGAGCAAACAATGAACATGGCTAAAACTGCTGCCCGATTAATTGAAGAAAACCTTCGATTTCCAGGAGGAGAAAAAGTAGAATGTGTCATATCGGAAATAACAATTGGAGGAGTCGCTGATGCTGCGCGTTGTGCTGATCAATTCGAGAGAGAAGGAGTTAGTGTATCTTTGACTGTTACATCATGTTGGTGTTATGGAACAGAAGTGATGGATTCAGATCCTTTAATTCCAAAAGCAATTTGGGGATTCAATGGAACAGAACGTCCTGGTGCTGTTTATCTGGCATCAGCATTAGCCGGGTATACTCAAAAAGGACTGCCCACATTTGGTATTTATGGGAGAGATGTACAGGATTCTGGCGATCAGTCAATTCCTGAAGAAGTAAAGGGGAAAATATTACGGTTTGTTAAGGCAGGATTAGCTGTAGGTTTAATGAAGGGGAAGTCATATCTGTCACTTGGATATACTTCAATGGGTATAATTGGTTCAACTGTAAATCCTGATTTTTTTCAAGATTACCTTGGAATGCGGACTGAGTTTGTAGACATGATAGAAATATTAGGTCGGATTGAGAAAGAAATATATGACAAGGAAGAATTTAAGAAAGCAATGGTTTGGGTTAAAAAGAATTGTATAGAAGGGATGGATCCAAACAAAAATCCTTCAGATCGCAAAAGAAAAGACTGGGAATGGGAGGTTAATGTGAAAATGACTCTTATTATCAGGGACTTGATGATTGGTAATCCTCAGATATCGAAAATGGGTTATTCTGAGGAAGGTAAAGGTCATAATGCACTTGTGGGAGGCTTTCAGGGCCAACGTCAATGGACCGATTATTATCCAACCGGAGATTTTTCTGAAACTATTTTGAACTCTTCTTTTGATTGGAACGGAACAAGAGAGGCATTTGTGTTTGCAACTGAAAATGATAGTTTAAATGGCGTATCCATGCTATTTGGACATTTACTCACAAATACCGCTCAGATATTCTCAGACGTTCGGACTTATTGGAGCCCTGAAGCAGTAAAACGAGCGACAGGTAAGAACTTGACTGGATTAGCAGAGAACGGGATTATTCATTTAATTAATTCAGGTTCTACTACCTTGGATGCTACTGCCCAACAACGTGATAAACAAGGTAAGCCCGCGATGAAGCCATGGTGGGAGATAACTCCGGCAGAAGTAAATAAATGCCTTGAAAACACCAGATGGTGTCCAGACAATCTGGAATATTTTCGCGGTGGAGGATTCTCATCGCAGTTTAAAACAGCTGGACAGATGCCTGTGACCATGAGCAGGATTAATCTTGTTAAAGGACTTGGCCCGGTTTTACAAATTGCAGAAGGGTGGACCGTTGAATTGCCGGATGAGATCCATGAAATTTTGGATAAAAGAACAGATCCAACCTGGCCAACTACCTGGTTTGTTCCCAGGACTAACGGCATCGGGCCTTTCAAAGATGTTTATTCCGTGATGGCTAATTGGGGAGCAAATCATGGTGCAATATCCTATGGCCATATTGGAGCTGATTTGATCACACTTGCATCAATTCTCAGAATTCCGGTTTGTATGCATAATATAGCGGAGGAAAATATTTTCCGCCCAAGTGCCTGGAATTCGTTTGGAAGTGAAAAAGAGGGTTCTGATTACAGATCATGTAATACTTTCGGTCCATTATATAAATAAGTTAGTTGGTTAGTTAGTTGGGGGGGTCAAACCGGGTGAAAGCCCGGTTTACTTAAAAATCAATAAAAGTGAAAGGATAGACAATGAAAAGGAAAAAAACAAAAATAATAACAAACGATTAAGTAAAGTATTCGTATTATAAATTCAATAATATATTAATGCAACTATCTAATAATCAAATCACTTAAAACTATGAAAAAAAAATCGAGAATCAGAGGTCTGATGCCTCCGATTTGGAGCATGAAATGCTTTAAATTTATGTCTCTAATGTTCATTTTAACTGTTGTGGGTTTAACACAGGTCTTTGCAAGCAATTACATTCTATATCCCACGGCTGACATGGATCCAGGCTCTTTCGAGGAACAGCAAACCAAATCTGTTACCGGCAAAGTTACTGATAGTCTGACCGGCGATGCAATGCCCGGGGTAAACATTCAGGTTAAAGGGACAACTATTGGTGCTATTACAGATGCAGAAGGAAAGTACTCATTATCGATAAACGACCTGAATGCAACTTTAGTATTCTCGTTTATTGGTTATGTTACTCAGGAAGTTTCAGTAATCGGCAAGACTACTGTCAGTGTTGCTCTTGTGGGCGGAGTGAAGGGTCTTGATGAGGTTGTTGTAGTAGGGTATGGAACTCAATCCAAACGTAATGTTACCGGATCTGTAACTAAAGTTGACATGACTAAAACGACTAGTTTGTCCAATACAAATTTAAATGAAGTACTTAGAGGAACTGTTGCAGGTGTACAAGTAACAAATAGTGGCAGACCTGGTCAAAATGGAACAATTCTAATTCGCGGGCCTAGGTCGTTAAGCGCTTCAAACGCTCCCTTGATTGTACTTGATGGAATTATCTTTAGTGGTAGTTTAGAAGATATAAATCCTAACGATATCAAATCATTAGAGATATTAAAGGACGCTAGTGCAGCTGCTATCTATGGTTCAAGAGCTGCAAATGGAGTAATCCTGATTACTTCCAAAGATGGGACAACTGAAAAGCCTAGCATTAAATTCAATGCTTTTCAAGGAGTATCAGATTGGGGTTATAAAGTAAAATTGTTTAGCCCTGAAAGGTATGCACAAAGTAAGTTGGATTGGCGTGCGCAGTCTGGATTAGAGGCTGATCCAGCTAAAATTACTACATATCTAAATAAATCCGAGGCAGATAATTATTCTGCAGGAATTAGTCATAATCCTTGGGATGAAGCCTCACAACCAGGAAGAATTGGATCTTATGACATGAACATAT
The DNA here is from genome assembly GCA_025358455.1 of Bacteroidales bacterium. GTDB lineage: Bacteria > Bacteroidota > Bacteroidia > Bacteroidales > VadinHA17 > LD21. The sequence continues at coordinate 50,454 of JANYJP010000027.1, forward strand.
CTGGAAGATCTAAATTCACCAACTATTATCTTTCCGGGGCATTGGTTGACGAACAGGGAGTGGTTTTTGGTGATAATCAAAAGAGAATGTCAATCAGATCAAATTTTGATAACAAGATCACTGATTGGCTAAACATCGGAATCAATACGACATTTGTTCACCGTGACCTCTCTGGGGTTTCTGCTGATCTTGGTAATGCTTACACGAATAGTCCTTATGGCAACTGGTATTATCCGGATGGCGAGCCAACTCAATATGTTGTTCCTGAGGATCAAGCTTATGGCAACTCAATTCGTACATCTATCTTAACTACGAATGAAGAGATCTATAATAATATTTTTAGTAATTTTTATGCTATGATTACTGTTCCTTTTATTGATGGATTGAGTTACCGTGTAAACTATTCACCAAATTATCGCTTCTATCATAATTACAACTTCTTCAGACAGGACACCCATTTAACCAATAATACAAAGGATGCCAGTAAATTAAATCAACTTAATTTTGATTGGTTACTTGAGAACATTCTTACTTATAACAAGAAATTTGGAGATCATTCTTTAAACTTTACACTTTTATATGGTCGTAATCATGAGCAGTTAGAATCTACAACAGCATCTGCGAGCCAATTAAGTTCGGATGCGCTTGGCTATAATAATCTCATTTTAGGAAGTATAATGTCAACCAATTCTACAGCATCTGCTTCTGAAGGAGTATCATCTATGTTTCGTGTTAATTACAGGTTTAAAGAAAAATACCTTCTGACACTAACTGCCCGCCGGGATGGAAGTTCGGTTTTTGCAGCCAATAACAAATACTCGACTTTCCCTTCAGCATCACTGGCCTGGATTGTTTCAGAAGAGGATTTTATTAAGAAAGTATCTATTATTGATATGTTGAAACTACGATTTTCTTATGGTTCAGTCGGTAACCAGGCTATTGGGCCTTACCAATCATTGAGCTTATCCGGTATAACACAGTATGTATACGGTGATGGAGGAACTACACAATTAGGAGTCATTTCTGCATCAATGTCCAATCGTAATTTGAAATGGGAAACCACCAATACAGCGAATTTTGCCATTGATTTTGATTTGTTTAAGAGCAGACTTGACGGTACTTTTGAGGCCTACAATAGTAATACAAGTGATTTACTTGTCAGACGTTCAATACCCGTAATGACAGGGTTTAATAGCATTTTTACTAATATTGGTAACACCAATAATAAGGGTATAGAACTCACCTTAAACTCAGTTAACGTCCAAAAAGGCAAGTTTGAATGGGTGACTGGTTTCGTTTTCTCTGCTAACAGAAATAAAATTGTTCACCTGTACAATACTGACACAAATGGTGATGGTTTAGAAGATGACGATCTTTCAAACAATTGGTTTATTGGGCATCCTATCACTACTTATTACAGTTATAAGATTGATGGAATCTATCAAGAGGGAGATCAAATTCCGGCAGGATCAAAACCTGGTTTCGTACGACTCAAAGATATCAATGCAGATGGGAAAATAGATGCGAACGATCGAACAATTATTGGCTCAGGCGGACAGCCAGACTATAGGATCGGCATCACTAATAATTTTCGTTATGGTAATTTATCTCTTTCTGTATTTGCAAATGCTATGCTTGGTTGGATTTCTTCCTTTCCTCTCTTAAATACCGCTGTGAGCCCTAATGCACCGGGTAGAGGTTTAAATCAATTGGATGCCGGATATTGGACTGCTGAAAATAAATCCGCTACACGTCCTTCTTTGGTTTATAATAATCCTTTATCTCATGGATGGTACATGAGTAGAAATTTTGTAAGGCTACAGGATGTTTACTTGTCCTACCAGTTTTCTGAAAAGACGTTAAATTTTCTTAAAATGTCAAATTTGAAGGTTTTTATGAGTGGTAAAAACTTGTACACATTCACTAAATGGCTTGGAACAGATCCTGAAAGCGGTGACACTTCAACAAGTATGTACCCTATGCCTCGTACAATAACTTTTGGAGCAAATGTTGGCTTTTAATCATTTGGGACATTATTCATCAAATAAATAAACGATTATGAAATCTTTAAAAATATTTTCACATTATAAATCCCTGATTCCGGGAGGAATATTGTTAGCTTCTGTTTTCTTTTTCAGTTCATGTGAAAAGGACTTGCTGAATGAAAAACCTCTGGGTACTTTAAGCCCTAATATTGTACTATCCAATAAAGTGGGTTTCCAGAATTACCTGGTCGGACTAAGTGCATATGCGAGGGAAGAAATGGCAATGGATGATCAATCTTACATTATGAACTTTATTGGAACAGATATAGTTTCCGCTGCAGGTGTAGAATTTACATTTTATAAAAATTACAATACTTATCTAAACCCGACAACAAGGGAAGTAATAAGCATTTGGAATTGGGCTTATACTAAAATGATCCTTCAAGCTAATACAATAATTGTATATGCAAATAAACCTGAATCAAAAAATATTTGGGCATCTGAAGCTGAAAGAAATGCAGTAATTGCTGAAGCGCGCTTTTACAGGGCATATACTTACAATCTTTTGGCCAATATCTATGGAGGAGTTCCATTGGTAGACACTTTATATGAGGGACCAAAGTCTGATTTTTCAAGAGCTTCTAGGGAGCAAATCTATGAGTTTGTTAAGACTGACCTGGAATTCGCTTCCAAATGGTTACCTGCAACTGTGGCTAAAACCAATGAGGGACGCATTGTAAAAGCTGCAGCTGATCATCTGCTTAGTGAGGTATATATTAGTTTAGGAGATTATGATAAATCAGTCGAGAGTGCCAATCAGGTAATCAATTCAGGATTGTACCACATAATGACCACAAGATTTGGAAGTCAGATTGCCCAACCGGGGGATGTATACTCTGATCTTTTCCAGGATGGTAATCAAAACAGAAGCTCCGGAAATATGGAATCCATTTATGTATGGCAATTTGAACCATTTACATTAGGTGGTAGTGGAACAAGAGGCGGAAATAGTATGCTCCGGCAATGGGCTCCATTCTTGGTTAAATTTTTGGATAAGGATGGTAAAGCTATGGTGGTTACAGATAGCCTTGGAAGAGGCACCGGACCTTGCCGTGGAACAAATTATTTATTATATGGGATATGGAAAGATAATTTTAATAAAGACATGCGCAATTCTGTTCACAATATGCGACGCAAATTTTATTACAATAACCCAGCATCAAAATATTTTGGTCAGGAGGTGCTGATGAAGCAAATAAAAAATCAGGAGGATACAATGAGAAATATCTTTGCATATTCAAGAAAGGTGGAAGGTAAACCTATGAACAATGTCAATACATCAGGAAACACGGGTAAAGACGTTATGATATACCGTTTGGCAGAAACCTATTTACTTCGTGCCGAAGCTAATTTTAGAAAAGGTTCACTTCAAAATGCTGCTGACGACATTAATGTTTTACGTAATAGAGCAGGGGCAAAGCCTGTTCTGGCTGCCGATGTTACACTAGATTATATTCTGGACGAACGTGCTCGTGAGCTTATAACAGAAGAGCCGCGCAGACGTACCCTTACCCGAATGGGTTTATTGGTAGAACGGACTCGTAAGTATAGTTTGCTTGAATCAACTAGAACTACCATTCAGGATTATCATGAATTTTTTCCGATTCCACAAACAGCAATTGATGCTAACTTTAGTGTAAAATTGGATCAGAATGCTGGATATTAAACAATCGAATAATTTAATATGAGTCAAATCGTAAGTACATAACCGTATTTAAAATTATAGCTATGCTTAAAAAAATATTTTGTTTTGCTGTTATTGCATGCATTTACTTCAATATGCAAATAGTTTCAGCTCAAGACAAGACAGACAAGAATGTTTTAAAGGATTCTCAGATTGACCTTTCTTCTGCTGTCCTTATCCTCCCGCCGGGAATGAGTGGTCCGGAAATGAAAGCTTCAGAAATGTTGCTCGATGAAGTTAAAAAGAGAAGTTGGGTGAATTGGACTATTGCAAATAAATTACCTGAAAAAGGTAATAAAGGAGTTGTACTGGGTCAACGTAATGATTTAATTCGCACGTTTCCCGTTCTGGCAGAAAAACTAAAGGTTACAGGGAATGAAAAACCTGAGGGGTATAGAATTTTAACACTTGAATCAGGGTTAGTTGTAGTAGCCGGAAATGATGCACGTGGTGTGCTTTTCGGAGCTGGCAGGCTACTTCGAATTATGGATTATTCCAGAAGTACAGTTTCTCTTTCACATCAGGTTGATTTATCAGCTGCGCCTGGTTATCCCTTAAGAGGACATCAGTTAGGGTATCGTCCAAAAACCAATGCTTATGATGCATGGTCGGTCCCGATGTGGGAACAATATATCCGTGACCTGGTCGTATTTGGAACTAATGCAATTGAATTGATCCCTCCTGTTTCTGATGATGATGCGGATAGTCCTCATTTTCCTATGGATCCGATGAAAATGATGATCGAGATGTCAAGGTTGGCTAAAGAATATGGAATTGAATGTTGGATATGGTATCCTGCTATGGAAAAGGACTATAACGATAAAGCTACTGAAGATAAAGCATTAAAAGAATGGGGAGATGTACTTCGTCAGTTACCGCAAGTAGATGCTGTATTTGTTCCTGGCGGAGATCCTGGACATACAGCACCTAAAGTTTTATTTGCAATGCTGGAAAAGCAAACTTTACAGTTGCAAAAGTTACATCCCGGTGCCAAAATGTGGATGTCACCACAAGGTTTTAATTCTGCATGGATGGATGAGTTTTACGATATAATGAAAACAGAACCAGTTTGGCTGGAAGGAGTTGTATTTGGTCCGCAGCAAAGAGAAAGTCTGGATGTTTTACGTGCAAAAGTACCTAAACGCTATAAGATGCGTTTTTATCCGGATATTACACATTCATTGGGGGCTCAGTATCCGGTTCCGGATTGGGACTTTGCATTTATATCGACTCTTAATCGTGAGACAATCAATCCTCGCCCGATAGATGAAACCAAAATATTTAAAAGATTACAACCTATTGCAGAGTATGGGTTCCTTACGTACTCAGAAGGTTGTAATGATGATGTAAATAAATTTATCTGGAGTGGTTTAGGCTGGGATCCAGATGCAAATGTCACTGATATACTTCGCGATTATAGCCGGTATTTTATAGGGACCGGAGTTGAAGAGTCTTTTGCTCAGGGACTACTAAGTCTGGAACGCAACTGGAGGGGCTCATTGGTGGACAATCA